>DATKCQ010000140.1:0-43893 GCA_035513135.1 Thermohalobaculum sp.
ACCTTCCAGCGCCACCAGCGCCGACCCGCGAATGACCGGAATCTCGTCGCCGGGGAAGTCGTACTTGCTCAGCAACTCGCGCACTTCCATCTCGACGAGCTCGAGCAGCTCGGCGTCGTCGACCATGTCGCACTTGTTCAGGAAGACGATGATGTAGGGCACGCCGACCTGGCGGGCGAGCAGGATGTGCTCGCGGGTCTGGGGCATGGGGCCGTCGGCGGCGGAGACCACGAGGATCGCGCCGTCCATCTGCGCCGCGCCGGTGATCATGTTCTTCACGTAGTCGGCGTGGCCCGGGCAGTCGACGTGGGCGTAGTGGCGGTTCTCGGTTTCGTACTCGACGTGCGAGGTCGCGATCGTGATCCCGCGCTCTTTCTCCTCCGGGGCGTTGTCGATCTCGGCGAAGCTCTTCGCCTCGGTCTCACCCTTGCCGGAGAGCGTGGTGGTGATCGCGGCCGTCAGCGTCGTCTTGCCGTGATCGATGTGGCCGATCGTGCCGACGTTCACATGCGGCTTCGTGCGCTCGAACTTCGCCTTCGCCATGGTGGTCCAGACCCCCATCTTGCCGTGCCATGCTCCGGGCGCCCGGATAGCGCCTCGCCGCGCCCGCCGCAAGCCGGAATTGCATGATCGGCAGGCGTCGAGCGGGTGAAGGGAATCGAACCCTCATCGTCAGCTTGGAAGGCTGCTGCTCTACCATTGAGCTACACCCGCGTGCGCCCGTCTGCCTACACCAGCGCGCTGCGCCCCGCAATCGCCGCACGCCATTGCGCCGGCCCCGCGCACCTGTATGCTCGGCGGGGCCCAAGGGAGGCAGCATGGACGGGCTCACGGTCATCGGCCACCCGCTGGTCGAGCACAAACTGACGCTGCTGCGCGACCGTGCCACGCCGTCGCCCGAGGTTCGCCGGCTGATGCACGAGCTCGCCGGGCTGCTGGCCTACGAGGCGCTGGCGGACCTGCCCCTCGAGGACGTGCGCATCGAGACCCCGCTCGCGCCGATGACCGCGCGCCGGCTCGCCCGCGGGGTCTGCTTCGTCTCGATCCTGCGCGCCGCCGAGGGGCTGGTGCCGGGGCTCATCGCGCTGGTGCCCTCGGCCCGCGTCGGCCATGTCGGCCTCTACCGCGACGAGGAGACACTGCGCCCGGTGCGCTACTACTGCAAGCTGCCCGCCGACATCGGCGCCCGGGCGGTGGTGGTGGCCGACCCGATGCTCGCCACCGGCGGCACGGCGGTCGAGGCGATCCGCCAGATCAAGCTGGCGGGCGCGCGCGACATCCGCTTTCTCTGCCTGGTCGCGGCGCCCGAGGGGGTGGCGGCGCTGCGCTCCGCCCACGCCGACGTGGCCGTGTTCGCCGGCGCGCTCGACGAGCGGCTGAACAGCGAGGGCTTCATCCTGCCCGGCCTCGGCGACGCCGGGGACCGGCTGTTCGGCACCGAGTGAGCGGCAACCCTCACACGACCTCCGCCGTCTCCAGCACCGCGTGCATCAGCACGTTGGCGCTCTTCTCGGCCCATTCGGGGGTGATCGATTCGGCCTCGTTGTGGCTGAGGCCGCCCTCGCAGGGGCAGAAGATCATCGCCGTGGGCGCCACGCGGTTGATCCAGCAGGCATCGTGGCCGGCCCCGGCCACCATGTCGCGGTGCTTGTAGCCGAGCCGCTCGGTCGCGGTGCGCACGGCGGCGACGCAATCCTCGTCGAAGGTCACCGGGTCGAAGCCGCCGACCTTCTCGAACTCGACGCCGAGGCCCATCTCGTCGCAGATCCGGTGCGCGCCCTCGGTCAGGCGGCCGGCCATGTCGCGGATCAGCTCGGCATCGGGCGAGCGGAAATCGACGGTGAAGACCGCTTTGCCCGGGATGACGTTGCGCGAGTTCGGGTGGACCTCGATGTGACCCACCGCGCCCACCGCGTTGGGCTGGTGCGACCAGGCGATCTCGTCCACCAGCTCGATGATGCGCGCCATGCCGAGCCCGGCGTTGCGCCGCATGGGCATGGGCGTCGAGCCGGTGTGCGCGTCGCGCCCCGTCACCGTCACCTGCAGCCAGACCAGCCCCTGGCCATGCGTGACCACGCCGATGTCCACGCCTTCGGCCTCGAGGATCGGGCCCTGCTCGATGTGCAGCTCGTAGCAGGCGCGCATCGGGCGATTGCCGACCTCCTCCTCGCCGAGGAAGCCGATGCGCCAGAGCTCGTCGCCGAAGCGCTTGCCGGCCGCGTCGCGCCGGTCGTGCGCCCAGTCGAGCTCGTGCACCCCGGCGAACACGCCCGAGGCCAGCATGGCCGGGGCGAAGCGCGTGCCTTCCTCGTTGGTCCAGTTGACCACGACGATCGGGTGGCGGGTGCGCACCTCGCGGGCGTTCATCGTGCGCACCATCTCGAGCGCCGCCAGCACGCCCAGCACGCCGTCATACCTGCCCCCGGTCGGCTGCGTGTCGAGGTGCGAGCCGGCATAGACGGGGGGCAGGCCCGGCTCGGTGCCCTCGCGCCGCGCGAACATGCTGCCCATGCGGTCGATGCCGACGGTCAGCCCCTCGGCCTCGCACCAGCGCTGGAACAGGCGGCGGGCCTCGGCGTCGGCGTCGGTCAGCGTCTGGCGGTTGTTGCCGCCGGCCACGCCGGGGCCGATCTTCGCCATCTCCATCAGGGAGTCCCAGAGCCGCTCGCCGTCGACGGTCAGGTTCCTGCCGGGCGCCGCCATGCTGTCCTCCCTCGGTTGCGCGCCGTCCGACGCTAACCCCGCGGGGGGCGGGGTCAAGGGGCTTGAGCGGACCTGGCGGCGCCTCAGCCCGCCTTGCCCGCGCGGATGAACGCGGCGAATCCCGCGACGAATTCGGCGAGCTGCTTGCGGCGCTCCTCGTCGGTCAGGGTGCCGTCATCGGCGAAGGCGTCGCCGGCCTTCGACAGCATCAGGCGGCCGCCGAACCAGGGTCGCATGCGGAGGCCGCGGAGCACCGGCAGCCAGGACGACTGGGCGAGGGTGGTGCCGAAACCGCCGGGGCTGGCGCCCGTCACCGCCACCGGGCGGTCGCGGAAGACGCGGGGGATGTCCTTGGGCGGGCGTGACAGCCAGTCGACGGCGTTCTTCAGCACGCCGGGCATGGAATTGTTGTATTCGGGCGTCGCGATCATCAGGCCGTCGGCGGCGACGATGCGCTCCTTCAGCTCGCTCACCGCCTCGGGGATGCCCTCGCTGGCCTCGAGGTCGCCGTCGTAGAGCGGGATGCCGCGGGGCGTGGCGACGTCGATCTGCACCCCGTTGCCGGCGGTTGCGGCGGCCGCGCGTAGCAGCGCGGTGTTCAGGGAGCCGCGGCGCAGGCTGCCGGACAGGGCGACGATGCTGACGGGCGTGGGCATTGCGAACTCCTCCATCTCGCGGTGCGGCGTGGTTCAGGCTTGAGGTGGCCACCATCCCGCCAATGTCAACGCCGGGGGCCGGGCGCCTCCCGTGGTTTGGCCGGAAAACGACGGATCGGTCGCTGCAGGGCCTGTCCTTGCCGCACGAAATGGCACAACAATGCCGCCCGGGGATGCAGCCGGGAGGAGACCACCATGCGCGCCGCCATCTGCCGGGAGTTCGGACAGAAGCTGGAGATCGGCGAGGTGGCGCTGGCGCCGCCGGGGCCGGGCGAAGTGCGCGCGCGCGTGCGCGCGGTGGCGATCTGCCACTCGGATGTGACCTATGCCGATGGCGGCTGGGGCGGCGAGCTGCCGGCGGTCTACGGCCACGAGGCGGCCGGGGTGGTGAGCGAGGTGGGCGAGGGCGTGACCGCCTTCGCGCCCGGCGACCGGGTGGTGATCACGCTGGTGCGCAACTGCGGCGCCTGCCCGTGCTGTGCGCGCAACATGCGCGGCTCGTGCGAGACCCGCTTCCCGCTCGATGCGCAGAGCCCGTTGAGCCTGCCCGGGGGCGGCTCGCTGGTGCACGGCCTGAAGACCGCGGCGTTCGCCGAGGCGGTGGTCACCGACCAGTCGCAGATGGTCAAGATCGGCGACGACATCGGCTTCGAGGTCGCCTCGCTGCTGGCCTGCGGGGTGATCACCGGCTTCGGCGCGGTGGTCAACACGGCGGCGCTGCCGCCGGGCATGGACGTGGTGGTGATCGGCACCGGCGGTGTCGGGCTGAACGCCGTGCAGGGCGCGGCATTGACCGGATCGCGCCGGGTGATCGCGGTCGACCGGTCCGCCGACAAGCTGACGGCGGCCGAGGCGTTCGGCGCGAGCCACCTGGTCGACGGCGCGGCGACCGACGCGGTCAAGGCGGTGCGCGCGCTGACCGGCGGGCGCGGCGCGGACTTTGTCTTCGTCACCGTCGGCTCCACCGAGGCCATGGGCCAGAGCTACCGGATGCTGGCGCCGGGCGGCGCCTCGGTGCTGGTGGGCATGGCGCACCAGGACGCGCGCTCGACATTCAACCCGCTGGCGCTGTCGGACCAGTCCTGCCGCATCCTCGGCTCGAAGATGGGGCAGTCGGACATCCGCGCCGACATCCCGATGCTGATCGGGCTCTACCGCGAGGGGCGGCTTAAGCTCGACGAGCTGATCTCGCACCGCTACCCGCTCGAGGAGATCAACACCGCGCTGGACAACGTGCGCCGGGGCATCGGCCTGCGCAATGTCGTGCTGATGGAGGGCGGGGCATGAAACTGACCGATTGCGAGGTCTTCGTCGTCGGCAACCCGCCGCCGCGCCGGGGTGGGCGCTACTTCATCATCGTCAAGCTGACCACGGGCGACGGCATCAGCGGGGTCGGCGAGGTCTATGCCGCGACGTTCGGGCCGCATGTGGTGGCCGACATGGTGCGCGACGTGTTCGCCCGGCACTTCGACGGCGCCGATCCGCACCGGATCGAGCACCTGTGGCGGCTGACCTACGGCTCGGGCTACACGGCCCGGCCCGACGCCTCGCTGGTGGGCGTGCTCTCGGGGCTCGAGATCGCCTGCTGGGACATCGTCGGCAAGTCGGCGGGCAAGCCGGTCTACGACCTGCTCGGCGGGCGCTGCCGCGAGCGGATCAGGAGCTACACCTACCTCTACCCGGCGACAGGCGACACCTATCCCGACGCGGACGCGGGGCCGACGATCTACGACGACCCGGACCTCGCGGCGGAACGGGCGGCGGAATACCTCGCCATGGGGTTCAATGCGCTGAAGTTCGATCCGGCGGGGCCCTACACGGTGTATGACGGGCACCAGCCGCGGCTCGACGATCTGGAGCGGGCGGAGCTGTTCTGCAAACGGCTGCGCGAGGCGGTGGGGACGCGCGCCGACCTGCTGTTCGGCACGCACGGGCAGTTCACCGTCTCGGGCGCCAAGCGCCTGGCGCGGCGGATCGAGCCCTACGAACCGCTGTGGTTCGAGGAGCCGGTGCCCGCCGAGATGCCCGAGCGCATGGCCGAGGTGGCCCGCGCCACCAGCGTTCCCATCGCCACCGGCGAGCGGCTGGTGACGAAATACGAGTTCGCCCGCGTGCTCGCCTGCGGCGCCGCCTCGATCCTGCAGCCGGCGCTGGGGCGCGTGGGCGGCATCCTCGAGGCCAAGAAGATCGCGGCGATGGCCGAGGCGCATTACGCGCAGATGGCGCCGCATCTCTATTGCGGGCCGGTCGAGGGGGCGGCGAACGTGGCCCTCGCCGCCTGCATCCCGAACTTTCTGATCCTCGAATCGATCGAGCGCTGGGACGGCTTCCACGGGCAACTGGTCAAGGGCATCCGCTGGGAGGACGGCCACGTGATCCCGCCCGCCGCGCCGGGCCTGGGCATCGAGTTCGACGAGGCGCTGGCGCGGGCGCATCCCTATGCGGGCGGCGAGCTGCACCTGAATATGGCGCCGGGCGAGATTACGCCCTGAGCGCGGCCGACCGAGCTGCACCGGAAGGAGGCCCGGCCATGACCGACTGGAGCGAGGGCGCCGCCTGGATCGGCGGGCGCGTGGTGCCGATTGCTGAGGCTTCGATCGGGGTGACCGACTGGGGGCTGGTGCATTGCGACATCACCTATGACGTGGCGCCGGTCTGGGACGGCGGGTTCTTCCGGCTCTCCGACTATCTGGACCGGCTCCAGGCGTCGATGGCGGCGCTGAGGCTCGATATCGGCATGACGCGGGGCGCGATCCGCGAGGCGCTGCACGCCATCGTCGCCCGCTCGGGGCTGCGCGCGGCCTATGTGGCTATGGTGGCGAGCCGCGGCGTGCCGCTGGTCCCCGGCACCCGCGACCCGCGCCGCTGCGCCAACCACTTCTACGCCTGGTGCGTGCCGTATATCCGGGTGATCGGCAGCGAGGCCGAGGCCAGCGCCTGGATCGCCCGGGAGGTGCGCCGCATCCCCGCCGACAGCATCGACCCGCGCGTGAAGAACTACCACTGGGGCGACTTCACCCGCGGGCTGATGGAGGCGAAGGATCGCGGCTACGAGACGGTGATCCTGACCGACCACGCCGGCAACATCGCCGAGGGGCCGGGCTTCAACGTGTTCTCCGTGCGCGAGGGGCGGGTGGTGACGCCCGCGAGCGGCTGCCTCGAGGGCGTCACCCGGCGCACGGTGCTGGAGATCTGCGCCGAGCAGGGCATCGCCACGGAGGTGCGGACGCTGCCGGTGGCCGAGCTGATGGCGGCGGACGAGGTGTTCATCTCGTCCACCGCGGGAGGGCCGGTGGCGCTGACGCGGGTCGACGAGCGCGTGTTCGCGAACGGCGCGCCGGGGCCGGTGACGAGCCTGCTGCGCGATCGCTACCTTGCGTGGCTGCGCCGCCCGGAGCTGCGCGACGCGGTGGACTACGGCGCCGCCTGAGACCCGCCCGGCTGCACGGCGTGACGCGCTTGCATCGGCACCGGCTTTCCGACATTTTGCGCGCAACCTGACGGGGAGCGGAGTCGCGGAATGGTGGAACTGGCCGAGAAGCCGCGGAACAAGCCGCTCTACCCCCGGGTCCTGCTGAAGATCTCCGGCGAGGCGCTGATGGGCGAGGAGCGCTTCGGGCTGGACCCCGAGACGGTCAGCCGCATCGCCGGCGAGGTCAAGCGCGCCCACGACCTCGGCATCCAGGTCTGCATGGTGATCGGCGGCGGCAACATCTTCCGCGGGCTGGTCGGTGCCGCGCATGGCATGGACCGGGCGCAGGCCGACTACATGGGCATGCTGGCCACGGTGATGAACGCGCTGGCGATGCAGTCGGCGCTCGAGCAGCTCGGCGTGCACACGCGGGTGCAGTCGGCGATCCCGATGGCCACGGTGTGCGAGCCCTATATCCGCCGCCGCGCCGTGCGCCACCTGGAGAAGGGCCGCGTGGTGATCTTCGCCGCCGGCACCGGCAACCCCTACTTCACCACGGATACCGCGGCGACCCTGCGCGCCATGGAAACGGGCTGCGACGCCATCTTCAAGGGCACCCAGGTGGACGGTGTCTATGACAGCGACCCCAAGACAAACGCCGACGCGGTGCGCTATGATACCGTGAGTTACGACGAGGTGCTGAGAAAGAACCTGAAGGTGATGGATGCCTCGGCGGTCGCCTTGGCGCGTGACAACAATCTGCCGATCGTGGTGTTCTCGCTGAAGGAGGACGGCGCGATGACCCGCGTGCTGTTCGGCGAGGGGCGCTACACGGTGGTCGGGCCGGAGGCGTGAGCCGCGATCGGGCATCGGCCGGGAGGGACGCAAGAATGTCGAGAGAGGCCCACAGCGACGAC
Organism: Thermohalobaculum sp.; assembly: GCA_035513135.1. Classification (GTDB taxonomy): domain Bacteria; phylum Pseudomonadota; class Alphaproteobacteria; order Rhodobacterales; family Rhodobacteraceae; genus Thermohalobaculum. The sequence continues at coordinate 7,689 of DATKCQ010000140.1, forward strand.
CGCGACATCGACCTCGACGACCTCGAGCGCCGCATGGACGGTGCGCTGAACGTGCTGAAGGGCGAGTTCGCCTCGCTGCGCACGGGGCGCGCGTCCGCCGCCATGCTGGACCCGGTCCATGTCGAGGCCTACGGCACCACGGTACCGCTCAACCAGGTGGCGACGATCAACGTGCCCGAGCCCCGCATGATCACGCTGAGCGTGTGGGACCGCTCGCTGGTGGGCGCGGTGGACAAGGCGCTGCGCCAGTCGAACCTGGGGATCAACCCGGTGGGCGAGGGCACGCTGATCCGCCTGCCGATCCCCGAGCTGAACGAGGAGCGCCGCCGCGAATTGACCAAAGTTGCGAGTCAGTATGCCGAGGGAGCCAGGGTGGCGATCCGCAACGTGCGCCGGGACGGGATGGACCGGATCAAGAAGGCCGCGTCCGCCGGCATGCCGGAGGACGACCAGAAGCTCTACCACGACGAGATCCAGGAACTGACCGACAGCCACATAAAGAAGGTCGACGAGGCGCTTGCGGCGAAGCAGGAAGAGATCATGCAGGTCTGAGGCCGGGAGGCCGGGAGGCCGGGAGGCCGCGGGTGGACGAAAGCGGGGCCGGCAACGGCGGGTCGGGAACGGCGGAGTCGGGAACGGCGGAGTCGGGAACGGCTTGGCGAGACGACCCGGCGACGGGCAGGGGCAGGTCTGGGAGCGAGGAAAAACAATTGGGCGAGAGCGAAGCAGGGGACGTCCGGGCGATCCCGAGCGGGGTGGTCCCGCGTCACGTGGCGATCATCATGGACGGCAACGGCCGCTGGGCCGAGCGGCGCGGCCAGCCGCGCACGGTCGGCCATCACCGCGGCGTCGAGCGGGTGCGCGAGATCATCCGGGCGGCGCGCGACACGGGCGTGGGCGTGCTGACGCTCTACGCCTTCTCCACCGAGAACTGGCGCCGGCCGGACTACGAGGTCAGCGTGCTGATGCGCCTGTTCCGCAGCTACATCGTGCGCGAGGTCGATGAGCTCGACCACGAGCGCGTGCGCGTGCGCTTTCTCGGCGAGCGGGCGCGGCTGCCCCGCGGGCTGCAACGCGTGATGCGCCAGATGGAGGAGCGCACCGCCGGCAACGACGGCATGCTGCTGCAGGTGGCGCTGAACTATGGCGCACGGCGCGAGATTGTCCACGCGGTGCGCCGCTTGGCCGCCGAGGCGGCCGCCGGGCGGCTCGAGCCCGAGGAGATCGACGAGAAGGCGATCGCCGGCGCGCTCTACACCGATGGCGCCCCGGACCCGGACCTGGTGATCCGCACCTCGGGCGAGATGCGCATCTCGAACTTCCTGGTGTGGCAGGCGGCCTATGCCGAGTTCGCCTTCGTCGAGGAGTGCTGGCCCGATTTCACGGCCGAGCGGTTTGCCGAGGTCCTGGCCGCCTACGGCCGGCGCAAGCGGCGCTTCGGCGCGCTCAGCGCCAGCGGCTGAACGGCGGGTGGCACCACATGGCCTCGGGCAAGGCCACCGGCCCGGGCTCGCAGCCCAGCGGTTCGACACCCAGCGGTTCGGGGCCGCGTTTCGCCGACCTGCGCCTGCGCGTCGTCTCGGCGGCGGTCGCGGCCGGGGTGGGGGTGGCGGCGGTCTGGGCCGGGGGCATCTGGATGGCACTGCTGGTCGCCGCGGTCTGCGGGGCGATGATCTGGGAGTATCGCTCGGTCACGCTGCACCGGGGCGGGCCGTGCGGCGCGGATGTGGCGTACCTGCTGGCCGGGGTCGCGGGGGCGGCGCTGCTGGCGGAATATTACTCCTGGATCGGCGCGGTGGTCTGGCTCGCCTGGTCGCTGATCGCCGCGGCCGTGGCGGACCTGGCGGGTGGCCGGCGCCGGGCGCTTGGCTGGGGCATCGCCGGGGGCGCCTATATCGGCGCGGCGGCGATCGGCATCGTCGTTCTGCGCGGGCTCGAGCCGCACGGTCTGCTCACGGTGCTGTGGCTTGTGCTGGTGGTGGCGGCGGCCGATATTGGGGGCTACTTTGGCGGCAGGCTGGTGGGCGGACCGAAGCTGTGGCCCCGGGTCAGCCCGAAGAAGACCTGGGCGGGGTTCGTCGGCGGTCTGCTGCTGGCCGCGCTGGCCGGGGCGTTGTTCAGCGCGGCGACCGCGGGGACCGTGGCGGCGCAGGTGGCGCTGATCTCGACGGCGACGGCGCTGGTGGCGCAGGCGGGCGACCTGGCCGAGTCGGCGCTTAAGCGGCGTTTCGGCGTCAAGGACTCCGGGCGGCTGCTGCCGGGGCACGGCGGCGCGCTCGACCGTTTCGACGGGCTGGCGCCGGCGGCCGCGGCGGTGGCGCTGGCCTCGGGCCTGAGCGGCGGGTCGCCGGTGATCGGGTAGGGGAGAGGCATGGACCGGCGGCGCATCTCGATCCTGGGCGTGACCGGCTCGATCGGCGCGAGCACCGTCTCGGTGATCGAGAGCCTCGGCCGCGAGGCCTTCGAGGTGGTCGCCGTCACCGGCAACAGCAACACCGCGCGGCTGGCCAAGGCGGCGCGGGCGCTGGGCGCCGAGGTGGCCGTGACGGCCGATGACGGGCGGCTGGACGAGCTGCGCCAGGCCCTGGCGGGCTCGGGCATCGAGGCTGGGGCGGGCGAGGCGGCGCTGGTCGAAGCGGCGGCGCGGCCCGTGGATTGGGTGATGTCGGCGATCGTCGGCGCCGCGGGGCTGCGCCCCACCCTGGCCGCGGCGCGCACCGGCGCCACCGTCGCGCTCGCCAACAAGGAGTGCTTGGTCGCCGCCGGCCAGGTCTTCATGGCCGAGATCGCGCGCTCGGGTGCCACGCTGCTGCCGGTGGACAGCGAGCACAACGCCATCTTCCAGCTCGTCGTGGCCGAGCCGGGCTGCCCGCTGGAGCGGCTGATCCTGACCGCCTCGGGCGGGCCGTTCCGCCAACGCTCGCTGGCGGAGATGGCCCGCGCCACGGTGGCCGAGGCGATGGCGCACCCGAACTGGTCGATGGGCGCGCGCATCTCGATCGACTCGGCGACCATGTTCAACAAGGCGCTGGAGATGGTGGAGGCGCGGCACCTGTTCGGGGTGGACCCCGAGCGGATCGAGGTGGTGGTGCATCCCCAGTCGATCGTCCACTCGATGGTGGGGTTCCGCGACGGCTCGATCCTGGCGCATCTGGGCCCGCCCGACATGCGCGTGGCGATCGGATATGCGCTGGCCTGGCCCGAGCGGCCGGCGCTGCCGGTCGAGCGGCTGGACTTCGCCCGGCTCGGCCGGCTGGACTTCGAGGCGCCCGACCCGCGGCGCTTCCCCGCGCTGGCGCTGGCGCGCCGCGCGATGGCGCGCGGCGGTGTGGCGGCGTGCGTGATGAACGCGGCGCGCGAGGTGGCGCTGGACGCCTTCATCGCCGGCGAGATCGGATTCCTCGACATGGCCGAGCTGGTGGCCGCGGCAATGGATCGCCTCGACGCCTGGCCCGCGGCGCACGATCTGGACGACATCCTGTCCGCCGACGCCGAGGCGCGCCGCGTCGGACGGGATCTGGTGCAACGCTTCGCCGCCTGATAGGGTAGGCAAAAGGAAACGAGATGCAGCTGCTTGCGGAAATCCCGTTCGTTGGCACGGTCCTGACGGTGGTGGTGCCGTTTCTCATCGTGCTCGGGATCGTCGTCTTCGTGCACGAATTCGGGCACTACATCGTCGGTCGCCTGTGCGGCATCAAGGCCGAGGTCTTCTCCATCGGCTTCGGCAAGCGGCTGTGGGGCTGGACCGACCGGCGCGGCACGCACTGGCAGGTGGCGGCGCTGCCGTTGGGCGGCTACGTGCGCTTCGTCGGCGACATGGACCCGGCCAGCGCCGGCAAGGGCGACGACGCCAAGCTGTCGCCCGAGGACCGCCGCGCCGCCTTCCACAACGCCAGCCTGTGGCGGCGCACGCTGACGGTCGCCGCCGGGCCGCTGGCCAACTTCCTGCTCTCGGTGGCGATCTTCGCGGGCATACTGCTGTGGGCGGGGCAGGGCGCGAAGGAGCCGGTGATCGGCGCGGTCAACCAGGAGGCGGCGGCCGAGGTGGGGTTCGCGGCCGGCGACCGCGTGCTGGCGATCGACGGCCAGCCGGTCGAGACCTTCGTCGAAATCATCAATATCCTCGGCAAGACCAGCGGCGAGCCGACGCCGGTCACCGTCGAGCGCGACGACCAGGTGATGCAGATCACCGTGCGCTACCGCCGCGCACCGCTGATCGTGGAGGTGGTGCCCGGCATGCCCGCGGCGCGGGCCGGGCTGATGCCCGGCGACGTGATCCTGACGATCGACGGCACGCCGATCGGCAGCTACCGCGATCTGCAGGTGGTTCTCGCCGACAAGCCGGCGGGCGCGCCGGTCGAGCTCACCGTCGAGCGCGACGGGCGGCAGCGGACTTTCGCCGTGCTGCCCGAGATGGTCGATCGCGAGCACCCGGTGAGCGGGGAGATCGCCAAGGTGCCCACCCTGGGCGTGCGCGGCGCGGCGCTGGCAGGCGTCGAGCCGCTACGCGAGCCGATGCCCGTGCATGACGCGCTGATCGGCGGCGTGAACGAGACCTGGCGCATCATCTCGGGCACGATGATCTACGTCGGCGACATGCTGTTTCAGGGGGCCGACACCAGCCAGCTCGGTGGGCCGATCCGAATCGCCGAGGTTTCGGGCGACGCGGCGCAGCAGGGCTTCTCGTCATTCGTCTGGCTGATCGCGGTGCTTTCCACCTCGATCGGACTCATCAACCTTTTCCCGATCCCGATCCTCGACGGCGGCCACCTGATGTTCTACGTCATCGAGTTCCTGCGCGGCCGCCCGGTGGGCGAGGCATGGATGCGGGTGGGAACGATGATCGGCCTGTCACTGGTGATCTTGCTGATGGTGTTCGCGACGTATAATGACCTGCTACGGCTCTAGGCCGCGTTGACTCGGCGCCGCATCGATTCTGGCCGGGTCGAATCTGGGTCGCGTCGAATCTGGGCCGCGTTGGAAATGAGGGACAGACCTGGGCACGGAAGCCGGCGTCAAGCCGCCGCGTCCAGGGAGGAGAGGGGATGCATCGAGCCATCAGGATTTGGCGCCATCGCGCTTGCCGCGCCGTGGTGCTGGGAGCCATCGCCGCGCTCATCGGCCCGGCGATCGGCGAATCGCTGCTCGGCCCGGACGGCACGGCCGGGCCGCTCGGCAGCCGGGCAGAGGCGCAGCAGCGCGCCGAGACCTCGGTGGTGATCCGCGGCAATCGACGCATCGAGCCCGAGACCATCCTCTCCTACATGCAGTTGCCGAGCGACCGGGCGATCACTGCCGAGGACCTGAATGCCGCGGTGCGCCGGCTGTTCGACACCGGCCTGTTCAGCGACGTGCGCATCGTGCCCGGCGAGGATCAGATCGCCGTCGAGGTGGTCGAGAACCCCTCGATCAACCGGATTGCGTTCGAGGGCAACAGCCGGCTCTCGGACGAGGAGCTGGAGCAGACCATCCAGCTCCGCCCGCGCCTGCCCTTCACCGCCTCGGCCGCCGAGGCCGACGCCCAGCGCATCATCGAGGTGTATCGCCGCATCGGCCGCTACGGCGCCGAGGTCGAGCCGGTGATCATCGCCCGCGAGGAGAACCGCGTCGACCTGGTGTTCGAGATCGTCGAAGGCCCGGTCACCCCGGTCAGGTCGATCGACTTCGTCGGCAACGAGAGGTTCAGCGACCGCCGGCTGCGCCGGGCGATCGAGACCAGGGAGTCGGGCTTTTTCTCGTTCCTGCTCAGGGGCGACATCTACGACCCGGACCGGCTCGAGCTCGACCGCGAGTTGCTGCGGCAGTTCTACCTGAACCGCGGATACGCGGACTTCACCGTGCTTTCGGCCAGCGCCGAGCTGACCCCCGACCGCTCCGGCTTCGTCATCACCTTCACGGTCTCGGAGGGCGAGCAGTACCGTTTCGGCCCGCTCGACGTCGCCGTCACGGCCCGCGGCCTCGACGCCGAGGAGTTCCGCGCCCTGCTGCCCGGCGACCTGGAGGGCCGCATCTACGATGCCAGCCGCGTCGAGGAGATCGCCGACGAGCTCACCGACCTCGCCGCGCAGCAAGGCTTCGCCTTCGTCCAGGTGCGCCCGCGGGCGCGCAAGGACGCGGAGGAGCGGACCATCGCCATCACCTTCGAGCTGATCGAGGGCAGCCGGGTGTTCGTCGAGCGCATCGAGATCGAGGGCAACACCCAGACGCTGGACCGGGTGATCCGGCGCGAGATGAGGCTGGTCGAGGGTGACGCCTTCGACGCGCGGAAAATCCGCGAGTCGGTCGCCGCCATCCGCGGGCTGCAGTATTTCTCGCGCGTCGACATCGACACCGAGCCCGGCAGCGCCGAGGACCGCGCCGTGCTCAAGGTCCGCGTCCAGGAGCAGTCGACCGGCAGCCTGTCCTTCGGGATCGGTTTCGCTTCCGCCGTCGGCCCGATCGGCAACATCCGGCTGAGCGAGCGCAATTTCCTCGGGCGCGGCCAGGTGGTGAACCTGCAGGCCACCGCCTCAGGCGACACGCAGATCTACGAGTTCAGCTTCTTCGAGCCGCGGTTCCTCGACCGCGACCTCGCCGTGGGCTCGAGCGTGTTCTACCGGCAGACCGACCGCAGCTCCGAGTCGTCGTTGCAGATCGATACCGCCGGCTTCCGCCCGCAGGTGTCGTTTCCGCTGTCCGAGGACCTGAGGATTCAGCTGTTCTACGAGTTCCTCCATGACGACGTGGATGTCGGCCCCCTGGCTTCGGCGGCGCTGCAGCCCGACGACGGCTCGCGCTTCACCTCGTCGGTCGGCTACCGGCTGACCTATGACCAGCGCAACGACCCGGTCGAGCCGACCAAGGGCTACCTGGCGACCTTCCAGCAACAGATTGCCGGGCTGGGTGGCGAGTCGCGCTACGTAAGGTCCACGGGTTCGGTGAAAGGCTGGCTTGGCTTCCTCGACGACCAGGTGATCAGCAGCCTCGAGATCGAGGGTGGCGCTCTGGTCACCTTCGGCAAGGACAGCCGGATCCACGAGCGGTTCCTGATCGGCGGCGACACGTTCCGCGGCTTCCAGATCTCCGGGCTTGGCCCGCGCGACCTCGCGACCGGCGATGCGCTGGGCGGCAACTATTTCCTGGTCAGCCGCCTCGAGGTATCCTTCCCGCTCGGCTTGCCCGAGGAGCTGGGCATATTCGGCGGCTTCTTCGTGGACGCCGGAACGCTGTGGAGCCTCGACCGCACCTCGTTCCCGGGCGCGATGATCGACGACGGCATCGACCTGCGCGTCGCGGCGGGGCCGGTCCTGTTCATGGACACCCCGCTCGGGCCGCTGGAGCTGAGCTTCGGATTTCCCATCGTGAAGCAAAGCTTCGACCGGACCGAGCTGTTCCGCCTCTCGGTGGGCACCCGTTTCTGAGGCCCGCATGACCCGCGGCGCGCCGCGTTCCCGGCTGTGGACCCGGCGCCAGACCCTGGCGTTGGCGATGCTGGCGCTAGTCGCTGCGCCACTGGTGCCGTCGGTTGCCGTGGCGCAGGGGCGCGCGCCGATCCTGACAGTCTCGCGCCGCCGGCTGTTGAACGAGACGCGCCAGGCCCGGGCGCTGCTCGAGGCCGAGCAGCGCATGACCGCCGAATTGCAGGCGCGCATCGACGAGACCAAGCGCGAGCTGGCCGCCGAGGAGCAGGAGCTGGCCGAGCGCCGCTCGACCATGCCGCGCGAGGAGTTCGAGGAGCGCACCGCCGCCTTCGACCGCAAGGTCAGGGGCGAGCGGCGTGAGGCTCAGCGCCAGGCGGCGGCGTTGCAGACCGCGTTCCGCTCCCTGCGGGTCAGGCTGCTCTCGACCATCGACGCCGTGCTCGAGCGCGTCCGCGCCGAGCGGGGCGCCGGGCTGATCCTCGACAGGGACGAGACGCTGGCCGCGGATCCGGCACTCGACATCACCGACGAGGTGGTTGCCGTCTTCGACGCGTCGGTGCCGATGCCCGAGATTCCCGACCTCGAGAGCCTGCTCGCCGAAGCGGCGCCCAGCGGCGAGTGAGCGCCGCCGCGGGCCGCGGCCTTTGAGGCTTGACCTCGTCCGGCCGGCGGTATTCAAAAGGGGCGACGGGCCCAAGCCATTGCGGATTCAGGGATGACGAGCGACATCACCGAGACGGCGGGCGCGGCGGGCGCGCGGATGGCGGGCGCGGGCACCGGCGCCGACCTGGCGCGCGTCAAGCGCATGATTCCGCACCGCTACCCGTTCCTGCTGATCGATCGCGTCGAGGACATCCACAAGGGTGAGAGCGCCATCGGCGTCAAGAACGTCACGATCAACGAGCCGTACTTCCAGGGCCACTTCCCGGCCGAGCCGGTGATGCCTGGCGTGCTGATCGTCGAGGCGATGGCGCAGACCGCCGGGGTGCTGGTGGTCGAGACGCTGGAGGCGATGGACCAGGAGCTGCTGGTCTACTTCATGACCATCGACAACTGCCGCTTCCGCGCCAAGGTGGTGCCGGGCGACCTGTTGCGGCTGCATGTCCGGGTGACCCGCAGCCGCGGCAAGGTGTTCCGCTTCATCGGCGAAGGCAAGGTGGAGGGCCGCGTCGTCGCCGAGGCCGAATTCTCGGCCATGATCATCGACCAGAACGACCCGCGGAGGGGCGGGAGAGCCGGGTGACCATCCACCCCACCGCGATCGTCGAGGACGGTGCGCGGCTGGCGGACGGCGTGACCGTCGGGCCGTACTGCGTGGTCGGGCCGGGGGTGACGCTCGAGGAGGGGGTCGAGCTTCTCTCCCAGGTGGCGGTCGCCGGCGCGACGCGGATCGGCGCGGGCACCCGGGTGTGGCCCTTCGCCTCGCTGGGCCAGCAGCCGCAGGACCTCAAGTACCGGGGCGAGCCGACGCGCCTCGAGATCGGCCCGGGGTGCATGATCCGCGAGCAGGTGACCATCAACACGGGCACGGCCGGGGGCGGTGGCGTGACCCGGATCGGCGCCGGCTGTCTGGTGATGGCCGGCTGCCACGTGGCGCACGACTGCCGGCTGGAGGCCGGTGTGGTGCTGGCCTCGCACGCGGCGCTCGGCGGGCACGTGGATGTGGGCGAGCACGCGGTGATCGGCGGCCTCTCGGGGGTGCACCAGCACGTGCGCATCGGCGCCCATGCCTTCGTCGGCGGGTGCTCGGGCGTTGACCGCGACGTAATTCCCTACGGCGCCGCGGTCGGCAACCGTGCCGTGCTGGCCGGACTCAACCTCGTCGGGTTGAAGCGCCGCGGCTTCGAGCGGGCGGCGCTCGAGAGCCTGCGCGCCGCCTACCGCATGATCTTCGAATCCGGGGGCAAGCCGGCCGAGCGCGCCGCCGAGGCCGCCGCCGCCTACCCGGAGAGCCAGTTGGTGCAACGGCTGGCGGCCTTCGTGCGCGCCGGCGCCGCGCGCCATCTCTGCCTGCCCAGGGACGCGTGAGGCGGCCGTGCCGGGCGGGGGCGCGACGCTCGCGATCATCGCCGGGCGCGACCTGTTGCCCCGTCTGATCGCCGAGCGGTGCCGCGCCGAGGGCCGGCCCTACCTGGTGATCGGCGTTCCGGGCGCGGCCGGCGAATGGATGGGCGCGCACCCCCACGAGCGGCACGAGTTCGAGCGGCCCGGCCGGCTGTTCGCGGCGCTGCGCCGGGCTGGCTGCGAGAGCGTGGTGTTCGCCGGGGCGCTGGACCGCCCGCGGCTCAGGCCCTGGCGCGCCGACGCCCGCGCAGCGGCGCTGCTCGGCCGGGTTACGGGCCTGCTGGCGCGCGGCGACGACGCGCTGCTTTCGGGCCTCGCCGAGATCTTCGAGGCGGAGGGCTTCCGGGTGGTCGGGGCGCAGGAGTGTCTGGCCGGGCTGACCGCCGCGCCCGGCGTCCTCGGCCGCCATGCGCCGGGCAGGGCGGATCGGCGCGACGCGGCGCTGGGGGCGGCGATCCTCGCCGCGCTGGGCGCCTTCGACGTCGGCCAGGCGGCGGTGGTCGCCGGCGGCCGCTGCCTCGGCATCGAGGCGGCCGAGGGCACGGACGCGCTGCTCGCCCGGCTTGCCGGCCTCGCGCCGGCGCGGGGCGGGGTCCTGGTGAAGATGGCGAAGCCCGGCCAGGACCGGCGCTTCGACCTGCCCGCCATCGGTCCGCGCACCATCGAGGGCGCGGGCCGTGCCGGGCTGCGCGGCATCGCCATCGAGGCCGGGTCGGTGCTGGTCCTCGACCGGCCGGGCACGCTGGCGGCGGCGGACGCGGCGGGCCTCTGCCTGTGGAGCGCGGCGCGGCACGCGCTGGTCCGGTGACGCGGCCGCTCACCCTCTACCTGGTCGCCGGAGAGCCCTCGGGCGACCGGCTCGGTGCCGCGCTGATGCGGGCGCTGAGGGCGGAGGCACCGGGGTTGCGTCTCGCCGGCATCGGCGGCCGGGAGATGGCCGCCGAGGGGCTGGAGCGCCGCTTCGCGATGGCCGGGCTCTCCGTCATGGGGCTGGCCGAGGTGGTGCCGCGGGTCCCGGCGCTGCTCGCCCGGATCCGCGCCACGGCGGCCGACGTGGTGGCGGCCGCGCCCGATGCGCTGATCACCATCGACAGCCCAGGCTTCGGCCTGCGGGTCGCCCGCCGGGTGCGGGCGCGGGCGCCCGGGGTCGCGACGATCCACTACGTCGCCCCCTCGGTCTGGGCCTGGCGGCCGGGCCGGGCGCGCGCGATGGCGCGCTACATCGACCACGTGCTCGCGCTGCTGCCCTTCGAGCCGCCCCACTGGGAGGCGGCCGGCGTGAGCTGCGAGTTCGTCGGGCACCCTGCCGTCGAGGCGCCGGTCGCGGGTCCGGGCGCGATCGCCGCCCTGCGCCGCCGTGCCGGGGTGGGCGAGGGCGCGCCGCTGCTTCTGCTCGCCCCGGGCAGCCGGGTCTTGGAGGTGCGCCGCCTGATGCCGGTGTTCGCCCCGACGCTGGCGCGCCTCGCGCCCCGCCTGCCCGGGCTGCGCGTGGTCATCCCGCTGGCCGAGGGCGTGGCGGACGAGGTCGGCCGCGCGGCGGCGCGGCTCGACCCGGCGCCACTGCTGATCGGCCCCGGGGAGGGCGAGCCGGTGCGCCGCGCCGCCTTCGCCGCGGCCGACGTGGCGCTGGTCAAGTCGGGCAGCATCGCGCTGGAGCTGGCCGCGGCCGGCACGCCGATGGTCGCGGCCTACCGGTCGAGCCCGCTGACGGCGGTGCTGGTCCGCCCGCTCCTGCGCGTGGACACCGCGAGTCTCGTCAACCTGGTCGCCGGCGCGCGCGTGGTGCCCGAGTTCATCCAGCAGCGCTGCACGCCCGACGCGATCGCCCCCGCCGTGCTCGCCCTGCTCGGCGACGCCGGGGCCCGCGCCGCCCAGCGCACCGCCTTCGCCCGGGTGCTGGCCGCGCTCGGCGGCGGGGGCCCGGCGCCGTCGGCCCGGGCGGCACGCTCGGTGCTGGCCGTGCTGCAACGCCGCGCGGCGCCGGGTTGATGCCGGCGTTCAGGCATACGTTTTGGCCGGTCCGACGGACCGCGGCGGGTCGGCCGCCGCTCAGCCGCGCGCCTCCACGTCGATGTATTCGCGCCGCTTCGGGCCGGTGTAGAGCTGGCGCGGCCGGCCGATCTTCTGCACCGGGTCCTCGATCATCTCCTTCCACTGGGCGATCCAGCCCACGGTGCGGCTCAGCGCGAAGATCGGCGTGAACATCGAGGTCGGGAAGCCCATCGCGTCGAGAATGATGCCCGAGTAGAAGTCGACGTTCGGGTAGAGCTTCTTCTCGATGAAGAAGTCGTCCTCGAGGGCGACCTTCTCGAGCGCCTGCGCCGTCTGCAGGGTCGGGTTGTTCTCGACGCCCATCAGGTCGAGCACCTCGCGCGCCGTCTGCTGCATCACCTTGGCGCGCGGGTCGTAGTTCTTGTAGACCCGGTGACCGAAGCCCATCAGGCGGAACGGGTCGTCCTTGTCCTTGGCGCGCTCGATGTATTCGGGAATCTGCTCGGGCGTGCCGATCTCGCGCAGCATTTCGAGGCAGGCCTGGTTGGCGCCGCCGTGCGCCGGCCCCCACAGGCTCGCGACGCCCGCCGCGATGCAGGCGAACGGGTTGGCGTGCGACGAGCCGGCGAGCCGCACCGTCGAGGTCGAGGCATTCTGCTCGTGATCGGCGTGCAGCGTCATGATCCGGTCCATGGCGCGGGCCAGGATCGGGTCGACGATGTACTCCTCGCACGGCACGGCGAAGCACATGTGCAGGAAGTTCGCCGCGTAGTCGAGGTCGTTGCGCGGATAGACGAAGGGCTGGCCGATCGAGTACTTGAAGGCCCACGACACGATGGTTGGCAGCTTGGCGATCATGCGGATCGAGGCGACCTCGCGCTGCCACGGATCGTTGATGTCGGTCGAGTCGTGGTAGAACGCCGACATGGCGCCGATCACGCCGCAGACGATGGCCATCGGGTGCGCGTCGCGCCGGAAGCCGCGGTAGAAGTACTGCATCTGCTCGTGCAGCATGGTGTGGCGGGTGACGCGCATCTCGAAGTCCTCGAGCTGCGCCGCCGTGGGCAGGTCGCCGTAGAGCAGCAGGTAGCAGACCTCGAGGTAGTGGCTGTTCTCGGCCAGCTCTTCGATCGGGTAGCCGCGGTAGAGTAGCTCGCCCTCTTCGCCGTCGATGTAGGTGATCTGCGACTCGCAGCTCCCCGTCGAGGTGTAGCCCGGGTCGTAGGTGAAGACGCCGAGCTCGCGGTAGAGGTTGCGCACGTCGATCACGGATGGGCCGATGGAGCCGTCATAGACCGGGAACTCGCGGCTCTCGTTGCCCAGCGTGATGGTCGCGGTGCGGGTGGTCGTCTTCTCCTGCATGGACGTTGCCTTTCTCGTTCGGGCGGGTTCCCGCAGGGCCCGCGCGCCATCCGTTCTGCCCTTTCGGGGGCGATCCCAAAAGTTCAAACTAGGTCGCCGCGGCGACGTCGCCAAGCCGAGCCAGGGTCTCGTCGCGGCCGAGCGTCTCCATCACGTCGAACACGCCGGGGCTCACGCTGCGCCCGGTCAGAGCGGCCCTGAGCGGCTGGGCGATCTGGCCGAGCCTGACCCCCTCCTCCTCGGCGAAGGTGCGGCTGGCCTGCTCGAGCGCGCCCGCACTCCATTCGCTAGCATTTTGCAGTCGCACAGTCAAACGGGCCAGCCTGGCGACCGCCTCGGCATCGAGCAGCCTTGCCGCCTTCTGGTCCGGATCGAAGGGGCGCTCCGAGATTATATACTCCGCGATATCAACAAGTTCAGCGAGAGTCTTGGCGCGATCCTTCAGCCCGGGCATGGCGTGCAGCAACATGCTGCGGCGGCGCGCGTCCGGGGGCGGCCGATTGTGCGCTGCAAAATAGTCGTCGAGGGCCTCGAGCAGCGCCTCGTCGGCCATGGCGCGCATGTGCAGGCCGTTCAGGTTCTCGAGCTTGGCGAGGTCGAAGCGGGCGGGCGAGCGGCCGACCTGCTCGAGCCCGAACCATTCGATGGCCTGCCCGGTGCTGAAGACCTCGTCGTCGCCGTGGCTCCAGCCGAGCCGGGCGAGATAGTTGCGCATGGCCTCGGGCAGGAACCCCAGCTTTCGGTAGGCATCGACCCCGAGCGCGCCGTGGCGCTTGGACAGCTTGGCACCGTCGGGCCCGTGGATCAGCGGGATGTGGGCGAAGACCGGCGGCTCCCAGCCCATGCCGCGGTAGATCAGGGCCTGCCGGGCGGCGTTGGTCAGGTGGTCGGTGCCGCGGATCACGTGGCTCACGCCCATGTCGCGGTCGTCCACCACCACGGCGAGCATGTAGGTGGGCGAGCCGTCCGAGCGCAGCAGGATCAGGTCGTCGAGGCTGGCGGCCTCCCAGGTCACGCTGCCCTGGACGCGGTCCTCGATCACCACCTGGCCCTCGAGCGGGGCCTTGAGGCGGATGGTGAACTCGGCGTCTGGGTGCTCCTTGGGGCCCTTGTCGCGCCACGGGCTGCGGAACAGCGGCGGGCGGCCCGCGGCGCGGGCGCCCTCGCGGAAGGCGTCGATCTCGTCCTTGCTGGCGAAGCACTTGTAGGCGGTGCCGCGCCCCAGCATCTCGCGCGCCACCTCGGCGTGGCGGGCGGCGCGGGCCGACTGGCTGACCGCCTCGCCGTCCCAGTCGAGGCCGAGCCAGGTGAGGCCGTCGAGGATCGCCTGGGTCGCCTCGGGCGTCGAGCGGGCGCGGTCGGTGTCCTCGATCCTGAGCAGGAACCGGCCGCCGTGGTGGCGGGCGAACAGCCAGTTGAACAGCGCCGTGCGCGCGCCCCCGATGTGCAGGAATCCGGTGGGCGAGGGGGCGAAGCGGGTGACGACGAGTTGGCTCATTCGATCGTGCTTAACGCTCGGTTAACGGGGGCGGCCGCCTATGGGCTGCGTCGGGTTTGATCGGGTTATGTCGGGTCATGAAGGCCGGGGCCCTTATGGAACAGGTGGCGGCGGGGCACAAGGCGCGGGCGCGGCTCGGCTGGGCGGAGCTCTGGGCCGCCGAGGGCCGGCGCGCCGTGCTCTGGCTGCCGGTGCTCATGGGGGCGGGGATCTGGCTCTACTTTGCGCTCGACCGCGAGCCGGACCCGGCCTGGTGCGCGCTGGCCGCCCCGCCGCTGGCGGCGCTGGTCAGCGGGCTGGCGCGACGGGCGGGCCTCGCCGGGCTGGCATTGGCACTGGCGCTGGCGGCACTCGGCGGCGGCTTCACGGTAGCGCTGGTCTCGGCGCATCGGGCGGCGGCGCCGGTGCTGGCGGCGCCGGTTCAGGAGACCGTCGAAGGCCGGGTGCGCGGACTGAGCCGCGCCGCCTCGGGCGCGCCGCGGGTGCTGCTCGACCGGGTGATCGTCTACGGGCTCGACCCGCGCGAGACCCCCGAGCGGGTGCGCATCACGCTGCTTGCCGCCGACCGGGCGGAGGCGCCGCGGCCGGGCGCGCGCATCCGGGTGTTCGCGCGCCTGTCGCCGCCGGGCGACCCGGTCGAGCCCGGCGCCTACGACTTTCGCCTGCGGGCGTATTTCGAGCGGCTCGGCGCCGTCGGCTATGCGAGGGGACCGGCGCTGCGGCTGGGTGCGGCGGCGCCCGCGGGTCCGCTCGACCGCTTCGCCATCTGGCTGGCGCGGCAGCGGACCGCGCTTTCGGACGCGCTGGTGGCGGCGATGCCGGGGCGGCCCGGCGGCTTCGCCGCGGCGATCGTGGTCGGCGACCGCTCGCACATCGCCGAGGCCGACAGCGAGGCGCTGCGCATCTCCAGCCTGGCGCACCTGCTGGCGATCTCCGGGCTGCACATGGGGCTGCTGACCGGCGTCGTGTTCGCCGCCGCGCGACTCGGGCTGGCGCTGCCGCCGGGGCTATCCGGGGCGCGGGCGAAGAAGGCCGCGGCGCTGGCGGCGCTGGCGGCGGGGCTCGGCTACCTGGCGCTGTCGGGCGCCACGGTGGCGACCCAGCGGGCCTTCGTCATGGTGGCGGTGGCGTTCACCGCGGTTCTGCTCGACCGCCCGGCCATCACGCTGAGGGGCCTGGCGCTGGCCGCCGCGGTGGTGCTGACGATCCGGCCGCTCAGCCTGATGGACGCCGGCTTCCAGATGAGCTTCGCCGCCACCGCGGCGCTTGTCGCGGGCTACGAGGAGGTGCGCCGCCGCCGCCTCGCCCGGGCGCCGCCCGAGCCGGGCCGGCGCGGGCCCGGCAGGCGGCTGGCGCGGGGGCTCGGTTTCTACCTCGCCGCGCTGGTGTTCACCTCCCTGCTCGCCGGGCTCGCGACCTCGCCCTATGCGGCGTTCCACTTCAACCGGGTGACGCCCTATGGGCTGCTGGCGAACTTGGCGGCGGTGCCGGCGATGGGGCTGCTGATCGCGCCCGCCGCGGTGGTCGCCGGGGCGCTGGCGCCGCTCGGGCTCGAGGCGCCGGCGCTGTGGCTTATGGGCGCGGGCATCGTCTGGGTGCTGGACGTCTCGCACGCCGTCGCGGCGCTGCCCGGCGCCTCGCGCTGGGTGCCGGCGGCGCCGGGGGCGGTGCTGGCGCTGATCAGCCTTGGCGGGCTCTGGCTGGTGCTGTGGCGCGGGCGCTGGCGGCTCGCAGGGATCGCCGGGATCGCGCTCGGCCTGATGCTCTGGGGCCAGCCCGCCCAGCGGCCCGAGGTGCTGATCGCGTCCGAGGGCCGGCTGATCGGCGTGCTGGGGCCTCAGGGCCGTGCCCTCGACCACCCGCGCGCCCAGTCCTTCGCCGCCGGGAACTGGCTGCGCCGCGACGGCGACGGGGCGACGCAGAAGCAGGCCGCAGCCCGCCCTGGGCTCGCCCGCGGCAAGGGCTGGGTCTCGGCGCGGCTGTCGAACGGCTGGCAGCTCGAGGTGGTGCATAGCCGGCACATCGCGCCCGGCCGGATCGCGGCACTTTGCCAACCGCGCACGCTCGTTGTCGTGCGCTATGGCCCGCCGCATGGGGGGCCGTGCCTCTACCTCGGCGAGGCGGCGCTGGCGCGTCTCGGCGCCATCGCGGTGCACCCGGCCGGCGCCGGCCTGCGCCTCGTCGCGGCACACGATCCGGCCCGCCAGCGGCCCTGGCGCCGCGCCGTGGAGGATGGGCCGGGAACCGAGGCGCTGGTCGCCGGGGCGACCCCGCCCGCGCCCGCCGGGCGCTGAGGGACACCTGCGCCGGACATGCACCGGCGATCCGCCGCGCCGCCGGACATCCCGTCACCGCCCCTTGCGTTGCTCGCCGTCGATGTTGCTCACCCCCGGGCGCTCGAAATAGGCGCACTCGAGGCCGCGATTGATCTTGATCGCGGTCTCGGTCATTGGCTTGGTCTCCGGCAAGGGGGCGACACGGGGACGATGATGCGGATTCTGGCGCAATGTTTCGAGGCCGCACGGGCCAATTTGCGGCGTGTCGTGTTGCCGGAGGGCGGCGACCCGCGCATCCGCGAAGCGGCCGCGCGGTTGGCGGCCAAGGGACTGGCGCGGCCCGTGCTGATCGGCGGCGAGGCGCCCGGCTGCGAGACCGTGGACCCCGCCGCCGACCCGCGCCGCGAGGCGCTGGCCGCCCTGGTGGCCGCGCGGCGCGCCCGGATGACGCCGACCATGGCGGCGCGGCTGCTGGCGAAGCCGCTAGGCTTCGGCGGCGCGCTGGTCGCGGCGGGCGAGGCGGCGGCGATGGTGGCCGGGGCGGCCAACCCGACGCGCCGCGTGATCGAGGCCGGCATGATGACGGTGGGGCTGGCCGAGGGCGTGGCGACGCCGTCGAGCTTCTTCCTGATGGCGCTGGGCGGGCGGGCGCTGCTGTTCGCCGACTGTGCGCTGAACGTCGATCCGACGGCGCCGGAGCTGGCGGCGATAGCGGTCGCCTCGGGCCGCTCCGCCGGGCGGCTCATGGGCGAGGCGCGGGTGGCGCTGCTGTCCTATTCGACGCGCGGTTCGGGCACCGGGCCGCGGGTGGGCAAGGTTGCCGAGGCGGTGCGGCTGGCCCGCGCCGCCGCGCCGGACCTGGCGATCGACGGCGAGTTCCAGGCGGACGCGGCGCTGAACGCCTCGATCGCCGCGAAGAAGGGGGCGGAGGGGCCGGTGGCGGGGCGGGCGAACGTGCTGGTGTTCCCCGACCTCGACTCGGGCAACATCGCCTACAAGCTGGTGCAGGAGCTTGCCGGCGCGCAGGCCATCGGCCCGCTGCTGCAGGGCTTCGCCCGCCCGGTCGCCGACCTCTCGCGCGGCGCCACGGTCGAGGATATCGTGGCCGTCGCGGTGGTGACGCTGGCGATGGGGTGAGGCGGCCGCAGGGCGGCGCGGCGGGCGGACGTGGGCGTCCGCGCGGGCATCGCGATCGATGCAATCGGTCGGCCTCGGGCCCTGCCGGACCCGTTGCAATTCGAGACTAGGCAGAACACAAGTTCCCAATGAACATGCCGGCACTCTCAGGTCGAGGGGCGACGAATGGCGTCAGAACCCGGAGTTGGCCATGAGCCTGCTGCAAGATATTCACGCGGAGGACATAAAGGAGCCTTCGTTCGACAGGCCGGAGCGTACGGACCCGGCGATTTCCGGCGGTTCCAGAGTCATCCTCAGCTATCGTGGGCGCGAGCTATTCGCGCGGGTTACGGGGATCGAGCGGCTCGGATCGTCGTTCGTCGGCCATCTACTGCGGCTTGCCCAGCCCGAAGTCGGCCACGAAGACCTGGCGGTCGGCGACGTCATCCGCTTCCGGCTCAAGGACGTACACCGGACCGACTGACTGCGGCTCCCCGCCGCGGGCCTTCGGCGCGGCGGGCCTGCGGGGCCGCCGCCTTTCACCGGGCGGTGCGCGCCGGGGCGCGATCTCGATCGACCGGCTCACGGGCCTCCAGTGTGGCAATGCTCCAGCGGAAACCGGTGCAGGCGGCGAGCCGTCCCGTCACCGTCGCTTGGCCGGCCAGTCCTCGCGATCGAGCACCCACAGCACGAAGTCCGGGCCGCTGCGCGCCGGGTCGTCGTGCGGGCGGAAGCCGAGCCTGCGCGCCACGGCGTTCGACGGGCCGTTCGCCCGGTACATGCCGGCGACCATGCGGTGCAGGGCGAGCGTCTCGAAGCCGTGGCGCACGAGCGCCGCCGCCGCCTCGGTAGCGTAGCCCATGCCGCGCGCCGCGCGCATGAGCCGCCAGCCGATCTCGATCTCGGGGCCTTCCGCGTTCTCCGGGATCAGGAGGACCCAGCCGAGAAACTCGTCCGGCCACTCGCGGCGCGCCACCGCCCAGTAGCCGAGGCCGGGCGGGTAGGGGTGCAGCGTCCGGCTGCGGATCAGTGCGCGGTGCGCCGCCTCGTCGTCCCAGCCCCCCTCGGGCAGCGGCCAGTCGATCCAGTCGAGGGTGCCGGGCTCCCGGTCCATCCGGAAGCAGGCCTCGAGGTCGTCGAGCGTGCGCGGTCGCAGGCGGAGGCGCGCCGTCCCGAGGAACGGCAGCGCCGCGCCGGCCATCAGGCGAACTGGTCGAGCGTATGGCGCAGTTTGTCGACGATCTCGTCGATATGCGTGTGCTCGGCCACGAAGGGCGGCGCGACGATGCCGGTGTCGCCGGTGAACTTGACGTGGCAGCCGTTCCAGAACAGCGCCTTCTGCATCTCGGTGCCGCGCGCGCCCGGCGCCGCGCCCGGGTGGACCTCGACACCCGACATCATGCCGATGGTGCGGATGTCGCGCACCAGCGGGTGATCCCTGAGCGACATGACGGCCTCGGCGAAGTAGGGCGCCAGCTCGGCGGACCGCTCGAAGAGCCCCTCGCGCTCGTAGATCTCGAGCGCGGCGAGCCCCGCGGCGCAGGCCGCCGGGTGGCCCGAATAGGTGTAGCCGTGGAAGAACTCGATGGCGTCCTTGGGCGCGGCGTTCGTCACGGTCTCGTAGATCTCGTCCCTCACGCCCACAGCGCCCATCGGGATGCAGCCGTTGGTCAGCGCCTTGGCCATCGTGCAGATGTCGGGCGTGACGCCGAAGACCTGGCTGGCGAACGGCTTGCCGAGCCGGCCGAAACCGGTGATGACCTCGTCGAACACGAGGAGAATCCCGTGCTGGTCGCAGATCTCGCGCAGCCGCTCGAGATAGCCCACGGGCGGCACCAGGCAGCCGGTCGAGCCCGCCACCGGCTCGACGAACACCGCGGCGATGGTGGCCCCGCCATAGGTCTCGCAAAAGCGCTGCAGGTCGTTGGCGAGCGCGACCCCGTCCTCGCGCGGGAGGCCGTCGCAGAACAGCTCGCGCCCGGTGAAGGTGTGGCGCAGCATCACCACGTTGGGCATCACCACCGGGAAGGTCTCGCGGTTCTTGACCATGCCCGAGAGCGACACGCCGCCCATGTTGACGCCGTGATAGGCGCGCTCGCGGCTGACGAAGCGCAGCCGCTGGCTCTGCCCGCGGGCGCGGTGATAGGCCATCGCCACCTTGAGCGCGGTGTCCACCGCCTCCGAGCCGGAGTTCGCGAAGAACACGTGGTTCATCGACTCGGGCAGCAACGCCGCCACCTTGCGTGCCAGCTCGAACTGCCCGGGATGGCCGAGCTGGAAGGGCGCCGAGTATGAGTTGGTGAGGAGCTGCTGGTGCACCGCGTCGGCGATCTCGCGCCTGCCGTGCCCGGCCGGGCAGCAGAACAGCGCCGAGGAGCCGTCGATCACCCGACCCCCCTTGTGGTCGGTGTAGTAGACGCCTTCGCCGGCCACCACGAGGCGCGGGTTCTCCTTGAAGTCGCGGTTGCCGGTGAACGGCATCCAGTGCTCTTCGAGCGAGTTGGCGCGGGCCGCGTCGGCCAGGTTCAGGTCGTGCATCGGACGACTCCTCGGATTCGGTTGCTGGACCCAGCCTAGGCGCATAGGCTGGTCCCATAATAGTGCCAGAGCCAGGCGAAGGTCCGGACCAAAAAGGCCCCACAAGGTGCGCGACGCGCTCTACCACCTCGAACGCTCGAAGCCGGCGACGTTGCAGGCCCAGATCCGCGAGATCCTTATGGCGGCGATCTCGGCGGGTCAACTGGTGGCGGGCGAGCCGGTGCCCTCGACGCGCGCCATGGCGCGCCGGCTCGGCGTGTCGCGCAACACGGTGACGCTGGCCTACCAGGCGCTGGTGGCCGAGGGCTTCCTGATGGCGCGCGAGCGCAGCGGCTTCTACGTCGATGCCCAGGCGGCGGACGGGCTGGCGGCGCGGCCCGCCTCCGCCCCCGCCCAGTCCGGCGGCACGGTGGACTGGCGGCCGCGGCTGGCGCGGCACATGGAGGCGCGCGCGTTCATCCAGGGCCCGCCGGACTGGCAGAAGTTCCCCTATCCCTTCATCTACGGCCAGGTCGACCACGCGCTTTTTCCGATCGGCGAGTGGCGCGACTGCGTGCGCCAGGCGATGGGCAGGCGCTGGCTCGACGCCTGGACCTTCGACCGCTACGCCGAGGACGACCCGCTGCTGGTCGAGGAGATCGCCCGGCGCATCCTGCCGCGCCGCGGCATCGCCGCGCGGCCCGAGCAGATTCTGATCACGCTGGGGGCGCAGAACGCGCTCTATCTCATCGCCGCGCTGCTGGTCGGGCCGGGGACGCGGGTGGTGATCGAGGACCCCGGCTATCCCGACCTGCGCCATATCCTCGCCCTGCGCGCGGGGCGCATCGCGCCGGTGCCGGTGGATGCGGGCGGGCTGGCGGTGGACGGGCGGCTGGCCGGCGCCGGGCTGGTCTTCTGCACGCCCAGCCACCAGGCGCCGACCACCGTGACCATGCCGCTGGCGCGCCGCGAGGCCCTGCTCGAGGCGGCGCACGCGCACGACCTGATCGTGGTCGAGGACGACTACGAGGCCGAGACCAACTACATGGGCGCGCCGCTGCCCGCGCTCAAATCGCTCGACGGGGACGGGCGGGTGATCCATGTGGGCTCGCTCTCGAAGTCGCTGATGCCGGGCTTGCGGCTCGGCTATCTGGTGGCCGACGCGGCGCTGGTGGCCGAGCTGCGCGCGCTCAGGCGCCTGATGCTGCGCCACCCGCCCGGCAACAACCAGCGCACCGCGGCGCTGTTCCTCGCCAACGGGCACTACGACGTGCTGGTGCGCCGCATCCACCGGGTCTACCGCGAGCGCTGGCAGGTGATGGCGCGCGCGCTCGACGAGCATCTGCCGGGCTGGGCGCGGGCGCCGGGCTTCGGCGGCTCGAGCTTCTGGCTGACCGGGCCGGAGGGGCTGGACTCGCAGGCGCTGGCGGGCCGCGCCGCCGCCGAGGGCGTGCTGATCGAGCCCGGCATCCCGTTCCACGCCGACCCGGAGGCGGGCCGGCGGCGCTTTCGCCTCGGCTTCTCCTCGATCCCGGCGGAGCGCATCGGCGAGGGCATCCGGCGCCTGCGCACCGTGATCGACGGGGGTTGAGGATGGCCGCGCCCGAGGACATCGTGCTGCTCGCCCGGGCCTTCCACTACGCCTGCAAGTGCCACTCGGCCCACCGGCGCAAGGGGGCCGAGGCCGAGCCCTACGTCAACCACCTCGCCGACGTGGCCCGCCGGGTGGCCGAGGCGACCGGCGGCAGGGACGTGAACCTCATCGCCGCCGCGCTGCTGCACGACACGGTCGAGGATGTCGGCGTGACGGCCGACGACCTCGTCGCCGTCTTCGGCGCCGACATCGCCGCGCTGGTGCTGGAGGTGACCGACGACTCGGGCCTCGCGCGGGTCGAGCGCAAGCGCCAGCAGGTGATGAAGGCGCCGGGGATATCGGCGCGCGCCAGGATGCTGAAGCTGGCCGACAAGGCCTCGAACCTGCGCGCCATCGTCGCCAGCCCGCCCGACTGGCCCGCCGCGCGCAAGTTCGAATACGCCGACTGGGCCGAGCAGGTCGCCGCCGGGCTGCGCGGCGTCAACGAGCAGCTCGAGCGCGAGCTCGACGCCGCCATCGCGGCGCTCAGGGACCAGCATGGCTGAGCGGGCCGCGCTGGCACCCCGATCGGGGCCAACTGGACCTAAAGCGCCGCGCCGCGATCGGCTAGGCTCGGACCGACCGACCGGCCAAGCCCGGCGCGACGCAGGGAAGGACACGACGCCATGAAGTTGACCACGGAAGAGGCCTTCGTGAAGGTGCTGCAGATGCACGGGATCGAGCACGCCTTCGGCATCATCGGCTCGGCCTTCATGCCGATCTCGGACCTGTTTCCCAGGGCCGGCATCACGTTCTGGGACGTGGCGCACGAGTCGAATGGCGGGCTGATGGCCGACGGCTACACGCGGGCCACGGGCAGGATGGCCATGGCCATCGGCCAGAACGGCCCCGGCGTCACCGGCTTCGTCACCGCTGTCGCCACCGCCTTTTGGAACCACACGCCGATGCTGCTGGTCACCCCCCAGACCGCCAACAGGACGCTGGGGCAGGGCGGTTTTCAGGAGGCCGAGCAGATGGAGATGTTCAGCCGCATCACCGGCTACCAGGAGGAGGTGCGCGACCCCGCCCGCGTCCCCGAGGTTCTGAACCGCGTGATCCTCAACGCCTGGCGGCGCTCGGCCCCGGCGCAGATCAACGTGCCGCGCGACCTGTGGACCCAGGTGATCGACGTGGAGTTGCCGCAGGTGGTGCGCTTCGAGCGCCCGGCGGGCGGCGAGGAGGCCATCGCCGCGGCTGCGCGGCTGCTGGGCGAGGCGCGACTCCCGGTGATCCTCTCGGGCGCCGGCGTGGTCATCGGCAACGCCATCGCCGACTGCGTGGCGCTGGCCGAGCGGCTCGGCGCGCCGGTGTGCTCGAGCTACCAGCACAACGACAGCTTCCCCGGCTCGCACCCGCTGGCGGTGGGGCCCTTGGGCTACAACGGCTCGAAGGCGGCGATGGAGCTGATCGCGCGCGCCGACGTGGTGCTGGCGCTGGGCACGCGGCTCAACCCGTTCTCGACCCTGCCGGGCTACGGCATCGACTACTGGCCGCGCGAGGCGAAGGTCATCCAGGTCGACATCAACCCCGATCGCATCGGCCTGACCAAGCCGGTCAGGGTCGGCATCGCCGGCGACGCGGGGCCGGTGGCGCGGCGCATCCTCGGGGCGCTCGGCCCCGAGGCCGGCGCGGGCCGCGAGGCGCGCGAGGCGGAGATCCACCGCACCCGCTCGGCATGGCTGCAGACGCTTTCCTCTATGGACCACGAGGACGACGACCCCGGCACCACCTGGAACGCCCGCGCCCGCGCGCGCGAGCCCGGGCACATGTCGCCCCGCCAGGCCTGGCGGGCGATCCAGGCGGGCCTGCCGCGCGACGCCATCATCTCCACCGACATCGGCAACAACTGCGCCATCGGCAACGCCTACCCGACCTTCGAGGAGGGGCGGAAATACCTGGCGCCGGGCATGTTCGGCCCCTGCGGCTACGGCTTCCCGGCGATCGTCGGGGCGAAGATCGGCTGCCCCGACGTGCCCGTGGTCGGCTTCGCCGGCGACGGCGCCTTCGGCATCTCGATGAACGAGATGACCTCGATCGGCCGCGAGGAGTGGCCCGCCATCACCATGGTGATCTTCCGCAACTACCAGTGGGGGGCGGAGAAGCGCAACACGACGCTGTGGTACGACGACAACTTCGTCGGCACCGAGCTGAACCCGCACCTGAGCTACGCCAGGGTCGCCGAGGCCTGCGGCCTGAAGGGCGTCAGCGTCGGCACGCAGGCCGAGCTGACCGCGTCGCTGGCCGAGTCCTGCCGGGCGCAGGCCGAGGGCGTCACCACCTTCATCGAGGTGATCCTCAACCAGGAGCTGGGCGAGCCCTTCCGCCGCGACGCCATGAAGAAGCCGGTCGTGGTCGCCGGCATCCGCCCTGAGGACATGTGCCCGCAGCGGCCGCGCTGATGCCGGGCCGGCGCGCGGCGGCGAGCGGGTTTACCATTCTCCGCATGATGATATGATGTCCCGCTCGTCGGCCAAGGATGAGCTTGTGGCGGTGGGACAGCTGGAGTCGGTCATGCGCATCGGGACATTGTTTTGCGCCGTTTTCTCTTTCGCATTTCTGACCGCGCCCGGCGCATCGGGCCCCGCCGCGCAGACGGCGGAGCCGGCGGAGGCCCCCGCGACCATGCTGGTGCTGGACGTCTCGAACAGCATGTGGGGCCAGATCGACGGGGTCTCCAAGATCGAGATCGCCCGCGAGGTGATCGCCGACCTGCTGGCCGACTGGCCGGCCGATGTCGAGCTCGGCCTCGTCGCCTACGGCCACCGGCGCGCCGGCGACTGCGGCGACATCGAGACGGTGGTGCCGGTCGGCCGGGTCGATCCGCGATCCTACGCCGCCACCGTGAACAGCCTGGTGCCGCGCGGCAAGACGCCGCTCACGGACGCGGTGCGCCAGGCCGCCGAGGATCTCGGCTACCGCGACACCCCGGCCACCGTGGTCCTCGTCTCCGACGGGGTCGAGACCTGCGAGGGCGATCCCTGCGCGCTGGCCGAGGAACTGGAGCGCCAGGGCGTCGGCTTCACCGCCCACGTGGTCGGCTTCGACGTCTCGCGCATCGAGGACCAGTCGGGCCTGCAATGCCTCGCCGAGAACACCGGCGGCCTCTACCTCACCGCCGATACCGCCGATGAGCTCTCCACGGCGATGCGCACGGTGAGCGCGCCGCCGCCGCCGCCCGCCGTGACCCTCGAGGCGGTGGACGAGGACGGCGCGCCGGTCAGCGACCCGGCGCTGGCCTGGACCGTGGTGCGCCTCGACGACGAGGCGGCGATCGCGACGGACCGCACCGCGGCGCAGCTGCGGCTCGAGCTCGAGGAGGGGCGCTACCTGGCCCGCGCCGAGCTCGGCCACCGCGCCGGCGTCGCCGAGTTCGACTTCTCCGCCGAGGGCGACGTGACGCAGCGGGTGGTGCTGACGCCGGACGTCTCGGTGTCAGCGCCGGCCGAGGTCGAGGCCGGCGCGGAGTTCGCCGCCGAGTGGACCGGCCCGGACGCGCCGGGCGACTATCTCGCGCTGGCCCGGCCGGGTGCGCCGGTGACCGAGTTCGCCGCCTATGCGCGCACGCGCGCCGGCTCGCCGCTGAGCCTGACGGCGCCCGAGGAGCCGGGGGACTACGAGGTCCGCTACGTCGCCGCCAGCCGGGGCCAGGTGCTGGCCGCCGCGCCCGTCACGGTGCGCGGGCCCGAGGTGACCTTGAGCGCACCCGAAACCGTCGCACCGGGCGCCCGGGTGGCGGTCGAGTGGACCGGGCCCGGTCGGGCCGGTGACTTCATCGCGCTGGTGCCCGAGGGTGCCCCGGCGCACGAGGCCGGCGTCAACGCGCGCACCGACCGCGGCTCGCCGCTGACCCTGACCGCGCCGGGCACGCCCGGCGACTACGAGCTGCGCTATGTCGGCCGCAACGGCGCAGTGCTGGCCAGCGCGCCCCTCGACGTGGTCATCCCGGTCACCCTCGAGGCGCCGCCGGTGGTGGACGCGGGCTCGGACATCGAGGTTGCCTGGCAGGGCCCGGACAACCGGAACGATTTCATCACCATCGTCCCGGCGGGCGAGGCCGAGGGCAAGCACGGCACGTATACCTACACCCGGAACGGCTCGCCGCTGAGCGTGCGGGCGCCGGACCAGCCCGGCAACTACGAGCTGCGCTACGCGCGCAGCGAGGGGCGCGAGACGCTGGCGCGGCTGCCGATCACGGTGCAGGCGGTGAGCGCCAGCCTCGAGGCGCCGCCGGTGATCGGGGCGGGGGCCGACATCGAGGTGACCTGGCAGGGGCCCGACAACCGGAACGATTACGTCACCATCGTCCCATTGGGCGAGGCCGAGGGCAAGCACGGCACGTATACCTACACCCGGAACGGTTCGCCGCTCAGCGTGCGGGCGCCGGACGAGCCCGGCAGCTACGAGCTGCGCTATGTCACCGGGCAGGCGAAGGAGACGCTGGCGCGGCTGCCGATCACGGTGCAGGCGATGAGCGCCAGCCTCGAGGCGCCGCCGGTGATCGGGGCGGGCGCCCAGATCGAGGTTGCCTGGCAGGGCCCGGACAACCAGAACGACTTCATCACCATCGTCCCTGTGGGCGAGGCCGAGGGCAAGCATGGTGACTACGACTACACGCGCAAGGGCTCACCGCTCAGCGTGCGGGCGCCGGACCAGCCTGGCAGCTACGAGCTGCGCTATGTCACCGGGCAGACGAGGGAGACGCTGGCCCGCCTGCCGATCACGGTGCAGGCGGTGAGCGCCAGCCTCGAGGCGCCACCGGTGATCGGGGCGGGCTCGGACATCGAGGTCGCCTGGCAGGGCCCGGACAACCAGAACGACTTCGTAACCATCGTCCCGGCGGGCGAGGCCGAGGGCAAGCATGGAAACTACGGCTACACCCGAAAGGGCTCGCCGCTCAGCGTGCGGGCGCCGGACCAGGCCGGCAGCTACGAGCTGCGCTACGTCACCGGGCAGGCGCGCGAGACGCTGGCCCGCCTGCCGATCACGGTGCAGGCGGTCAGCGCCAGCCTCGAGGCGCCGCCGGTCGCCGATGCGGCCGGTCAGGTCGCGGTGACGTGGGAAGGCCCGGACAACCGGAGCGACTTCATCACCATCGTCCCTGTGGGCGAGGCCGAGGGCAAGCACGGCAACTACAGCTACACGAGAAGGGGATCGCCCGTGGCGGTGAAGACGCCCGACGAGCCCGGCAGCTACGAGCTTCGCTACGTGACCGGCCAGTCACGCAAAACGCTGGCGCGGCTGCCGATCCGCATTCAGTAACCGTCCGGGCCCCGGCGCGCCGCGCGGCGGACGTTGCGCCGCCGCACCGGCGGCGGGAAAGACGGCTCAGTGACCGAGCCGGGCGCCGCAGTCGGCAGGCGGCCGCTTGCCCGGGACGAGCTCCTCGCGGCCGCAGGCGGGACAGAACCAGGCGCGCCTGTCGTCGCGGTCGCGCTTGTGCACCCGGTGCCAGTCGCAGGCGCGCATGCGCCAGCCCAGCCGGCTGGCAAGCACGCGCCAGTTCATCAGCACGACGATCGCGAGCAGCAGGACCAGAAAGATAAGCGGTGTGGTCATGGGCTCGACTGCATCAGGGCACCTCGAAGCGGACCGGGCGCCGGGCCCTGCCGCCGCGCGTTACTCGCGGCGCCCGCCGCGGCGCACCTTGGGCACGCCGTCCCGGCAGATGCCGTTGAGCGCCAGCCATTGCTGGTCATCGAGCACCGGCTCGAACGGGCCGTCGCCGATCCGGTCGGCCTCGGCGGCGCGCTCGGCGCGCTCGGCGAGGCCGGGGTGGCTGGCGATCAGCTTCAGCAGGCCTTCGGCATCGCCATACTTGGCGCGCATCTTGCGAAAGAACTCGGCGAACGGCGTGGCGGGCAGGCCGGCATCGGCCAGCATCCGGTGCGCCTCCTCGTCGGCCCGGGCCTCGGCCTCGCGCTGGTAGCTGGCGTTCAGCACGGCGTCCGTCGCCACCACCACGATGCTGGCGCCGAACACGTCGCCGAGCACGAGCCCGATGATGCCCGCGGTCCCGGCCGCCCTGAGCGCCTGGCGGGTCGGGTCGCGGTGGATCACGTGGCCGATCTCGTGCGCCAGCACGCCGGCCACCTCCTCGGGGGTGTCGGCGGCCTCGATCAGGCCGCGAAACAGCAGGATGCGCCCGCCCGGCAGCGCCACGGCGTTGATCATGCCGTGATCCAGCACGCCGACCCGGAGCGGGTAGGGCATGGCGGGGTCCGGTGCCAGCCGGCGGCTCATCGTGTCGAGCGCCGCGAGGCCGGCGGGCGACTCGCACACCGTCGGACGTTCGCCGGAGCCGATATAGCCGAGCAGGGTCTTGAGCTGCTCGGCCACCGCGTCGCCCAGCTGCTGCTCGCGCTGGGGCGGGATCAGCAGCGCCAACTGCCCGGCCAGCGCCGGGATCAGCACGAACAGCATCAGCACCAGCGCGCCCGCGGCGCCACCCGCCCACAGGAAGGCGCGGCGCACGCCCTTGCGGTCCACCGGGCGGCGGTAGAGGACGGGGCAGACCCTGGCGATGGCGGCCAGCATCTCGGGATCGGAGATCACCAGGCGCTCGTCGCTAACGGGGTGGGGGACGAGCTGCACCGGGCTCTCGCCCCGGCGGCCTAGCGCGCGCAGGCTGGCGAGCGGCCAGTGGGCGATCGCCACGTCGTCGAACCCCATGACGACCAGCGAGCGCTCGCCGAAGCTCACCACCACGGCGCGCGGCTCGGCCGACTCGCCGTCGAAGTAGCGTGCCTCGGCCTCGAGCTTTGCGTAGCGCTCCAGCGCCGTCATCAGAACCCGGCCCCGACATCGACGCCCAGCGCGTCGGCGAAGCCGCCGGCCTCGGTCGCCCTGTCGTGGACGCGCTGGCGGCTGGCGCTCAGCGCTTCGGCGTTGTGGATCACCATGGCCTCGGTCTTGCGCATCAGGATCGGCCGGGTAATGAAGACCTGGCTGAAGGCGAAGGCGAAGGCCATGGCCACCAGATAGGCCAGCGCGGCGGCTGCGGCAATGCCGATCATCTGGGTCCGGCTCAGCGCGGCGGACGGGTCCTCGATCATGCCCCCGAGGTTGTCGAGCTGGCCGGGGCCGAGCACGGCATACGCCAGCACGCCGACCCCGGCGCTAAACGCGACGATCACCAGCAGCGTGCAGATGCCCGACAGCAGCGTGCCAACCACGTAGACGCTGATGATCTGGCCGGGGCTCACGTCGTTTTGGAACCTGACGCCGCCGAGCGTGCGGTTCGACCACAGATAGCGGAATGCCACCACCTCGTAGCGCATGAACATGACGAACAGCGCGATGTAGCCGAGGAAGGCGATCAGCCCGCCGATCACCTGGGTCGAGGGGTTGCCCGGGTCCGCCGCCATGCCCCAGGCGGCCAGCGCCATCAGGCCGAGCACGACGTAGAGCCAGATCCAGTAGGCGAACAGCCCCACCCACGAGCCGCTCTGCTGGAACTTCAGGTCGCCGAACCAGGTGCGGTCGACCATGAACTTGGTCAGCCGGAACTGCTTGAGCGGATGCAGCAGGCCGAGCGTGAGGATGGTCAGCACCCAGTACAACAGCGCCCGCCCGGTATAGCCCCAGGCGCCCGGCTCCATGCCGAGGCGAATGCCGCGCCACCGCGTGCGCGCCATGGCGTAGCGCCGCGCCCGGTAGACCGCGAAGAACAGGAAGGGAATCGCCGCCAGCACGGTGATCTGCAGCGCGAACGGGTTGCCCTCGAAATAGGAGAGCCCGATGAAGACCAGGCCGAGGTTCACCAGCCCGAGGTAGATCGCGAGGATGACGATGGCGAGCAGGAAGCCGAGCAGCTTCTCGAGCCCGGTCCCGGTGTACTCGAACGGGTCGCCCTGAATGCGGATTGCGTTCCAGAAATGCCGCCGCAACCCGGTCACCAGCCAGAAGCGGTAGATGCCCAGCGTCAGGACGGTGAGGATCGAGCCGCGCAGCGCCAGCCAGAACAGCGACGGCCCCGAGCGGGCGTAGCGAGGCTGGGCCTCGCCCCGGCTGGAGCCGCCCGCCACGCCGCCTGCGCCGCCGCCGCCCAGCACGAGCTCGTCGTCGTCACCGAGCTCCCAGTCCTTCTTGCGCTCGGCATAGCGGCGCACCCCCCGGTACCGCTCGATATCCCAGGGTTTCAACCCGTCGGTTTCGTCGCTCATCGACGCACGCCCCTGCCCATCGCCCCGCCCCGATATCGCAGGAATATGGCGGATTCTGGCTCGATTGTCACCGGAACTCTCGAGCCGCGGGCGCCCGGAAACAGGCACTGCGCCCGGTTTCCCCGCCCCGCCGCGGCGTTATACTGGAGGCGCAACCGGGGGATGTCAGGCGCCCAACGGGCGAATTGGGAGGGATGGGGCATGGCCGGGCGGCTGGCCGAATTCAACACGCTGAGCTTCGATGTCTACGGCACCCTGATCGACTGGGAGACCGGGATCTGGGACGCGCTGCAGCCACTCATCGCAGCGAGTGGGCGCCACGACATCGTGCGCGCCGACGCGCTGGCCACGTTCGGCCGGCTCGAGGCGGCGCAGCAGGCGACGACGCCCGGGATGCTCTACCCGGCGCTGCTGGCCGAGGTGCACCGGGCCTTCGCGCGGCACTACAAGCTCGAGACGCGCGACGAGCTGGACGCGGCCTTCGACCTCTCGGTGCCGCACTGGCCGGCCTTTGCAGACACCGCGGACGCGCTGCGCCGGCTTAAGCGGCACTACCGGCTGGTGGTGCTCTCGAATGTCGACCGGGCGGGCTTCGCCGCCTCGAGCCGCAAGCTCGGGGTCGCCATGGACGCCGTTTATACGGCCGAGGACATCGGCTCCTACAAGCCCGCGCGGCGCAATTTCGAGTACCTGCTGGCGCGTCTGGACTCGGATCTGGGCGTGGCGCGGGGCGAGGTGCTGCACACCGCTCAAAGCCTGTTCCACGACCACGTCCCCGCCCGCGTGATCGGCCTCGCCAACTGCTGGATCGACCGGCAGGGGCTCTCGGCGGGTGGCTCC
This sequence comes from Thermohalobaculum sp., assembly GCA_035513135.1. GTDB lineage: Bacteria > Pseudomonadota > Alphaproteobacteria > Rhodobacterales > Rhodobacteraceae > Thermohalobaculum. The sequence goes on from DATKCQ010000140.1 coordinate 38,549, forward strand.
TGGGGGGCGACGGCGCGGGTCGCCGTGCGGCCCGAGACCGACTTCGTGTTCCCGACGCTGGCGGCGCTGGCGGACGCGGTGGAGGCGCAATAGGGCGGGGAAAAAGGGCTGCCCGGACGCGACCCGGATGCCACGCGCCTCGGCGCGAACGACGCCGCGGCGAACTTTTCCGCCCGGCCCTTTACCCGGCCCTTTACAGGGTGCCCCGGGCTAACGAGATACGCTCCCAGCGGCGCGACCACCGCGCCGGATCGATGGCCGGCCAGGCGCCCTTGACGCCATGGAGGCCGAACGCTAGACAGCCGACCTGCGCAATCGCGGCCGGCGCCGCGAAGCTGACTGTAGGAAAATCAATGCGTTAGGTGGGGGATAGTTTAACGGTAGAACAGCGGACTCTGACTCCGTCAGTCCAGGTTCGAATCCTGGTCCCCCAGCCACCATATAACTGACTTAAATAAAAGAGAAACCGGCGTCATCCCCGCGAAGGCGGATGACGGAAAAGTCGGTTCATGGGCTCGCGGGTATGAGCTTTCCCCGCTCGTGTCCGGGCGCGACCTCTTGGTGACGGGCCATTGACAAACGCTGCCGAAGGCGCAGAACGGCACCTGAGTGGCCCACCGGACGGCTTGCGGCGCAGCGCGGCTCGAGCGGCCCGGGACGGCGACCCGGGAGTCGATTGCACGACGCAAGGAAATCGGCAGAGGGCTGGTCTTGTCGTGCCCGAGAACACGGAAAGACGTCTTCCAATGATACGCGCACAGGCGCTCGAACTCCATCGGGCCGGCCGGCTGGCGGAGGCGGAGGCGCTCTACAACCGCTTGTCGAAGGATCGGCCGGACGAGCCCGACATCGCCGGGCTCCTCGGCATCCTCGTCCTGCAAAAAGGCGACCCGGCCGAGGCTCAGCGGCTGTTGAGGCGGGCACTGGAGCTTGGCGGCGACGATCGGGTCCGCATCCGGAACCTCAACGCGCTTGCCGTCATTTATCTCGACGCCGGGCGCGAGGAGACGGCTCGCGCGGCGTTGCGCGCCCAAATGCCTGAAGTCAGGCCCGCTCGCTCCGAGACGTCGGCCGAGGTGGGCGCAATGTCCTCGCTGGCGAGCTGCGCCTTGCGGCTCGGTGAGCCGGACCTCGCGCACCGGCTCGCAGACGCGCTCGAGGACGCCCCGCCGGCGGCCCAGACCGAAAACGTCAAGGACGTCGCGCTGCTTCTAGTTCGTCTCGGACGAGGTGATGCCCTGGAGCGCCTGGTGACTGCCGCCGCGGCGAATGGGCGGAGCATTACCCGAGACTTCTGGCTGTGGATCGGCGCGGCCGCGGAGAATTGCCGGAACGCAACCGTGTCGCGTCTGGCGCAGACCCGGCTCTGCAGTGATTTCCCGGCCCTGACCGATCCGGCCGACCCGCATCTCAGGCGCCGATATCGTGTGCTTGTGCTGAACTGGAGACCGAAGTTCACCGGACCCGACCCCGTGCGGTGCTACAATTCGGACAATGCCATTAGCGCACTTGCCCGGACCAACGACAACGAGTCCCTGGCCTTCGATACGCTCTTGGTGAAGAGCATCGACGTGGACACGGTGCCGGCCGATCTGCCCCGGCCGAATGTGGTCTTCAACAACCTCGCGAACGCCGAGCTGAACATCCTAACAGGCAACGCGGATCGCGCCAGCCGGATTGCGCACAGCTTCGGCGTACCCGTGCTGAACATGCCGGCGGCCGTCGCCATGACCACGCGCGAACGGAACTATCACCGGCTCAACGACATTCCGGACGTCGTCGTGCCCAAGACCACGACCTTTTTCATGGGCGATGAGCCCGCGGCCTTCATTGCCGATGGCATCGCCATCGAGTTCGGATTTCCGGTGATCGTGCGCAGCGTCGCGGAGCACGAGGGCGCGAATCTCACGCGCTGCCAAAACCGGTCCGAGTTGCTCGCTGCCATCGAGGCCCGGCGCGGGGATTACTTCTACGCCATCCAGTACATTGACTGCCCGTTCGAGCCCGGACTGTGGCGCAAGTTTCGCATGGTCTGTTTGGGCGAGTGGATGTTCGGGCACAAACTGCTGTTCGGCGAGAACTGGTGCGTGCATTCGGGACTGTGGCGCAAGCTCGGCCCATCGCGGCCAGACCTGCAGGCAGAGGAGGCGCGCTTCCTCGCCGACCCCTTCGGCTATCTCGGACCGCGTGCGGAAGCGGCGATCAGGGAGATCGGGCGACGGACGCCGCTCGACTATTACGGCATCGACTTTACCGTGGACGCTGCAGGTCGCGTCCTGGTTTTCGAGGGGATGTCCTCAAGGCTGCTGCCGTGCGCCTCCAGCAGCCGAACTGCAAGATTGCGCGCAATGTTGCCTTCGCGATTGATCACCACGCGTAGCGGTGCCTTTACCGCGGCGATATCGTCCAGCGACTCCGTGCCGTGCGCCTGGACGAACGCCTCCGTGACCAGAGGATGGAAGAGCGCGAAATCATACAGAACGGCAATCGCCCGCAGATCGGGGTAGGGCTCGGAGAACGGGCTTTGTCCCTCCGCCGCCAGCTTGAGTTCGGCATTGTGGACGATGCGGAGGTCGACGTCGCCCCGGCTGATCAGCACCACGTTGGCGAAACCTCCTGCCGAAGTCTGGTAGGTGACAGAGGCGTCCGGGTCGGCGCCGGTGACCGCCCGTTCGATTCCTGCGCCCAGCTGCGACCACAGCCCCCCTGGGCTGGCCCCTGCGATGATGTAGTTGCTGGGTCATCGCCGAAAGGGTGGCGAAGTAGAGAACGTAGAGGTGCGCCGCGAGCAGGGGGACCCCGAGATCGACCAGCGCCGGCGCCATCAGCATGGCACCCAGGATGTAGGCGCTGGTCGTCGGCATGCCGAGGCCGAAGAGGATGCCCCCGAGCGCCGCGATCGCGAGAGTGGGAAAAAAGGTGCCCCCCGTTGCGGACAGCAGGAGCGTGGCTACCTTGCCGGAGAGGCCCGACATGGTGATGCGGCCGATGATCAGCCCTGCCGCCGTGCAGGCCGCCAGCACCGGCACCATCCGACGCCCGGCGGACTCGAGCGCGGCGACCAATTCCGTCGGGCGGATCGGGCCGCGTGCCCGGAACGCGCTGGCGAGGAGGGCCACGATCGTCCCCGCGGCTGCGGCATGTGCCGGAGGATAGCTTGTCAGGATGACGGCGATCACGCTGGCCGCGGGTAGCGCAAGCTGCAGCCAATGCGCGTCGTCGCCTGCCCGGGCCGGGAGGGAGACGCCGGACGCATAGGCGTGCCGACGCGCGTCAAGCGAGACGCCGAGGTAGAGGCTGGCGTAGTAGAGCAGGGCTGGCAACAGCGAAGCCAGCATCACCTGGGTGTAGGAGGTGCCGGTATACTCGGCTAGGATGAAGGCCGCGGTGCCCATGACCGGTGGGAGGAAGCTGCCCCCGGTCGAGGCGGCGACCTCGATGGCGGCGGCCTTGGTGCGCGAATAACCGGCCGCCCGCATGGCCGGGATGGTCATCGAGCCGGTGGCCACCACATCCGAGGTGGGACTCCCCGAGATCGTGCCGAAGAGGCCGGAGCCGACGACCGCGACCCTTGCCACGCTACCCGGACCGCTGCCGCACAGCCGCTCGGCCAGCCGACAGAACAACATCGTTGCCCCTGTCCGCTCGAGAACCGAGGCAAACACCAGAAAATGCGCCACCGTTCCGGTGGCGACCGCCAGCGGCGTGCCGAGGATACCGTCGGTCGTGAAGAACATCAGGTCGAGGAAATGGGAAGGCCGGATCAGTCCGTGGCCAACCGCCCCGGCGAGCAGGTGGCCGAACAGGGCATAGGCCATCAGAGTGCAGACGATCAGCGTGACCGAGACGCCGAGGTTCCGCAGCACCAGCGCCAAGCTGGCGAGCACCACGACCGCGCCGGCCGCCAACACCTCGACGGAGGGAGGATCGAGCAGCGGAATGCGTTCGCGCGGGGCGAGAAGATCCAGGCTCAGGAGCACCGCTGCAACAACGCATGAGGGGGCGACGACGCCGTTGAACGCGGCGGCCGCAGACCACCGCGCGGCGGCCTGCGGCGCCAGGAAAGTCGCCGCCACGGCGACGCTGAGCGCCGACAGGGCGATGAACTCCGGCCGGAGATGCACGCCGAATGTCGTGATCGTCAGCCCGACCGGCAGGGCGGTCAAAAGACCGCGCACCACCATGTTCGCCGGACGCGCCGGCAGTTTTGTTTCCCCACCTGATTCTCCGTCATTCATGGTGCGCCCGACACGCGTTTCCCCCGGCCTCCGCATAGTCGATCTGCACGGACCGGCATAGAGGCAAGTCGCCTCCCTCGGCCCGGCCGGGGACTGGACGATCTTTTCGAATGTCAGATGATGCGCGCGACCTGGACAATCGGATTGCTTGATCAGGCGACAGGCTCCACCAGGTCATGGCCGCACATCTGCCGGCAGCGTCGAGACCTGGCTGGCGCGGCATCCCGAAGTCACCGTCATTGCCCCGGGAGCGCGGCGGCACCGGTGCCCGAATGAAGGCCGGTCCTCACCCTGCTTCTGCAGAAGCTCGATCAGGGGCATGCTGGTCTCGGTCATTGGGGGCTCTCTTGGTTCCCGGTCAAAGCCTGCAAACTCCACCATAACCGATGCCCTCGATGGCCACCCCCGCTTACTCCGCGGGCGGGCGCTGAATCTCCACCACGTCCGCGGACACCAACCAACGAAAGGCGTCGATCTCGATGGTCGGACGGGCGATCATTCGGTAAAATCCGGTTGGGATCCACCTTTGCGGCCGGCAGCTGATGACACGCGAAAACTCCCGCACGACGCGCGTTGCCTCGAACGGTCCCTCACCGATGGAAGGCGCGAGGAAGGGCCAACGCGCAAACGGGCAGCGCGGGATCGCCCTCCTCGGCGTGCTCTGGGTCGGGGTGGCGCTCGGCGCCATTGCTGCGGCGGTGGTGGCGCTCGGCCGGAGCGACCTCGACCTCGCGCACAGCCAGCTGGTGCGGGCCGAGGCTGAGCTGGCCGCCGACAGGGCCGCACGCACCGCCATCTACGCCCTGGTCAGCCGCGCCGACTCGGCCATCGCGGCGGACGGCTCGGTCGCGGCCTGGCGCTACGACGGCGTCCGGGCGCCCACTGAGCTTCGCGTCGAAGTCAGCTCCGAGCACGGCCGGCTCGACCTGAACCGCGCCGGCCCGGAGATCGTCGCGGCGCTCCTCGCCGCGGCGGGCGCCGAGGCCGGCGAAGCCGAGCGGCTCGCCGCTTCCATCGCCGACTTCACCGACGACGACGATTTCCTGACTCCCGGCGGCGCCGAGCGACCCGACTATGCCGCCGCCGGGCTGCTCGGGCCAAAGAACG
>DATKCQ010000141.1:0-7394 GCA_035513135.1 Thermohalobaculum sp.
AATATAACGTTCAATAACGTAACGCGATTACAAATCTCAGAGGAATTGGCTGAATACCTTCAACAAGCATAGCCATCTGCCTTTCTGTCAAGCTCGTTAGCACGCGTAGGGCGGAACTTGATCCGCCATTCCACCGTTGCCACCACCATGGCGGGCTGAAGCCCGCCCTACGGCCCCTCGCCGAACAAGGCCGGCAGGTCGCGCTTCGCGTCGGCGATGCGCGCCACGAGGACGTGGTCCCCCGCCTCGCGGTAGGGTGCGTGCTTGCACGCACCAGTCGGCGAAGCCGAACCGGGTCAACCGGTGGGTGCGGAGCACCCACCCGATACCGCGTCATCGCCCGGCTCGACCGGGCGATCGAGCGGCACCGGTCGGCGCCTTTTGGATGCCCCGGTCGCGCCGGGGCATGACGGCTGGTGGGGGCGCGCGCCGGCCCAACGCGACCGTCCAAAACACTCTTTTTTGAAAATGGCAATAAAAACAACACCTTGACCCCCCGTCCAAATTCGGACGCCCCGGAATCGGGCGGGTAGCCATCGCCAGCGCATGGCGCAAGGGCGATCGGAGCGTCCCTCACGCCTTCTCCGCGACCAGATGGTCGCTCATCTCGAACGGCACCCCCGGCTCGTGCTTCGAGCTGCGAATCACCAGCGAGGTCTTGACGCTCGAGACGTTCGGCGCCGCCGTGAGCGCGCCGGTCAGGAAGTCCTGGAAGGTCAGCAGGTTCGGCGCCACGCATTTGAGGATGAAATCGATCTCGCCGTTGAGCATGTGGCACTCGCGCACCATCGGCCAGCTGCGCACCAGCTTCTCGAAGGCCACGAGGTCGCGCTCGGCCTGGCTCTTCAGGCTGACCATGGCGAAGACCATCACCTCGTAGCCGAGCGCCCGCGCGTTCAGCCGCGCGTGGTAGCCCTCGATCAGCCCCGCCTCCTCGAGCGAGCGCACCCGGCGCAGGCAGGGCGGCGCCGAGATGCCGACCCGGCGGCTGAGCTCCACGTTGGTCATGCGGCCGTCGCCCTGCAGCTCGGTCAGGATCTTGCGGTCGATGGCATCGAGTTTCAGGCTCGGCATGGGGCCTCCTCGGGCACGGACGGGACGCGGCGCGGGCGCACGGGGCAGCGCAGCGGGCTGGCTCGGGCGAGCATTACCGAAACCGTGCGGACCGCACAATAAAATTGCGCGCAGACTGCGCCCCGGCGCCGGAACCCCGCCCCGGGACAGGGCTAAGGCCGCCGTCGGGCGCGGCGCTGGTGCGCCTCTTGGCCCCGGCGGGCAGCCGGCCTATCTAGGGGCGCACGAGTCGCGAGGAGCCCCGCCATGCCCGAGTCCCGTCACGTCCGCCTCTTGATCATCGGCTCCGGCCCGGCCGGCTACACGGCCGCGGTCTACGCCTCGCGGGCGCTGCTCGAGCCGGTGCTGATCCAGGGCCTGCAGGCGGGCGGGCAGCTGATGATCACCACCGAGGTCGAGAACTGGCCCGGCATCGTCGAGATCCAGGGCCCCGAGCTGATGGTGAAGCTGGAGGAGCACGCCCGCGCCGTGGGCACCGAGATCGTCGCCGACCACGTGACCCGGCTCGACCTGTCGGCGCGGCCCTTCACGGCCGCGTGCGATTCGGGCGCGGTCTGGCGGGCGGACGCGGTGATCCTCGCCACCGGCGCCCAGGCCAGGTGGCTGGGCATCCCGTCCGAGGCGCGCCTCAAGGGTTTCGGCGTCTCGGCCTGCGCCACCTGCGACGGCTTCTTCTTCCGCGGCCAGGAGGTCGCGGTGATCGGCGGCGGCAACACTGCCGTCGAGGAGGCGCTCTACCTCGCGAACCTCGCCTCCAAGGTAACGCTGGTGCACCGGCGCGACGAGCTGCGCGCCGACAAGGTGCTGCAGCAGCGCCTGTTCGCCAAGCCCAACGTCGAGGTGGTCTGGGACCACGTGGTCGACGAGATCCTGGGCGAGGGCACCGAGGGGGTGACCGGGGTCCGGCTGCGCCACGCGCATGGCGGCGAGCCGCGCGAGCTCGCCGTCTCGGGCGTCTTCATCGCCATCGGCCACGTGCCCGCGACCCAGCTCGTGCGCGAGCAGGTCGAGACCCACATGGGCGGCTACATCGTGACCCGGGGCTTCTCGACGAAGACCTCGGTGCCCGGTTTCTTCGCCGCGGGCGACGTGGCCGATCACGTCTACCGCCAGGCGGTGACCTCGGCCGGCATGGGCTGCATGGCGGCGCTCGAGGCCGAGAAGTTCCTCGCCGAGCAGGAAAGCGCCGCCGCGCGGGCGGCCGAGTAGCGCCGGCGCCGCGCCGGTGGCCGAATAATGCCGGCGCCGCGCCGGCGGGGCGCTCACCAGCCGTGGCGGTGGCCGAACCACCAGTGGTGGCGCGGGCGGAAGTGGCCGAAGCCGAGGCCGAACGCAAAGCGCGGCTCGGCACGGTAGTCGCGCCCGCGGTCGCGGCGGCCTTCCGCGTGGCCCTGCAGGAAGCCGATCGCGAGATCGGGCGGGCAGACGTCGCGGTAGCGCCGGCCGGCGCGTCCCGCCTCGTAGCCGCGCTCGACCGTGCAGTACTTGGCCAGCCCCGTTGCCCGGCCGTCCCGGTAGGCTGCGACATCGGGGGCGTGGCCGAGCTCGCGGCAGACGGCGATGAGCTCGGTGCGCTCCGCCTCCGGGATGCCGAGCAGACCGTCGTTCCGCCCGTAGTCGTGCCAGTCGACCGTCTGGCACAAGGCGGCCCGCTCGGCCGGCGACACGCTCGCGCAGGCCCCGAGGCCAAGCCCGGCGACCGCCAGCAGGACGCATGTTGCAGCAAGGCGCATGGCACAACCCCCATACCGGCCGTCGGGCGGGCCGGGCGGCCGGCGACCCCCATCATACAGGCCCCCATCATACAGGCCCCGCCGCGCCGGCGCTACGGCCAGGATCGTTTCGGGGATATCTGAATCACCGGAACGGTCCCAGCATATTGAATGATTTCCGCGTCGCAAAATATGTCCACCTTGCTCGAAGCCGCTCTGGCGCGCGGCCCTGCCCGGCCGGCCGCTCAGGCCCCGCGCGCCTGCCCCTCGAGCTGGGCGCGCAGCCCGGCGAGATCGCCGAGCACCCAGAGCGAGCGGATGCGCCCGCCACCGCATTCGAACAGCGCCGCGCCGGCCCAGCTCAGCTCGCGGCCGGTGGGTGCAAAGCCGAGGAACTCGCCGGTGTGCCGCCCCGAGAAGCGCATCCTGGCGAAGGCGCGCTCGTCCTCGACCACCAGCGCCTCGATCTCGCAGCGGTAGCCGCTCAGCGCGCCCGTCACCTCGCGCACGTAGGCCGCCAGTCCCTCGTGCCCGTGCCGCTCGGCGCCGAGCGAGCCGCGAAAGACGCAGTCGGGGTGGAAAAGCTCGGGGATCGCGGCGGGGTCAGCGCGGTTCCAGACCTCCTCGTAGAAGCGCGTGACCAGGCGGCGCGGAGTCATCTCGACGGCCCCATCTCAGCGCCCGCCCGCCACGTCGATCAGCGCCCCGGTGACGTAGGAGGCGGCATCGGACAGCAGCCACAGGATCGTCTCGGCGACCTCCTCGGCCGTCCCCGCCCGGCCCATCGGCACGCTGGGCGCGAGGCGCTCGAGCCGGTCGGGCTGGCCGCCGGCGATGTGGATGTCGGTGGCGATCAGGCCGGGGCGCACGGCGTTGACCCGCACCCCGCCGGGCGCCAGCTCCTTCGCCAGCCCGATGGTCAGCGAGTCGATGGCGCCCTTCGAGCCGGCATAGTCCACCCACTCCGCGGGCGAGCCGAGCACGGAAGCCTTCGACGAGACGTTGACGATGGCGCCGCCGAGGCCGCCCCCTTGCCCGCCGCGGTCGGTCGGCATCCGCCGCGCCCCCTCGCGGGCGACCAGATAGGCGCCGAGCACGTTCACGTCGAACAGCCGGCGCATGCGCTCGCCGGTCATCTCGGCGAGCATCGCCCTGGGCGCGACGATGCCAGCGTTGTTCACCAGCGCGGTGAGCCGGCCGAAGGCGGCCTCGGTGGCGTCGAACATGGCGACGACATCCGCCTCGAGCGACACGTCGCCGGGGATCGCCAGCGCCTTGCCGCCGGCGGCGGTGACCTGGCGCACGGTCTCGGCCGCCGCCTCGGCGTTGCCCACATAGTTCACGCCGACCCGCCAGCCCTGGCGGCCGGCGAGGATCGCGGTGGCCCGGCCGATGCCGCGCGAGCCGCCGGTGATCAGCACGGTGCGGGTCATGCGCGCCTCACCTGAAGCGGTTGTCGCGCGGGAAGCCGCGCGGCGCCATGCGCCCGGCGCTGGCGCGCTTGCCCAGCCACTCGGCGAGATCGGTCTCGGTGCGGGTGCGCCCGGCGGGATCCTTCCAGCTCAGGCCGTCCCCGATGCACAGGCAGATCGCATCCGAAAGCCCGCCGTCCTTGTACTTCTGCAGCCGCACCCCCTTGCCGCGCGCCATCTCGGGCAGCTCGGCGAGCGGGAACACCAGCAGCTTGCGGTTCTCGCCCACCACCGCCACGTGGTCGCCGGTGCGCGGCGTGCAGACCACCGCCTTCACGCCGGCCTTGAGGTTGAGCACCTGCCTGCCGCCGCGGGTCTGGGCCAGCACCTCGTCCTCGGCCACGACGAACCCGTCGCCCGCCGAGGAGGCGACCAGCAGCCGCCCGCCGGGGCGGTGCAGGATGAGCGCCACCAGCTCCTCGTCGTTCGGCAGGTCGGTGATCAGGCGCACCGGCTCGCCCATGCCGCGCCCGCCGGGCAGGCGGTCGGCGCCGATGGTGTAGAACCGGCCGTTCGAGGCGAAGGCCAGCAGCCTGTCGGTGGTCTGGGCGTGGAAGACGAAGCGCCCCGAATCGCCTTCGCGGAACTTCAGCTCGGAGTCGAGCGCGATGTGCCCCTTCATCGCGCGGATCCAGCCCTGCGCCGAGCAGACCACGGTGATCGGCTCGCGCTCGACCAGCGCCTCGAGCGGCACCGCGTCCACGGCCGGGGCGTCGGCGAAGCCGGTGCGCCGGGCGCCGGGCGGCCAGGCCTCGTGCTCGCACCGGGCCGCGGCGATGTCCTCGGCGAGGCGCAGGTGCCTCAGCGCCGGCGGCGCGCCGAAGCGGTCGCGCATGGCGCGCACCTGGTCGGCGATGCGGCCCCATTGCAGGGTCTCGTCGGCGATGAGGTCCTCGATGTCGGCGCGCTCGACCAGCAGTTCGTCGCGCTCGCGCCTGAGCTCCATCTCCTCGAGCCGGCGCAGGCTGCGCAGGCGCATGTTGAGGATCGCCTCGGCCTGCACGTCCGTCAGGTCGAACTCGGCCATCATCACGGGCTTCGGCTCGTCCTCGGCGCGGATGATCTCGATCACCCGGTCGAGGTTGAGGAAGGCGGTGAGGTAGCCGCCGAGCACCTCGAGCCGGTGGTCGATCTTCGCGAGCCGGTGGCGCGAGCGCCTGAGCAGCACCTCGCGCCGGTGGTCGAGGAAGGCGCACAGCACCTCGCCGAGCGAGCACACCTTCGGCGTGCGCCCGTCGATCAGCACGTTCATGTTGAGCGGCACCCGCACCTCGAGATCGGTGTGCCGGAACAGCGTCTCCATCAGCAGGTTCGGGTCCACCGTGCGGCTTTTCGGCTCCAGCACGAGGCGCACGTCCTCGGCCGATTCGTCGCGCACGTCGGCGAGGATCGGGATCTTGCGCGCGTTGATCAGCTCGGCGATGCGCTCGACCAGCTTCGACTTCGGCACCTGGTAGGGCATCTCGGTGACCACGATCTGCCAGGTGCCGCGGCCCAGATCCTCGACCTGCCAGCCGGCGCGCAGGCGAAAGCCGCCGCGCCCGGTGCGGTAGGCCTCGACGATCGCCTCGCGCGATTCCACCAGCACGCCGCCGGTGGGAAAATCGGGGCCGGGGATCATCTCGGCGAGCGTCTCGGCCCGGGCGTTGGGATGGCGGATCAGGTGCAGCAGCGCCTCGGCCAGCTCGCCCGCGTTGTGCGGCGGAATCGAGGTCGCCATGCCCACCGCGATGCCGCTGGCGCCGTTCGCCAGCAGGTTGGGGAAGGCGCCGGGCAGCACCTCGGGCTCCTCGTCCTCGCCGTTGAAGGTGGGGCGCAGATCGACCGCGTCCTCGTCGAGCCCCTCGAGCATGGCGGCGGCGACCGCGGTCATGCGCGCCTCGGTGTAGCGGTAGGCCGCCGCGCCGTCGCCGTCGATGTTGCCGAAATTGCCCTGGCCGTCGATCAGCGGGTAGCGCAAGCTGAAATCCTGCGCCGCGCGCACCAGCGCGTCATAGACCGCCTGGTCGCCGTGCGGGTGGTACTTGCCGATCACGTCGCCGACCACGCGCGCCGACTTCTTGTAGGCCTGCCCCGGCTCGAGCCGCAGCTGGCGCATGGCCCACAGCAGCCGGCGGTGCACGGGCTTGAGCCCGTCGCGCGCGTCGGGCAGCGCCCGGTGCATGATGGTCGAGAGCGCGTAGGTGAGGTAGCGGTCGCCCAGCGCCTGCGCCAGCGGCTCGTTGACCACACCCTGCATATCGTCGTCGGGGAAGGTCGTGCTCATAGATGTTGTGTAACTCAGGGCCCGGCCGCGGTCCAGACGGGTTTCGCCATCGAGAACCCTTGAATTTTGCGGCGCTTGCGTCAAAATGGCCGGCGCTATCGCGTACTAGACGAAACGACTGTCCGTCTCTCCGAGGCACGGTCAAATTCGCTCTGACCGAGAAGCCACAGCCGCGGCATCCCGCGCGCGGCGCGCCTAGAATGGAGACACGGACATGGCCACTGGCACCGTGAAATGGTTCAACTCGACCAAGGGCTTCGGCTTCATCCAGCCCGAGGACGGCGGCAAGGATGTGTTCCTGCACGTCTCGGCCGTGGAGCGCGGCGGGCTGCAGCCCCCGCAGGAGGGGCAGCGCGTCGAGTACGAGCTCGAATCGGGGCGCGACGGCCGCACCTCGGCGGCGAACCTGCGCTACCTCTGAGCGCGCGTCAGCGCCGGAAATCGAGCCCCGCGGGTGCGCCCCGCGGGGTTTTTCGTTCGGGGACCCAGGTCCGCTCCGCCGCCTCGCGCGTCTGCGCAATCGCGAATGAGCCCTTGCTATTCGGGCCGCGATGCCCCATGTAAGCCGCGCTATCGACGTCACACGCGAACGCACTGTCTGTCTCTTTCGGGGCTGCCGGTCTGTTTCAAAAGTTGACCGAAGAGCCACAGCCGCGGCAACCCGCGCGCGGCGGATACGAAGGAGAACACGGACATGGCCACTGGCACCGTGAAATGGTTCAACGCCACCAAGGGCTTCGGCTTCATCCAGCCCGAGGATGGCTCCAAGGACGTCTTCCTGCACGTCTCGGCCGTCGAGCGCGCCGGCGAGCAGTCGCCGCAGGAGGGCCAGAAGGTCGAGTACGACCTCGAGTCCGGCCGCGACGGCCG
>DATKCQ010000142.1:0-14449 GCA_035513135.1 Thermohalobaculum sp.
AACGCCTCGACGAACGCCGCGTTCGCCGGGTTCTCGAGGTCGTAGGCCCATTGCGAGGTGTTCTTCACGCCGAGCGCCGCGTCGCCCACCGCGCCGAGGATGATCTCGTCGAACGAGAAGGCCGGGCCGAACACGGGCAGCGCCACCCCGGCCCCGGCATACTGCTTCATGAAGGCGATGCCCATGCCGCCCGGCAGGAAGAAGAACACCGAGTCGGCGCCCGATGCGCGCAGCTGGGCGATCTCGGCGGCGTAGTCCTCCTGGCCGAGCTTGGTGTAGATTTCGCCCACCACGTCGCCGCCATAGCCGCGCTTGAAGCCGGTCAGCGCGTCGGTGCCGGCGGGGTAGTTCGGAGCCAGGATGAAGGGCCGCTCCAGCCCCTCGCGCGCCATGTAGGCGCCCATCGCCGCGTGCAGGTCGTCGTTCTGCCAGGCGACGTTGAAGTAGTTCTCGTGGCAGCCCTGGCCTGCGAGCTGGCTCGGCCCGGCGTTGGGCGAGATGTAGAAGACGCCCTGGCGCATCACCGGCGGCACCACGGCGAGCGCCAGGTTCGACCAGATGATGCCGGTCATGATCTGCACCTGGTCGCGCTGCACCATCTCGTCGGCGATCTGCTTGGCCAGATCGGGCTTGCGCGCGTCGTCCTTGACGATCAGCGCGATGTCCTCGCGTCCCGCGCGCTTGAGCGCCAGCGCGAAGCCGTCGCGCACGTCGACGCCCAGATGCGAGCCGCCGCCCGAGAGCGTGGTGATCATGCCGATCCTGACCTCGGCCTGGGCCGCCACCTGGACGACGGCCGCGATCGCCATCGCCGCGGCCAGCGCCGCGCCCGTTGAAAGCCTATTCATCCTGCGTCCCTCCCCTGTTCCGGTTGCCGCCGGCGGCGCGAGGCCTTGACCGCGGCCCGGCCGATATTGCTAGCCTTGCAAGGCGGGCCGAGGCAACATCTTCCGCCGGGAACCACGGGAATGAACCGGGGGGCCGGAAAGCTGCAACCCGGGGGGCAACCGGGGCGAGACATGCAAGGAACGGACTGGGACGACGCCTACGACAACCGCGGCCACATTCCGGACGCCGCGAGCTACCCGCCGCGCTGGGCGGCGGCCGCGGCGGCGTTTCGCGCGGAGATGGAAGGGGCGGGCCGGGCGCGGCTCGACATTCCCTACGGCACCCACCCGCGCGAGCGGCTCGACCTGTTCCTGCCCGAGGGCACGGCGCAGGGCCTCGCGGTCTTCGTGCATGGCGGCTACTGGCGCACCTTCGCCAGGTCGGACTGGTCGCACCTGGCCGCGGGCGCGCTGGGGCGCGGCTGGGCCGTGGCGGTGCCGGGCTACACGCTGTGCCCGGCGGCGCGCATCGCCGAGATCACCCGGCAGGTTGGCGCCGCCATCGGCGTGGCGGGGCGCCAGCTCGGCGGGCCGATCCGGCTGGCCGGGCACTCGGCGGGCGGGCACCTGGCCGCGCGCATGGTGTGCGAGGACGCGCCCCTGCCCGCCTCGGTCGCCTCGCGCATCGCCGGGGTGCTCTCGATCAGCGGCGTGCACGATTTGCGCCCGCTCCTGCGCACCGCGATCAACCGGGACCTGCGCCTCGACCGCGCCGAGGCGCGGGCCGAGAGCCCGGCGCTGCTGACCCCGCGCGAGGACGTGCCGGTCACCTGCTGGGTCGGCGGCGACGAGCGCCCCGAGTTCCGCCGCCAGAGCGTGCTGCTCGCCAACATCTGGACCGGCTGCGGCGTCGAGACCCGCTCCGTCGAGGAGCCCGGGCGCCACCACTTCGACGTGATCGACGGCCTCGCCGACCCGGACAGCCCGCTGCTCGCCGCGCTCCTCGGCCCGCGCCGGCGTTAGGCTCTTCCAAAACGCCCGCCCGTCTCGCATCGTCGCGCGGCCGATGCGCCGCGAAAGGGGAAGCCGATGGACTACATTCTGACACTGCTCGCCAGCCCCGAGGCCTGGATCGCGCTGGCCACGCTGATGGTGATGGAGATCGTGCTCGGCATCGACAACCTGATCTTCATCTCCATCCTGACCAACAAGCTGCCCGAGGCGCGCCGGGCCTTCGCACGGCGGCTCGGCATCGGGCTGGCGCTGGTGCTGCGGCTGGCGCTGCTCGGCACGGTCGCCTGGATCATCCGGCTGACCGAGCCGGTGTTCGAGGTGTTCGAGCACGCCTTCTCGTGGAAGGACATGGTGCTGATCGCCGGCGGCCTGTTCCTGGTGTGGAAGGCGACCAAGGAGATCCACCACAGCGTCGATCCCGACCCCGAGGGCGACATGTTCACCGGCCGCGCCGCCGAGCTCGGCTTCGCCGCGGCGATCGGGCAGATCCTGCTGCTCGACGTGGTGTTCTCGATCGACTCGATCATCACCGCGGTCGGCATGACCCCGCACATCCCGATCATGGTGGTCGCCGTGGTCACCGCGGTCGCCGTGATGCTGGTCGCCGCCGCGCCGCTGGCGCGCTTCATCGAGGCGAACCCGACCATCGTCATGCTGGCGCTGGGATTCCTGCTGATGATCGGTATGACGCTGATCGCCGAGGGCTTCGGCGTGCACGTGCCGAAGGGCTACATCTACGCGGCGATGGCGTTCTCGGCGCTGGTCGAGGCGCTCAACATGATGGCGCGCCGGGCGCGGCAGCGGCGGCGCCGGACACGTCGGGCTTGAGCCGGCTGGGCGAATTCTGGGCGGGGCGTCTGCCGCTCGCGGAGGCGTTCTGGACCTGGGCGGTGGCGGGCGGCCTCGCGCTCAACGTCGCGGCGACCGGCCTGACCCTGGCGGCGCTGGCGGCGGAGCTGCCGCCGGCGCTGGCGGTCGCCGTGCATCTGGCGCCGGCGCCGCTGAACGTGGCGCTCGCCGTCGCCGTGTGGCGCAGCGCCGCGCGCTACGACGGCCCGCGCGCCTGGGCCGAGGCGGCGCGGGCGGCGGCCGTGGCCTGGGCTGCGTTGCTGATGCTGATCTGACGATCCGGTGCCGGGGGAGGCGCCGTGCGGGAATGGCGCGGCCCGGCGCGTCGCGCTCAGCCCTGGACCTGGCCGAGCAGCGTCTTGTAGTCGTTGACCTTCTGCAGGGCCGCCTGCTTGCGGGCGTCGGACGCCTCCTCGAGCGCCTCCTCGGCGGCCTTGAGCTTGAGCTCGATCAGCTCGCGGTTCGCCTCGTCCTTCTCCACCGCCTCGTCGGCCAGCACCGAGACGGTGTTGCGGGCGATCTCGACGAAGCCGCCCGTGACGAAATAGCTCTGCTCCGAGCCGCCGTCGCGCACCGTCACGAAGCCGGGCCTCAGGCTGCTGACGAAGGGCGCGTGGCCGACCATCGCGGTGAGGTCGCCCTCCATGCCGGGGATGGTCACCGCGTCCGCCTCGCTCGAGGCGAGCCGGCGCTCGGGACTCACCAGCTCGAAGTTCAGCTTGTCCGCCATGTCATCCCTCACATGCGGGCTTCCCCGCGGTGGCCGCATCGAACATGGCGACGGCGCGGGCGAACTTGTCGCGGCAGCCCGGGTTGCAAAAGCCGATCACCTGGCCGCGGTAGCGCATCAGGCTGTCGGCGGCCACCGGCCGGCCCGACCACGGGCAGACCTGGTTGGCGCAGTCGCCGAGCTCGAGCACCGCCTCACGGGCCATCTCAGGCCGCCTCGGACGCCATGCGCTCGGCCTTCTCGACCGCCTCGTCGATGTCGCCCACCATGTAGAAGGAGCCCTCGGGCAGGTGGTCGAACTCGCCGTCGGCCAGCCGCTTGAAGCCGTCGATGGTCTTGTCCAGCGGCACCAGCTTGCCCTCGGTGCCGGTGAAGACCTCGGCGACGAAGAAGGGCTGGGAGAGGAAGCGCTGGATCTTGCGCGCGCGCGACACGGTGAGCTTGTCCTCCTCGCTCAGCTCGTCCATGCCGAGGATGGCGATGATGTCCTGCAGCGACTTGTAGCGCTGCAGGATGCCCTGCACATTGCGCGCCACGTCGTAGTGCTCCTGTCCGATCACGGCCGGCTCGAGGATGCGCGAGGTCGAGTCGAGCGGGTCCACCGCCGGGTAGATGCCGAGCTCGGAGATCTGGCGGCTGAGCACCGTGGTGGCGTCCAGATGCGCGAACGAGGTCGCCGGGGCCGGGTCGGTCAGGTCGTCGGCCGGCACGTAGATCGCCTGCACCGAGGTGATCGAGCCGCGCTTGGTCGAGGTGATGCGCTCCTGCAGCACGCCCATGTCGGTGGCGAGCGTCGGCTGGTAGCCCACCGCCGAGGGGATGCGCCCGAGAAGCGCCGAGACCTCGGAGCCCGCCTGGGTGAAGCGGAAGATGTTGTCGATGAAGAAGAGCACGTCGGTGCCCGTCTCGTCGCGGAACTGCTCGGCCAGCGTCAGCCCGGTCAGGCCGACGCGGGCGCGCGCGCCCGGCGGCTCGTTCATCTGGCCGTAGACCAGCGCCACCTTGGATTCGGTGAGGTTCTCGAGGTTGATGACCTTGCTCTCGATCATCTCGTGGTAGAGGTCGTTGCCCTCGCGGGTGCGCTCGCCGACCCCGGCGAACACCGAGTAGCCGCCATGCGCGCGGGCGATGTTGTTGATCAGCTCCATGATCAGCACGGTCTTGCCCACCCCGGCGCCGCCGAAGAGGCCGATCTTGCCGCCCTTGGCGTAGGGCGCCAGCAGGTCGACGACCTTGATGCCGGTCTCGAGCATCTCGGACTCGGTCGACTGGTCGGTGAACTCGGGCGAGGGCCCGTGGATCGGGCGCATCTCCTCGGCCTCGACCGGGCCCTTCTCGTCGACCGGCTCGCCGATCACGTTGATGATGCGCCCGAGCGTCGCCGTGCCCACCGGCACGGTGATGGGCGCGCCGGTGTCGGTCACCTCCTGGCCGCGCACCAGCCCCTCGGTGGCGTCCATGGCGATGGTGCGCACGGTGTTCTCGCCGAGGTGCTGGGCGACCTCGAGCACCAGTCGGTTGCCGTGGTTGTCGGTCTCGAGCGCGTTGAGGATGGCGGGCAGTTCGCCGTCGAACTGCACGTCCACCACCGCGCCGATCACCTGGGTCACCTTGCCGGCAGCCTTCGCGTCCTTCGCATCCTTCGCAGCCTTCGCAGGCTTCTTGGCCATGGGAGTCTCCTTGGGTGGCTCAGAGCGCCTCGGCGCCCGAAATGATCTCGATCAGTTCCTTGGTGATCGTCGCCTGGCGGGTGCGGTTGTACTGGATGGTCAGCCGCTCGATCATGTCGCCGGCGTTGCGGGTGGCGTTGTCCATCGCGGTCATGCGCGCGCCCTGCTCGGAGGCGGCGTTCTCCAAGAGCGCGCGGAACACCTGCACCGCGAGATTGCGCGGCAGCAGCTCGGCGAGGATCTCGTCCTCGTCGGGCTCGTACTCGTAGTTGGTGCCGGCGCCCTTTTCCTCCTCGTCCTCCTCGCCGACGGCGGCGGGGACCAGGCGATGCTCGGTCGGCTCCTGGGTCAGCACGGTCTTGAAGGTGCTGAAGAACAGGTGCGCGACGTCGAACTCGCCCTCCTCGAAGCGCTCGAGGATGTCGTCGGCGACCTTCTGCGCGTGCTCGAAGCCGATGCGCCGCGCGTCCGAGAGGTCGATGTGCCCGACCAGCTGACCGCCGTATTCGCGGCGCAGCTGCTCGCGCCCCTTGCGGCCGACGGTGAGGATCTTCACGGTCTTGCCGTCCTGCAGCAGCGCCTGCGCCTTGAGCTTGGCGAGCTTGACGATCGACGAGTTGAAGGCGCCGCACAGCCCGCGCTCGGCGGTGGCCACCACCAGCAGGTGCGTCTCGTCCGAGCCGGTGCCGGCCAGCAGCGGCGGCGCCTTGGGGCTGTCCTTCGCCGACCGGGCGAGGTTCGACAGCACCTCCTCCATGCGCTCGGAATAGGGCCGGGCGTTGTGCGCCGCGTCCTGGGTGCGCCGCAGCTTGGCCGCGGCCACCATCTTCATGGCGGAGGTGATCTTGCGCGTCGAGCGGACCGAGTTGATCCGGTTTCGCAGGTCCTTGAGGCTCGGCATGCCGTCGGGCTCCTCTGGGTGGTCCGGGTCTGCCGCCTCAGGCCAGCGTTTTCTTCACGCTCTCGATCACCGACTTGATCTTGTCAGCCAGATCGCCCTCGACCTTGCGGTCGTTCTGGGCGATGTCGTCGAGCAGGTCCTGCTGGTTGTTGCGCAGCTCGCTGAGCAGCGCATCCTCGAACTTGCCGATCTCGGAGACCTTCATGTCGTCGAGATAGCCCTGCGTGCCGGCGAAGATCACGCAGACCTGCTCGGCGTTGGTCAGCGGCGCGTACTGGTCCTGCTTCAAGAGCTCGGTCAGCCGCGCGCCGCGGTTCAGCAGGCGCTGGGTCGCGGCGTCGAGGTCCGAGCCGAACTGGGCGAAGGCCGCCATCTCGCGGTACTGGGCGAGCTCGAGCTTGATCTTGCCCGCGACCGACTTCATCGCCGCGGTCTGCGCCGCCGAGCCGACCCGGCTGACCGAGAGGCCGACGTTCACCGCCGGCCGGATGCCCTGGTAGAACAGCTCGCTCTCGAGGAAGATCTGCCCGTCGGTGATCGAGATCACGTTGGTCGGGATGTAGGCCGAGACGTCGCCGGCCTGGGTCTCGATGATCGGCAGCGCGGTGAGCGAGCCCGAGCCGTGGTCCTCGTTGAGCTTGGCCGCGCGCTCCAGCAGCCGCGAATGCAGGTAGAAGACGTCGCCCGGATAGGCCTCGCGGCCCGGCGGGCGGCGCAGCAGCAGCGACATCTGGCGGTAGGCCACGGCCTGCTTGGAGAGGTCGTCATAGACGATCACCGCGTGCATGCCGTTGTCGCGGAAATACTCGGCCATGGCGCAGCCGGCATAGGGCGCGAGATACTGCAGCGGCGCCGGCTCGGACGCGGTGGACGAGATCACGATCGAGTAGTCGAGCGCGCCGGCCTCCTCGAGCTTGGCGACCAGGCGGGCCACGGTCGAGCGCTTCTGGCCGATCGCCACATAGACGCAGTAGAGCTTGAGCGACTCGTCGTCGCCGGCCCGCTCGTTGTAGACCTTCTGGTTGAGCATGGCGTCCATCGCCACGGCGGTCTTGCCGGTCTGGCGGTCGCCGATGATCAGCTCGCGCTGGCCGCGGCCGATGGGGATCAGCGCGTCGATCGCCTTCAGCCCCGTGGCCATCGGCTCGTGCACCGAGCGGCGCGGGATGATGCCCGGCGCCTTGACGTCGGCGACCCGGCGCTCGGTGGTCTTGATCTCGCCCTTGCCATCGATCGGGTTGCCGAGCGCGTCGACCACCCGGCCGAGCAGCTCCTTGCCGACCGGCACGTCGACGATGTCGCCGGTGCGCTTGACGGTGTCGCCTTCCTTGATGTCGCGGTCGTCGCCGAAGATCACGATGCCGACATTGTCGATCTCGAGGTTCAGCGCCATGCCGCGGATGCCGCCCGGGAACTCGACCATCTCGCCGGCCTGGCAAGAGTCGAGCCCGTAGACGCGGGCGATGCCGTCGCCGACCGACAGCACGCGGCCGATCTCGGCGACCTCGACCTCCTCGCCGAAGTTCTTGATCTGCTCCTTGAGGATCGCAGAGATCTCCGATGCCTGGATAGCCATTTAGCCGACCTCTCTCATTGCATTGCGAAGGGCTGCGAGCCTCGAGCGGATCGAGGAGTCCACCATCTTCGAGCCCACCTTGACCACGAGACCGCCGATGATCGCCTCGTCGACGGTCACGTCGAGCTTGACCTCGCGGCCGACCGCCTCCTTGAGCGTCCTGGCCAGCGCCGCGCGCTGCGTGTCGCTCATCTTGCGCGCGGCGGTGACCTCGGCGGTCACCTCGCCGCGGTGCTCGGCCATCAGCCGGGCGAAGACGCCGATGACGTCGCCGAGCATGAACAGCCGGCCCTTGGCGGCCAGCAGCCCGACGGTCTTGCCGACCAGCTCCGCGAGGCCCATGGCGTCGGCCACCGCCTCCATGGCGCGGGCCTGCGCCGCGCGGCCGTAGACCGGCGAGCGGGTCAGGCGGCGGAGGTCCCCGCTGGCGGCCAGCGCCTCGCCCAGCGCCACCAGGTCGCGCTCGGCCTCGTCGAGCTTGCCCGCCTCGTCGGCCAGCTCGAACAGCGCGTTGGCGTAGCGGCCGGCGGCGCCCGACCCGTGTTTCGAGGAATTGCCCACGTTTCCCCTTCCCGACATGGCCCGGTCCAGGAGGCCGGACTTCGCATTCCCAGAAAGCAGCCGTTCGCAGTGAGGGAGCCCCCGGCGTCGCGCCGTTTCGCTAGCACACGACCCCGGCGCTTGCAACACTGTGTGCCGGTGCCGGCGCGGCGAGCTTATCGGCCGGAAACGCCAGCCCCGTGACGGCCCCGCGGGCGCCGGCCCGCAGGGGCAGATCGTCGCATCGGGCGGCGCGCCGGTCGAGGCGTGTCGCAAGCCTGCCCCCTGTCCCCCCTCCCAGCGGGAGGGCCAGGTCTCGCCGCTTGCGCCCCCCTCTCCCCGTGGGAGTGGGGACTCTTGGGAGAGGGGACGGGGGAGAGGGGGCGGGGTCAGAGGAAGCTCTGCGGGTCGATGTCGATCACCACGCGCACCGAAGCCGGCGCCTTCACGGCGCGCCGCCACCCGGCCAGCGCCGCCTGCAGCGCCACGCCCTTCGGAGCCTTGACCAAGAGCCGCACGCGGGCCCGGCCGCGCACCCGCGCGATGGGCGCGGCGGCGGGGCCGAAGACCTCGGCGCCGGCCCGCTCGAGGATGGCTGCGGCGCGCCCAAGCGCGTTCGCCACCTCCCAGACGCGGCCCTCGTCGGCGCCCGAGACGATCACCCCCGCCATGCGCCCGTAGGGCGGCACCAGCGCGGCCGCGCGGGCGGCGGCCTCGGCGCGCCAGAACGCCTCCTCGTCGCCCGAGAGGATAGCGCGCATCACCGGGTGGTCGGGCGCGGCGGTCTGGATCATCGCGGTGCCCGGCCGGTCGGCCCGCCCGGCGCGCCCCGCCACCTGGCGCAGGATCTGGAAGGTGCGCTCGGCGGCGCGCAGATCGCCGCCGTGCAGCCCCATGTCGGCGTCCACCACGCCGACCAGCGTGAGCAGCGGGAAGTTGTGGCCCTTCGCCACCATCTGCGTGCCGATGACGATGTCCGCCTCGCCCGCGGCGATCGCGGCGAGGCGGGCGCGCACCTCCGCGGGCCCCGCCGCCAGGTCCGAGGACAGCACCTCGATGCGGGCGCCGGGGAACTGCGCCCTCGCCTCCTCGGCGAGGCGCTCGACGCCCGGCCCGCAGACCGCCAGCCGGTCGTCGCGGGCGCAGCCGGGGCAGGCGGCGGGCAGCGGCGCCGTGTGCCCGCACTGGTGGCACATGAGCTGGGCGCGGAAGCGGTGCGTGACCAGCCAGGCGTCGCAATGCGGGCAGCCGAAATGGTGCCCGCAGGCGCGGCACAGCGTCAGCGGCGCGTAGCCGCGGCGATTCAGGAACAGCAGCACCTGCTCGCCGCGCCCGATGCGCGCGCGCGCCGCCGCGACCAGCGGCTCCGAGAGCCAGCGGTCGCGGCCCGGCGCCTCGCGGCGCAGGTCGATGAGCTGGATCCCGGGCAGCACCGCGGCGCCGAACCGCTCGGGCAGATCGATGCGCCGGTACTTGCCGGCCTGGGCGTTGGCCCAGCTCTCGAGCGAGGGCGTCGCCGAGGCGAGCACCGCCGCCGCCCCCTCGATCGAGGCGCGCAGGACGCCCATGTCGCGGGCGTTGTAGAGTACCAGATCCTCCTGCTTGAAGCTCGAATCGTGCTCCTCGTCGACGACGATCAGCCCCAGTTCGCGAAACGGCAGAAAGAGCGCCGAGCGCGCGCCGACCACGAGCTGGGCGTTGCCCTCGGCCACCGCCCGCCAGCAGCGCCGCCGCTCGGCGCCGGTGATGCCGTGGTGCCACTCGGCGGGGCGCGCCCCGAAGCGCGCCTCGACGCGGGCGAGAAAGCCCGCGGTCAGCGCCACCTCGGGCAGCAGCACCAGCGCCTGGCGGCCTTGCGCGATGCACTCGGCCACCGCCTCGAGATACACTTCCGTCTTGCCCGAGCCGGTGACGCCCTTGAGCAGCGTCACCCTGAACCGCCCCGCGGCCACGTCCTCGCGCAGCAGCCGCGCCGCCTCGAGCTGCGCCCCGGAGAGGTGCCGCCCGAGCGCCTGGCCCCACAGCGGCGGGTAGGGCGGGTCGCCCGGCACCTCGCGGGCCGCCAGCGCTCCGGCCTCGGCCAGCCCCTTGACCACCGAGGGCGTAACGCCGGCGAGCCGCGCCAGCTCGGCCGCCGGGAAGCCGAGCCCGCCATGCGCCTCGAGCACCGCGATCACCCGCGCGCGCGCCGGGGTCATGCGCTCGGGCCGCGCCGCGCCCAGGGTCCAGCGGGTCAGCGTGCGCGGCGCGGCGCCGAGCTCGGGCACCCGGGTCGCCAGCCGCAGCATCATGCCCGGGGGCGTCATGGTGTACTCCGCCGCGCGCGCGAGAAATCGCCGCATCGCCGGGCGCATCGGCGGCACCGGCAGCCGCCCGGCCACCGGTTTGAGCCGGGCGTGGGGCACCGCGCCCTCGCCCGGCCCCCAGACCACGCCCGTGGTCAGCCGCGTGCCCAGTTCGACCGTGACGAACGCACCCGCCTCCAGGGCCTCGCCCGGCGGCACCAGGTAGTCGAGCGGCCCCTCGAGCGGCATCGGCAGCAGCACGCCGACCCGCGCGCCCGCCTCGAGCCGCGTCTCCGTCATTTCGCCCCGGCCGGCGCAATCCGGGGTTGGAGCCCCCCGCGCCATGCATTAGATTGCGCCGCGAGAGCGCCCCCTCGCCAGCCCCCACGCGCAAGGACCCGACCCATGAAGTTCTTCATAGACACCGCGGATGTCGCCGAGATCCGCGAGCTCGCCGCCACGGGCCTGGTGGACGGCGTCACCACCAACCCCTCGCTGATCCTCAAGGCGGGGCGCGACATCCGCGAGGTGACCGCCGAGATCTGCGCGCTGGTGGATGGCCCGGTCTCGGCCGAGGTCACCGCGCTCGAGGCCGGGGCGATGGTCGCCGAGGGCCGCCACCTCGCCCAGATCGCGCCCAACATCGCCGTCAAGGTGCCGCTGACCTGGGAGGGGCTGAAGGCCTGCCGCACGCTGAGCCGCGACGGCCACAAGGTGAACGTGACGCTGTGCTTCTCGGCCAGCCAGGCGCTGCTCGCCGCCAAGGCGGGCGCGACATTCGTCTCGCCCTTCATCGGGCGGCTCGACGATATCGGGCTGGACGGCATGGAGCTGATCGCGGACATCCGGCAGATCTATGACAACTACGGCTTCGAGACGCAGATCCTCGCCGCCTCGATCCGCTCGGTGAACCATGTCGCCACCGCCGCGAAGATCGGCGCCGATGTCGCCACCGTCCCCCCGGCCGTGCTGCGCAAGCTGGTCGAGCACCCGCTGACCGACAAGGGCCTCGAGGCGTTTCTGGCAGACTGGGCCAAGACCGGCCAGAGGATTCTCGCCGAGAACACCGCGACCGAGACCGCGCAGGAGAAGCACGAGGCCATGGCGGCCGCCGATCGATGAGTGCGGGCACCAGCGGGACACCGGCCTCGGCCGCCCTCAGCCTCGACGCCGAGGAGCGCGAGCTGATCCGCTCGCTGATCCTCACCGACCCGGAGATCGTGCTGTCGGACGACATGGTGATGCGCGCCCTGATCGGCGCCGGGGCCAGCGACGCGCGCAACATCGTGGACCTGCGCGACCGGCTGGTCGAGCGGCTCGAGGGCCGGCTGAAGCAGCTCGTGCACACCAACCGCTCGGTGATCGCCGCGGCCTACGAGAACGTCTCCGGCACCCGCCAGCTGCACCGCGCGGTGCTTGCGCTGGTCGACGCGCCCGATCTGGGCGCGTTCCTGCGCCGCCTGACCCGCGACGTGCCGCCGATGGTCGGCGTCGAGGAGGGAAGGCTGTGCATCGAGGCCCAGGTGGACGATATCGTCGAGGCCTACCAGCTGGTCGGCAACCTCGAGGGCCGCGTCCTGCTGGTGCCCGAGGGAACGGTCGCGGAGTACTTCGCCCTCGACGGTGACCCGGGCTCCGGGCCGGTGGCGCTGCGCCCCTGCGGCGGCGAGGCCGAGCTGGTCTTCGGCCCCGGGACGCGGGTGCGCTCGGAGGCGCTGATCCGGCTCGGGCTCGACACGGCGGCGGGGCTCGTCGCCTTCGGCGCCGCGGACCCCGACCGTTTCGGGCCCGAGCAGGGCACCGAGCTTCTCGCCTTCTTCGGCGGCGTGGTCCAGCGCCTGCTCGCCCGGCACCTCGACGCCGCCGGCGTCGCCTGATGGCGGGCGCCTCGGCGGGGGCGGCGGACCTGCTGGCGCGCTGGCTCGCCCAGCTCTCCGCCGTGCGCCGGCGCAGCCCCAAGACCGTCGAGGCCTACCGCCACGACGTCGCGCGTTTTCTGGGCTTCATGGCCGGGCACCGCGGCGGGCCGATGGGCCGCGCCGCGCTGGGCGAGGTGACGCTGGCCGAGCTGCGCGCCTGGATGGCGGCCGAGCGTGCCCGCGGCCTCTCCGCCCGCTCGCTGGCGCGCGCCCTCTCGGCGGTGCGCGCCTTCTACGCCTGGCTCGAGGCGGCCGAGGGCATCGACTGCGCCGCGCTGCACGTGGTGCGCAGCCCAAAGCGCCCAGCCCGCCTGCCCCGGCCGGTGCCGGCCGAGGGCGCCCGCGCGCTGATCGGCGCGGTCAGCGCCGGCGCCGCGCCCTGGATCGCCGCGCGCGACCAGGCGGCGCTGACGCTGATCTGGGGCTCGGGGCTGCGCATCTCCGAGTCGCTCGGGCTCAGGCAGCGCGACGCGCCGCTGGGCGAGGCGATCCGCGTCACCGGCAAGGGCGGCAAGGAGCGCGAGGTGCCGGTGCTGCCCGCCGCGCGCCAGGCGGTCGAGCACTACCGCGCGCTCTGCCCGCACGCGCCCGGAAACAACGACGCGCTGTTCCTCGGCGCCCGCGGCGGGCCGCTCGGGCCGCGCGCCCTGCAAAAGGCGATGGAGGGCGCGCGGCTGGCGCTGGGCCTGCCGGCCTCGGCCACGCCGCACGCGCTCAGGCACTCCTTCGCCACCCAGCTGCTCGCCGCCGGCGGCGACCTGCGCGCCGTGCAGGAGCTGCTCGGCCACGCCTCGCTCTCGACCACCCAGGTCTACACCGGCATCGACGAGGCGCGGCTGATGGAGGTCTACGAGGCGGCCCACCCGCGCGGCCGCGCGATGCGGGGCAAGCGCGCGAGATAACCCCCGCGGGGGGCGATCCGGCGGAAATCGCTCTACCCGCCGAGCAGCGCCGCCAGCAGCGCCGCCCCCAGCACCACCCCCCAGGCGCGCCAGACCAGCCCCAGCGCCGCCTCGATGTCCTGGGGGTGCGTCGCGCGCCGGCCATCGGCGTTCAGATACGGGTCGTCCGCGATCACGCCGCCATAGACGCGCGGGCCCGCCAGCGCCAGCCCCAGCGAGGCCGCCGTCGCCGCCTCGGGCCAGCCGGCGTTGGGCGAGCGGTGCAGCGGCGCGTCGCGGCGCATCACCTCGAAGGCCTGCCGCCCGCCGCCGACCAGGCAGATCATGAGCCCGGCCAGGCGTGCCGGGATCCAGCTCAGCAGATCGTCGAGCCGCGCCGCCGCCCAGCCGAACTCGGCAAACCGCGCGCTGCGGTGGCCGATCATCGAGTCCGCCGTGTTCACCGCCTTGTAGACCGCCATGCCCGGCAACCCGGCGATCAGGAACCAGAAAGCCGGCGCCACCACGCCGTCGGCGAAGTTCTCCGCCGCCGACTCGATGGCGGCGCGCGCCACGCCGGGCGCGTCCAGCGTGTCGGGGTCGCGCCCGACGATCCGCGCCACCGCCCGGCGGCCCTCGTCGAGCGAGACGCGCAAGCCGTCGGCCACCGCGCGGACGTGATCGGCAAGGCTGCGCTGGGCCAGCAGCACCGCGGCGCCCAGCACCTCGAAGACCCCGCCGAAGACCTCGGCCGAGAGCAGCGCCGCGGCCAGCCACGCCGCCGCCGCCAGCGCCAGCAGCGCCAGCGCCCCCTTGACACGCCGGTGCGCGCCCGCGTTCAGCCGCCGCTCGAGCCGGTCGACCAGCCGGCCCAGCAGCACCGCCGGATGGTCCACGCGGCGCCACAGCCAGGCGGGCTCGCCGAGCGCCGCGTCGAGGATCAGCGCCAGCGCCAGCACGGCAATGCCCCCCTCGCCCCGGCGCCATGGTCATGGGTTGACACAGGCTGTCTCATGCCACGCCCAGCGCCTCCTCGAGCCGCCGCCAGCCCGCCGCGTCGCCCGGCAGTCCCAGCCGCAGCCAGGTCGGCGACCAGCGGAACGCCCGGCTCCACACCCGCGCCCGCGCCAGCCGGGCCTGCGCGGCGGCGGCGTCGGGCGTCTCGAAGGTGGCGAACAGGCCCGCCTCGCCCACCAGGCGCCAGCCGGCCGCCGCGCCGAGGCGCACCAGCCGGGCGCAGTCGCGGCGCAGCCGCGC
>DATKCQ010000143.1:0-23557 GCA_035513135.1 Thermohalobaculum sp.
CGAGCAGTTCGAGCGCCAGGGCCACCCGCTCTACGCCTCGGCGCGCCTGTGGGACGACGGCATCCAGGACCCCCGCCGCACCCGCGACGCCCTGGCCCTGAGCTTGCGCGCCGCGCTCAATGCGCCGGCCCGCGAGACGCGCTTCGGCGTCTTCCGCATGTGAGGCAATGAGGGGACTTGGCCGGAACGTTATCAGACTGCGCCCGGGGCGACACCGCCCGCCCGCCGGCCGCCGCCGGCGATGGCGCCTCCCGCCCGCGCTGCGCCCCTGGCGAAGCGTGGCCGTGCTTGTCCTCGTCGGCGCGGCCGTCATCGGCGCGCGAGACGGCCTCGGCTATCTCGGCGCCAAGGTGTCCGGCGGCGGCGCATGCCGCGTCACCAGCGTGGTGGATGGCGACACGGTGCGGGTCTATTGTCCCGGCAGGGGCTTCGACTCGGCCCGGCTCACCGGATTCGATACGCCGGAGGTGTTCTCTCCGAGCTGCCCCGGCGAATGGTGGGCGGGCACGCGGGCGACATGGGCGCTGCAACGGCTTGTCTGGTCCGCCGACGAGGTGAAGATCGTGTTCCACGGAAGGGACCGGTACGACCGCCGCCTGGCCGCGCTGTTCCTCGACGGGACCGCCGTCTCGCGCCTGATGATCGACGCCGGCCATGCCCGCGCCTATGGCGGCGGCCGGCGGGAGGGCTGGTGCGGATGAGGCTCCGGCAACCGCAGCAAGGGAGGACAGGCCCATGACCGAGCGCATGGTCGTGCACCAGGGCGACATCACCGGGCTCGCCGTCGACGCCATCGTCAACGCCGCCAACCCGCAGCTTGGCCCCGGCGGGGGCGTCGCCGGCGCCGTTCACCGGGCCGGCGGGCCGGAGCTGACGCGCGAATGCGCCACGCTCGGCGGCTGCGCCACGGGGGAGGCGAAGATCACGCGCGGCTACGCCCTGCCCGCCCGCCATGTGATCCACACGGTCGGCCCGGTCTGGTCGGGCGGCGACCGGGGCGAGGCGGAATTGCTCGCCGCCTGCTACCGCCGCTGCCTCGAGCTGGCGCAGGAGAACGCGCTCGCCACCATCGCCTTCCCGGCGCTCTCGACCGGCGCCTTTGGCTACCCGCCTGACGAGGCCGCCGGGATCGCCGTGCGCACGGTGGCCGAGACGCTGCCGCGCACCCCCGGCATCACCCAGGTCATCTTCTGCTGCTTCGACGCAGCCTCCGCCGAGTGCCACCGCCGGGCGCTGGCCGGGCTCGGGGGCGGCACCGCATGACGCCCCCGGCGCGCCCGAGCCATGCCTCCCCCCCAACACCCCTCCCAGAGGGAGGGGGGCGGCGCGCCGTGACCGCTGGCCCGGAGCCCCGGCCGCGCCACTCCAGGAACAGCTGAGATGTTCACCAGGATCCTGATCGCCAACCGCGGCGAGATCGCCGTTCGCATCGCCCGGACCGCGCGGCGTCTCGGCATCGCCACGGTCGCCGTGCATTCGGAGGCCGACGCCCGGGCGCGCCACGTGCTGGCCGCGGACGAGGCGGTGGCGATCGGCCCGGCGCCGGTCGGCGAGAGCTACCTGCGGGGCGCGCGCATCCTCGAGGCCGCGAAAACCACCGGGGCGCAAGCCATCCACCCGGGCTACGGCTTCCTCTCCGAGAACCCCGACTTCGCCGAGGCCTGCGAGCGCGCCGGCCTCGCCTTCATCGGGCCGCCCGCCTCGGCGATCCGGGCGATGGGCTGGAAGGACGCCGCCAAGACGCTGATGCAGGAGGCGGGCGTGCCCGTCACCCCCGGCTATCACGGGCCGGAGCAGGACCCCGATTTCCTCGCCGCGCAGGCCGGGGAGCTCGGCTACCCGGTGCTCATCAAGGCGAGCGCCGGGGGCGGCGGCAAGGGCATGCGCCGGGTGGACCGGCCGCAGGACTTCGCCCGGGCGCTGACCTCGGCCCGCTCCGAGGCGGCGTCGAGCTTCGGCGACGACCGGGTGCTGGTCGAGAAGTTCGTCGAGAACCCGCGCCACATCGAGGTGCAGGTGTTCGCCGACACGCACGGGGGATGCGTCCACCTCCACGAGCGCGACTGCTCGGCCCAGCGCCGCCACCAGAAGGTGATCGAGGAGGCCCCCGCGCCGGGCATGACCCCCGAGGTCCGCGCGGCGATGACCGGCGCTGCGGTGCGCGCGGCGCAGGCCGTCGGCTATGTCGGCGCCGGCACGGTGGAGTTCATCGTCGACGGCTCGGGGCCGCTGCGCGCGGACGGCTTCTGGTTCATGGAGATGAACACGCGGCTCCAGGTCGAGCACCCGGTCACCGAGGCGATCACCGGCCTCGATCTCGTCGAGTGGCAGCTCCGCGTCGCCGCCGGCGAGAAGCTGCCGCTGGCGCAGGACCGGATCCCGCTCGACGGCCACGCGCTCGAGGTGCGCCTCTATGCCGAGGACCCGGCGCGCGACTTCATGCCCCAGACCGGGCGGCTCGCGCGCCTCGCCCTGCCCCATGCGCTTGCCCGCGTCGACTCGGGCGTCGACGAGGGCGACAGCGTGACCCCGTACTACGACCCGATGATCGCCAAGCTGGTGACGCACGGCCCGACCCGCGAGGCCGCCTTCATCGCCATGGAGCAGGCGCTGGCCGCCACCCATGCCGAGGGCGTCACCACCAATATCGGCTTTCTCGAGCGGCTGATCCGCCACGCGGACATCCGCGCCGGGCGGCTCGACACCGGCCTGATCGCCCGCGACCTCGCCGCCCTGACCGCGCCGCCCGAGGCCACTCCCGCCGACCTCGCGCTGGCCGGCGCGGCGCTGACCGGCCTGCTGACCCCTGCCCCGCTGGCCGCCTGGCGCGCCTGGGGCAAGGGGCTGACGCATGTCGAGTTGAAACGCGCCGGCGGGGGCCCCGAATCAGGCGCGGCCGTCGAGAGCATCAGCCTCGGCCTCACGCCCGAAGGCGTGGCGCTGGAGAATGCCGCCGGCCTCGACCCGCCCGCCCTCGCCGCCGAGCCCGTCGCCGGCTCGCTGTGGGAGGTCCGCGCGGGCGACCGCACGCGGCGCCTGCACATCCACCGCGCGGACGGCTCGGTGACGCTGGCGCGCGACGGTGCCCGGCTCGCCTTCACGCTGGCCGACCCGGTGGAGCTGCGCGAGGAGGCCGGGCCGGGCGGGGACTCGATCACCGCGCCGCTGCCGGGTATCGTGAAGGCGCTCCACGCCGCCCCCGGCGCGCAGGTCGAGGCGGGCGACATCGTCGCCGTGATGGAGGCGATGAAGATGGAGCACAGCCTCACCGCGCCGCGCGCCGGGCGCATCGCCGAGGTCGCCGTGCGTGCCGGCGAGCAGATCGAGGAGGGCGCGATCCTGATCACCCTGGAGCCCGAAGAATGACGCATGTCAGCATCGTCGAGGTCGGCCCGCGCGACGGCCTGCAGAACGAGCCGAAGCCGATCCCGGCCGAGCGCAAGATCCGCCTGATCGACCTGCTCTCGGCGGCGGGGTTTGCGCGCATCGAGGCGGCGAGCTTCGTCTCGCCCCGATGGGTGCCGCAGATGGCCGACGGGGCGGAGGTGATGGCCGGCATCACCCGGCGCCCCGGCACGCGCTACACGGCGCTGACCCCCAACATGAAGGGCTTTGACGCGGCGCGCGCCGCGCGCGTCGACGAGGTGGCGATCTTCGGCGCCGCCTCCGAGAGCTTCAGCCAGAAGAACATCAATTGCTCGATCGCCGAGAGCATCGCGCGCTTCCGCCCGGTGGCCGAGGCGGCGCGGGCCGACGGCCTGCCGCTGCGCGGCTACATCTCCTGCGCCGTGGTCTGCCCCTACGAGGGCGAAATCGCGCCGGCCGAGGTCGCCCGGGTCGCCGAGCTGCTGTTCGGCCTTGGCTGCTACGAGGTGTCGCTCGGCGACACCGTGGGGCGCGGCACGCCCGAGACGGTCGGCGCCATGCTCGATGCGGTGCTGGCGGTCGCCCCGGCGCAAGCGCTCGCCGGCCACTACCACGACACCAACGGCCGGGCGCTGGAGAGCGTGGCGGTCAGTCTCGAGCGCGGCCTGCGCGTCTTCGACGCCTCGATCGGCGGCCTGGGCGGCTGCCCGTTCGCGCCGGGCGCCAAGGGCAACCTCGGCACCGGCAAGCTGGCGCGCGACCTGGAGGCGCGCGGCATCGGCACCGGCCTCGATCTCGACGCGCTGTCCGAGGCGGAGAAGTTCGTCAATGAACTCAGGGAGTTGTTGAAATGAGCTACGAGACCATCTCGATTTCCCGGGACGCCCGCGGTGTCGCCACGCTGACGCTGAACCGCCCCGAGAAGCACAACGCGATGAACGCCCGGCTGATCGCCGAGCTCGCCGCCGCGGCGGCCGCGCTTGGCGCCGATGCCGCCCTGCGCGCCGTGGTCCTGACCGGCGCGGGGAAAAGCTTCTCGGCCGGCGCCGACCTCAACTGGATGCGCGAGCAGACGCAGGCCACCCGCGAGGAGCGGATCGAGCAGGCCAGCGGCCTCGCCCGCGCGCTCAAGGCGCTCAACGAGCTGCCGAAGCCGCTGATCGGCCGCATCAACGGCCAGGCCTATGGCGGCGGCATGGGGCTGATGGCGGTGTGCGACGTGGCCGTCGCGGCGCACGGCGCGAAGTTCGGCTTCACCGAGGCGCGGCTGGGCCTGATCCCGGCCACCATCTCGCCCTATGTCGTGGCGCGCATGGGCCTCGCCCGCGCCCGCGAGGTGTTCGCCTCGGCCCGCCTGTTCGAGGCGGAGGAGGCCGTCCGCCTCGGCCTTGCCGCCCGCGCCGTCGCGGCGGACGACCTCGACGCCGCGGTCGAGGCCGAGATCACCCCCTACCTCGCCGCCGCCCCAGGCGCGGTGGCCGCCTCGAAGGCCCTGCTGTTTCGGCTCAGGCCCACTGCCGACGACGCCACCATCGCCCTGACCGCCGGCCTGCTCGCCGACCAGTGGGAGTCCGAGGAGGCGCGCACGGGCATCGCCGCCTTCCTCGAGCGCCGCCCGATGCCGTGGGCCGGGGACTGAGCCCCGCGCGGTTTTCCCTGCGCAACGCGCGAAAGCGGTCCGTAGGGATTCTTAAATCATAGCAATAAGTTACGCCGATGCACAATGTGTACGCGTACGCGCCGTGGCGGCTTCAGCGCTCGTAGCCCCGGAACCCGCGCACCGCCCACAGCGAGAACGGCACCCAGCGGTCGATATGCGTGGCGAGCCGGCCGGTCTCGATCTTGCGCGCCTCGGCGAAGTGCTGCGCGAGGCCGGCGCCGCTGCCGGTGACCGCCAGCAGCATCGCCCGGTCGTCGCCGGGCTCGAGCGAGGCGACCAGCTCGTGGTGGTTGTCGGGCCGCCCGTCGGGGTTCCAGATCGCCACCTCCCGCCAGCCGAGCCCGCCCGCGAACATGCACTCGGAGAGGCGTCGGCGGTTGTCCGAGAGCAGCACGGCCGCGCCCTCTTCGGCCATCGCGCCGAGCGCCAGCCCGCAGAACGGCTCGCTCAGCCGCATCACCCGGTAGGGGTCGAGACGGCGGGTCAGCGCGTCCGCCTGCCCGTGATAAAGCCCCGCCAGCGACCACAGGATCAGCGACGCGGCCACGCCCACGCCGAGCTGCGCCCTGAGCGCCGGCAGGCCGCCCGCCTGCACCAGCCAGCGCGCCGCCATCAGGGCGCCGCCCACATAGGCCGGCGCCGCCCAGTTGCCGTGCGCCCGGGTGGCCAGCGCCAGCGCCGTCATCGCCGCGATCAGCGGAACGGTCTGCCAGGCCACGAGCCGCATCCCCGGGTCGTCGCGCCAGGCGGCGCGGTTCCACAGCGCGATCAGCATCGCCGCGAAGAACACCGGCCCGATCACCCCGAGCTGCGCGGCGAGAAACTCGGCCAGCTGCCACGGGTTCGCATAGCCGTACCCCGGGTCGGCGTCCCCCGCGACATGGCGCAGCGTGACCAACCCGTGCGCCAGGTTCCACCACAGGTTGGGCGCGAACACCGCCAGCGCCGCCAGCGCGGCGATGCCGGTGCCCCGCCAGTCGCGCTCGCGCGCCGCGAACGCGCCGTAGCCCAGCGCGCCGAGCGCGAAGGCGATCATCGTGTATTTCGCCAGCATCCCGGCACCGATCAGCGCGCCGAGCACCGGCCACCACAGCCGCCCCTCGGCCTCGCCCGCACGCACCAGCGCGTAGAGCGCGCCGGCCCAGAACAGCATGACCACCGGGTCGGTCGTCATGACCATGGCCGAGAGCCCGACGCCGGGCGCCGCGGTGTAGCCCGCCGCCGCCCAGAACCCGGTGCGCCCGTCCCACAGCCGCCGCCCGGTGAGGAAGATAAGCGCGCCCGTCGCCGCGTGCGCCACGGCGCTCGGCAGGCGCAGGGCGAACAGGGTGCTGCCCAGCACCTCGGTCACGCCCCGGATGATCCAGGCCACCAGCGGCGGTTTCGAGAAGTAGCCCAGGTCCGGCGCCTGCCCGTAGGCCCAGTACTGCGCCTCGTCGAAATGCACCGGGAAGGGCTCGAGCGCGTTGACGCCGAGCCTGAGCGCCAGCACCGCGCCGAGCACGATCAGCGTGAGCTGCGCCCAGGGGTCGGCCGGGCGCGGTGGCGCCGGGGCGCGCGGCGCCACGCCCCTCACGGTTGCCCTGCGGCGCCCGCGGCCCCTGGCTCCGCGCGCGGCTCTCGCCATGCCTGCCCCGTTTTTCTCTCACTGCCCGGGCGCCCTTCTAGCGGATCGCCCGGCCCCTAGGAAGGCCCGGCCCGAGCCGCTAGTCTCGCCGCCCGAGCCACACCGCCCGAACCACACGGCAGGAGCCGCCATGCCCAGCGAAACCGCCGCCGCGCCGCAAGCGAAGGTCCGCCTCGCCGACTACCGCCCGCCGGACTGGCTGGTGGACCGGGTGGCGCTGAGCTTCGACCTCGCCCCGCAAGCGACCCGGGTGACGGCGCGCATCGCGTTCCGCCGCAACCCGGCGCGGGCGGCCGAGGGACCGGCCGACCTGGCGCTCGACGGCCGCAGCCTGACGCTGGTCGAGGCGGCGGTCGACGGCCGCCCGGTCGGGCCGGAACTCTCCCGCGAGGGGCTGCGCGTCCCGGCCGCCGCCCTGCCGGGCGAGCGCTTCGCCTGGGAGTGCGTGACCGAGATCGACCCGCGCGCCAACACCACGCTCGAGGGCCTCTACATGTCGCGCGGCATGTACTGCACGCAGTGCGAGGCCGAGGGCTTTCGCAAGATCACCTACTACCCCGACCGGCCCGACGTGATGGCGCCGTTCAGCGTGCGGATCGAGGCCGAGCGCGCGGCCTGCCCGGTGCTGCTCTCGAACGGCAACCCGGTGGCGGCGGGCGCGCTGGACGCGGGCCGCCACTACGCCGAGTGGGAGGACCCGCACCCCAAGCCCTCGTATCTGTTCGCGCTGGTGGCGGGGGACCTGGTCTCGCACGACGACAGCTTCACCACCATGAGCGGGCGCGAGGTGGCGCTGAAGGTCTATGTGCGCCCCGGCGACGAGGATCGCTGCGCCCACGCCATGCAAAGCCTCAAGCGCGCCATGCGCTGGGACGAGCAGACGCACGGGCGCGAATACGACCTCGACCTCTTCATGATCGTCGCCGTGGACGACTTCAACATGGGGGCGATGGAGAACAAGGGGCTGAACGTCTTCAACTCGAAATACGTCCTCGCCAGCCCGCAGACCGCCACCGACCGCGACTATGAGCTGATCGAGGGCATCGTCGCGCACGAATACTTCCACAACTGGACCGGCAACCGGATCACCTGCCGCGACTGGTTCCAGCTCTGCCTGAAGGAGGGCCTGACGGTGTTCCGCGACCAGGAATTCACCGCCGACCGGCGCAGCCGCGCGGTCGCGCGCATCGGCGACGTCAAGGCGCTGCGCGCCCGCCAGTTCCGCGAGGACTCGGGGCCGCTGGCGCACCCGGTGCGGCCCGAGGAATACGTCGAGATCAACAACTTCTACACCACGACCGTCTACGAGAAGGGCGCCGAGGTGATCCGCATGCTGCGCGCGCTGGTCGGCCCGGAGGGCTACCGCAAGGCGCTCGACCTCTACTTCGCGCGCCACGACGGCGAGGCTTGCACCATCGAGGACTTCCGGCGCTGCTTCGAGGATGCCTGCGGCCGCGATCTCTCGGCCTTCGCCCGCTGGTGGAGCCAGGCGGGCACGCCGCGCCTTTCCGTCGAGGAAGCATGGGCCAACGGCCAGTACATCCTCACGCTGCGCCAGCACACGCCCCCGACACCGGGCCAGCCGGAGAAGGCGCCCCTCGTGATCCCCGTGGCCGTGGGCCTGATCGGCCCGAACGGCGAGGAGGTGGCGCCGACGCAGTTGCTGGAGCTGACCGGGCCCGAGCAGAGCTTTGCCATCGACCTCGGCCAGCCCTCGGCCGCCTGGCGCTCCGTGGACGCCGTGCCGGCCGGGCCCGCCGAGACGCCGGGCAAGCCGGTCCCGTCCCTGCTGCGCGGCTTCTCCGCCCCGGTGATCCTCGAGCGCGAGAGCCCGGACGAGGAATGCGCCTTCCTGCTCGCGCACGACACCGACCCGTTCAACCGCTGGGAGGCGGGGCGCGCCTACGCCATCCGCATCGCGCTCAGGCTGGTCGAGGGCGGCACGCAGGTGCCCGCCGCCTGGATCGACGGCATCCGCGCGGTGCTGGCCGACGAGAGCCAGGACCCGGCCTTCCGGGCGCTCGCCGCCGAGCCGCCCGGCGTCGACGAGATCGCGCGCGAGATCGCGGCGCGCGGCGGCCTCGCCGACCCCGACGCGATTCACGCCGCGCTGACGCGGATGCGCCGCAGCCTCGGCGAGAACCTCGCGGACCTGCTGGCCGGGCTGCACGACGCGGCCGCCTCAATGGGCCCCTACAGCCCGGACGCCGTTGCGGCCGGGCGCCGGGCACTCAAGAACCGCTGCCTGGCGCTGCTCGGCGCGACCCGCACGCCCGAGTCCTTCGAGCGCGCCGAGCGCGAGCACCGCGCGGCGGACAACATGACCGACAGCCTGGCCTCGCTCGGCGTGCTCGTGCACGAGGGCGCGCCGGCGGCCGACGCGCTGCTCGCCGCCTTCCACCAGCGCTGGCGGCATGACCCGCTGGTGACCGACAAGTGGCTGGCGCTGCAGGCCACGGCGCCACTGGCGGACACGCTGGCGCGGGTGCGCGCGCTCACCGGCCACCCGGCCTTCGAGTGGAAGAACCCCAACCGCTTCCACGCCCTGATCGGCGCGTTCGCCGAGGCGAACCCGGTCGCCTTCCACGCGCGCGACGGCGCGGGCTACCGCTTCGTCGCCGACTGGCTGGTGCGGCTCGACGCGGTGAACCCGCAGACCGCGGCGCGCGTCACCGGCGCCTTCGAGACGCTCGGCACCTACGACGCGGCGCGCCAGGCGCTGATGCGCGCCGAGCTCGAGTGCATCGCCGGTACGGACGGCCTCTCGCGCAACACGAGCGAGATCGTCGCGCGGATTCTCGGGCGTTGACGGGCGTGACACACGGGCGCGGATTTTTCGCGCCCACGCTTGTTTCGCATTTGTGCGCGCCCAGATATGCGCGCATGAAGGGGATGGATCGAAGCCCCTGAACATTGGCGATTCACCCGGCAGCCGAGCGACCGTCATCCCATGCCAGACCCCAACGGCGCCGCGGCGCCGAGCGAGACCCCCGGCCCGGCGGAGCTCGGCGCGCTGACGATCCGCGCGGCGGGCCCCGACGACCTGGCGCCGCTGATCGCCATCGAGAACGCCGTCTTCACCAGCGACCGCATCAGCCGGCGCAGCTTTCGCCATTTCCTCGCCTCGCCGCGCGCCATCCTGCGCGTGGCCGAGATCGGCGGCGCCGTCGCCGGCTACCACCTGGTGCTGTTTCGCCGGGGCACCGCCGCGGCGCGGCTCTACTCGCTGGCGGTGGCGCCCCGGTGGCAGCGGCACGGGCTGGGCGCGCGCCTGCTGGCGAACGCCGAGGAAGCCGCCTTCGAGGCCGACCGCGCGGTGCTGCGCCTTGAAGTCGAGGCGGGCAACGCCGCAGCCCTCGCCCTCTACCGCAGCGCCGGCTACCGGGTGGTGGCGAAACTTGCCGCCTACTACGAGAGCGGGGCGGACGGGCTGAGGCTCGAGAAGCCGCTGCGCTTCGGGGCGATACCGCCCGCGCCCGCGCCGTTCTACGAGCAGACCACCGAGTTCACCTGCGGCGCGGCCTGCCTGATGATGGTGCTGGCGGCGCGCAAGCCCGGCATCTCGCTGGACCCGATGACCGAGGTGCGGCTGTGGCGCCGGGCGACCACGGTGTTCCTGACCGCGGGCCTGGGCGGCTGCGAGCCCTACGGTCTCGCCCTGACGCTGGCCGAGGAGGGGCTCAGGCCCGAGATCCACGTCACCGAGCCCGGGGCCCTGATGCTGCAGACCGTGCGCAACCCCGAGAAGCGCAAGGTGATGGAGCTGGCGCAGGCCGATTTCCGCGCCCGCGCCGCCGCGCGCGGTATCCCCGTGCACCGGCGCCGCCTCGAGGTGAGGGAGCTGGCCGAGCGCCTGCGCCGGGGCGCGCTGGCGCTCTTGCTGGTCTCGGGCAACCGCATGTTCGGCAAGCGCGTGCCGCACTGGATCCTGGCGCACGGCGCGGACGCCCGCCACGTGTTCCTGCACGACCCATGGGTCGAGGACAAGGCGTTCGAGAGCGCCACCGACGCCGCCAACATCCCCGCCCCCTTCGCCGAGCTCGACCGCATGTGGCGCTGGGGCGCCACGCGGCTGCGCGCCGCGGTGCTGATCGCGCCCGACGACGGGGACGGCGCGCGATGAGCGGCTGGCTGCTCCTGGCCGAGGACCTGCGCGACCTTGGCGAGCTGGGCGCGCCCTACCGCATGGCGACAGTGCGCGACTACGTCTCCAAGCCCGGCGTGTTCGTGCGCGACTCCTTCAAGATCATCAACCTGGCGCGCTCCTACGACTACCAGAGCGCCGGCTACTACGCCTCGCTGCTGGCCGAGGCGCGCGGGCACCGGGTGATCCCGAGCGTCGAGACGATCCTCGATGTCTCCTCGCGCGAGGCCTATGCCCGCGCCCTGCCCGAGCTCGAGGACCTGCTGAACCGCGAGCTGGCCAAGGAGGGGACGCGGTCCGACGGCGCGCGCCCCGAGCGGATGCTGGTCTGCTTCGGCAAGGCGGACCACCCCGCCTGCGCCGGCTTCGGGCGCATGCTGTTCGACTGGTTCCGCGCCCCGGCGCTGGTCTGCGGACTGGCGACCGACGAGCGCGGCTCCTGGACCCGCATCACCCGGCTGGCGCTGCGCCCTCTGACCCGGCTGAACGAGGCCGAGACCGCGTTCTTCGCCGGGACGCTGGAGGCGCACACCCGGCGCGCCTGGCGCTCGGGCAAACCGCGGGTACCGGCGCGCTACTCGATCGGCGTGCTGTATGATCCGGCCGAGAGGCTGCCGCCCTCGAGCCCGCGCACGCTCAAGCACTGGGCGCGGCTGGCCGAGAAGCAGGGCGTCGAGGTCGAGCCGATCGGCCGGCGCGACCTGGCGCGGCTGGCCGAGTTCGACGCGCTGTTCATTCGCGAGACCACCTCGATCCGCAACCACACCTACCAGTTCGCCCAGCGCGCCCGGGCCGAGGGCATGCCGGTGATCGACGATTCCATCTCGATGATCCGCTGCACCAACAAGGTCTATCTGTGGGAGCGCATGATCCAGGCCGGCATCCCGACGCCCGAAACCATCGTCATGCGCCCGGGCGGCAGGCTCGATGCGGTGGCCGAGCGGCTCGGGTTCCCCGTGGTGGTGAAGATTCCCGACGGCTCGTTCGGGCGCGGTGTGCGCAAGGCCGGCACGCTCGACGAGCTCACGGCGCTGACCACCGCCTTCTTCAAGGAAAGCGACCTGCTGCTGGCGCAGAAGTTCGTGCCCACCAGCTTCGACTGGCGCATCGGCGTGCTCGACGGCCAGCCGCTGTTCGCCTGCCAGTACCGCATGGCCAAGGGCCACTGGCAGATCGTCAACCACCGCGCGGACGGCTCGGCCGACGAGGGCGGCTTCGTCACCTTCGCGCTCGACGACGCGCCGGCGGAGGTGGTGGACGTCGCCGTGCGCGCCGCGGCGCTGATCGGCGACGGGCTCTACGGCGTGGACCTCAAGGAGACGCCGGACGGCCCGGTGGTGGTCGAAATCAACGACAACCCAAATCTCGACCACGGCGTCGAGGACGCCCGCGGCGGCGACGAGATCTGGCTGCGCCTGACCCGCTGGTTCACCGACCGGCTGGCGCGCTGAGCCGGCACCGAACGCCTTGGTGCCGTTTCGGTGGTTCCTGAATCACCGAAACGGCCCTGGCATATTGAATTGCCGCGATTTCCGAGTCGCAAAGTGAGTCCACTTTGCTTGAAATCGCTCTAACCGAACAGCTCGTGGCAGAGCTCGAGCGCCTCGACCAGCCTGTCCACCTCGGCGCGCGTGTTGTAGAGGCCGAACGAGGCGCGGCAGGTGGCGGTGACGCCCAGATGCGTCATCAGCGGCTGGGCGCAGTGGTGGCCGGCGCGCACCGCAACGCCCTTGCGGTCGACCACCGTCGAAATGTCGTGCGGGTGGGCGCCGCCCTCGAGCACGAACGAGAAGATCGCGCCCTTCTCCTCCGTGGTGCCGTACAGGTGCAGCCAGTTGAGGCCCGCGAGCCGCTCGCTGGCGTAGTCGCGAAGGTCCCGCTCGTGGGCGGCGACGTTCTCCATGCCAAGCTCGCCCAGATAGTCGATCGCGGCGCCCAGCCCGATGGCCTGCACGATGTTGGGCGTGCCCGCCTCGAAGCGCAGCGGCGCGTCGGCGTAGGCGATGCCCTCCTTCTTCACCTCGCGGATCATGTCGCCGCCGCCGTGGAACGGGCGCATTTCGCCGTGCCGCTCCTTGCGCGCATAGAGGGCGCCCGATCCCGTGGGGCCGTAGAGCTTGTGTCCGGTGATGACGTAGAAGTCGCAGCCGATCTCGGCGACGTTGACGGGGAAATGCACGGCCGCCTGGCTGCCGTCGATCACCGTGGCCACCCCGCGCTCGCGGGCGACGGCGCAGATGGCGGCGACGTCCACCACGGTGCCGAGAGCGTTCGACATGTGCGTCACCGCGACCAGCCTGGTGCGCGGTCCGATGGCGCCGATCACCCGCCCGGGGTCGAGGCTGCCGTCGGGCTCGATGTCCACCCATCTGAGCACCGCCCCCTGCCGCTCGCGCAGGAAGTGCCAGGGCACTATGTTGGCGTGGTGCTCCATCACCGAGAGCACGATCTCGTCGCCCGGCTCCATGCGCGGGGCGGCCCAGCCGTAGGAGACGAGGTTCAGCCCCATGGTGCTGTTCGAGGTGAGGATGATCTCCTCCTCGTGGCGCGCGCCGAGGAACCGGGCGATCTTGCCGCGCACCGCCTCGTAGTTCTCGGTGGCGAGGTTCGACAGGAAGTGCAGGCCCCGGTGGACGTTGGCGTATTCGTGCTCGTAGGCGTGGCGCACCGCGTCGATCACCGCGCGCGGCTTCTGCGCCGAGGCGGCGTTGTCGAGATAGACGAGGTCCGCCCCGTTCACCTTGCGCCCGAGGATCGGGAAGTCGGCGCGGATCCGCTCGACGTCGTACATCGGATGAGACTTCCGCTGCATGGCTCAGACCCCCGACATCAGGCCGGAGAACACGAAGGAGAACAGGATCGAGAAGCCCAGCAGCGCCCCGAGCACCTGCCAGGTGCGGGCGAAGCGGTGCAGCTCGGCGATGTAGCTCGCCAGCAGCCACAGCATCACGGCCGAGCTGGCCATCACCACGAAGCCGGGGCCGCCGGGCACCTCGGTGCCGGCGCGGGCCGCCTCGACGATCGAGATCACCGCCGGCAGGATCAGCGGCACGATGATGCTGGTGACCAGCAGGTACCAGGCGACGACCAGCGCGGTGTCGGGGAAGTTCGCCTTGCCGCCGAACATGTGCCCGACATAGCAGACCATCAGCGAGAAAAGGCCGAAGGTGATCAGCGAGTCGATCAGGCCGACCAGGTAGTAGACGAAGGACACGCCCTCCCCGCCCTGCCGGCCGCCGGGCACGAGGATGAAGAACATCTCGCGCACCACCCAGGCCAGCACCACCATGGCGACGGCCGCGTCGATGCCGTGGCGGCCGGCCAGCAGCCGGCGCACCGAGGCGCGCGGGTGCAGGTAGCCGCCGATGAGGTTCTCCATGACGGCCTGGATCATGCCCGCGCTCTCCCCTCGCGCTGCGCCGCGCTCCGTGTCTGGCCTTCGCCGGCTCATCCGAACCGCCTCCTCTCTCTCACAGGGCCGGGACGCGGACAAGCGGCCGCGCGCGTCACAGCATCCTCCCGGTCAGGTAGAGCGCGCCGATGAACGCCGCCACCAGGGCGGCCATCACGGCGAGCACGCGCAGCGCGCTGCGAAATCCGTGCGCCTCGGCGATGCACTGCGCCGCCACCCATCCGAAGGCCAGCGCGCCCAGCATCCCGGCGATCGCCCCGGCCTGTCCCGGCACGCCGGTCAGCAGCACCGAGAGCAGGTGCGCGGCGAGAATCGCCGGCGCCGCCACCAGCGCCGCCCAGAACAGCGCCGCCCGGCTGTCGCGCCAGCCGCCCGTGCCGCCCGCGGCGCGCGCGATGGCGCCGGCCAGCGCCGCCAGCGCGTAGAGCGCCAGCGTGCGGAAGAACACCGAGGAGACCAGCTCGGCGGCCAGCCGGGCGCGGAACTCGTCCGGCGGGTAGATCGGCGCGAGCGGCCCCCAAGCGACCAGCGCGGCGCGGCCGAGGAACCAGATCAGGCCCGAGAGCATGGCGTAGAAGAGCAGCCGGCCCTCGGTCGGCCCGCGGTCCAGCTCGGCGCGCAGCGCGCCGCGCAGGTCGGTCCAGGCGGTGAGCACCCGCCAGACCAGACCGCCCTCTCTGAGCGCCTGCTCCACTGGTGTCAGCCTCCGTTGTTGTCAGCCCGCGCTGCGCTCCGCCATCCAGCGGGCGATGTGGGCGCGCATGGCATCGGCCAGCGTCTCGTCCTCGATCTCCATCAGCGCCTGCTCGGCGAAGGCGGCGACCAGCATGGCCTCGGCCTCGTCGCGGCCGATGCCGCGGGCGCGCAGGTAGAACATGGCGTCCTCGTCGAGCCGGCCGGTGGTCGCGCCGTGGCTGCACTTCACGTCGTCGGCCCAGATCTCCAGCTCGGGCTTGACGCGGAACTCGGCGCCCTCGTTGAGCAGCACGGCCTGGGAGATCTGGTAGCCGTCGGTCCGCTGCGCCGGGCGGCGCACGAAGATCTTGCCCTGGAACACGCCCTGCGCCTTGTCGGCGAGCACGTTCTTGAACACCTGCCGGCTCTCGCAGCCCACGCCGCCGTGGGTGACGAAGATGGTGTTGTCTATGTGGCTGGCGGCCTTGCCCAGAACGGCGCCGGCGATGTGGCCCACGGCGTCGTCGCCCGCGAACTCCATGACGATCTCGTTGCGCGTCAGCTCGCCGTCGGCGGTCAGCGTGAAGGTCTTGCAGCGCGAGCCGGCACCGAGCCGGGCGAACAGGTGGGCCGCGGCGGGGCGGCGCTCGCCGGTCTGCACGCGCACGTGCTGGAAGCTGCCGCCGTCGGCGACATCGACCTCGATCACCTCGTTGGTCGGCACGCCGGACTGCAGCAGCATGAGCGAGGCGCCGGACTCCACCCGGATCAGGTGGCGCGTCAGCGTGGCGCCGTCGCCGGTCTGGTCGTGGCGCAGGTGGATCGCCTCGGGCACCGGGCCGGTGGCGTGCAGCACCAGCCCCTCGGTGGCGCAGGCGGTGTTGAGCGCGGCGAGCGGGCGCGCGACCTTCTCGCTGCCTGCCGCCTCGAGCTGACCGAACAGCTCGCGCGCGAAGCTGATGTCCTGGTGCAGCACCTCGCCGAGCGGCGCCACGGTCAGGCCGTCGAGGGCAAGATCGTCCGACAGGTCCGCCCGGAAACAGCCGTCGACGAAGCGGGCGCGGCGCGGGTTGACCTCGCCGAACTGGCTTTCGAGCTCGGGGGCCGCCTCGCTCGCCGGGGCGGCCTCGACGGGCGCGGTCAGCTTCGTCGGGTCGGTGTATTTCCAGTACTCGTCGCGCCTGACCGGCGCGCCGGCCTCGAGGAAGCGCCCGCGCGCGGCGGCGCGGGCGGCGCGCGCCCAGCCCGCCTCGCCGCCCGGCAGCGGCAGGGCGCTCAGCATCGCCTCGGCGCCCGTGCGCTTGCGCTCCCGGGCCGACTGGATTGCCGCGAGGGTGGTTGCCATGCCTGCCTCCCTCACGCGGCCGGGGTGTGGAGGTGGGCGTAGCCCGACTCCTCGACCTTCAGCGCCAGCTCGGCCCCGCCGGTCTCGGCGATGCGCCCGTCGACCATCACGTGCACCACGTCGGGCACGATGTGGTCCAGCAGCCGCTGGTAGTGGGTGATGACGAGGAAGCCGCGCGCGCCGTCGCGCAGCGCGTTCACGCCGTCGGCGACGAGGCGCATGGCGTCCACGTCGAGCCCCGAATCGGTCTCGTCGAGCACGCACATGCGCGGCTCGAGCACCGCCATCTGCAGGATCTCGTTGCGCTTCTTCTCG
The DNA here is from genome assembly GCA_035513135.1 of Thermohalobaculum sp. Taxonomy (GTDB): domain Bacteria; phylum Pseudomonadota; class Alphaproteobacteria; order Rhodobacterales; family Rhodobacteraceae; genus Thermohalobaculum. Next base: position 16,545 of record DATKCQ010000143.1, read on the forward strand.
CCGCCCGAGAAGCCGACATTGATCGAGCGCTTCAGCATGTCGTTGTCGATCTTGAGCATCTTCGCCTTCGCGCGCACCAGCTTGAGGAAGTCGGGCGAGGAGATCTCCGCCTCGCCACGCGCCTTGCGCTGGGCGTTCAGCGCCGTGCGCAGGAAGGTCATGTTGCCGACGCCGGGGATCTCGACCGGGTACTGGAAGGCGAGGAACAGGCCGTGCGCGGCGCGCTCCTCGGGCTCCATGGCGAGCACGTCCTCGCCGTCGTAGCGGACCGAGCCCTCGGTGACCACATAGCCCTCGCGTCCCGCCAGCACGTAGGCGAGCGTCGACTTGCCCGAGCCGTTCGGACCCATGATGGCGTTCACCCTGCCCGGCTCGACGGTCAGGTCCACGCCCTTGAGGATCGCCTTGTCCTCGTCCTCAAGTTTCACGTGCAGGTTCTTGATTTCCAACATCTTCGTTCCGTTTCTCAAACATGGATCGCCGGCGCCGCCGGAGCATCGTTGCCGGTTGGGTGTTGCGTCCGGCACGCGGGGGAGGGAGGGGCGCATCGCTTCGCCGCGATGTTCCTGAACCGGGCCGTCGCCCTCCTTCCGCTCGCGCTGCCGCATATCCGCCGGGCCTTACCGCCCCGGGCGGCGGTCCGTGGCCTCGACGACCTTCTCGAGCATGGTGAGGAAGATCGTCTCGCTGCCGAGCCCGGTCACCGTCTCGCCGTTGGCGCGCACCAGCTCCCAGCTGTCCTCGCGCACCGCCTGCACGCGGCACAGGCGGATGTCGTCGCCGTCCTCCGACGGCCGGGTGATGTCGAACGCGGTGAGCTGGTCATTGGTGGCGAACGCGACCTCGTGGCCGCGCGACTTCAGATGCTTCTCGGCGGCCTCGACAAGGCTGAGCAGGTCGGCGCCTTCCTTCACTGTGTTGGTCATGTCGTCCTTTCGTCCTGGTTAAGCGTTCGGTTCACGTTGTGGCGGCGGTGGGCGGCGCGTGACGCGCGCCCCGCTCCGCCGCCGGCTAGATGGGAGCCGGCGGCCCTTGCGGCGCCTGCTCCCGGGAATGCCGGCCGGGGCCCGAGCCTCAGCCGACGCTGCCTTCGAGCGAGATTGCCACCAGCTTCTGGGCCTCGACGGCGAACTCCATCGGCAGCTCCTGCAGCACCTCCTTGCAGAAGCCGTTGACGACGAGCGCCACCGCCTCCTCCTCGGTCATGCCGCGCTGGCGGCAGTAGAAAAGCTGGTCCTCGGCGATCTTCGAGGTGGTCGCCTCGTGCTCGCATTTCGAGGTGGCGTTGCGGATCTCCATGTAGGGCACGGTGTGCGCCCCGCACCGGTCGCCGATCAGCAGCGAGTCGCATTGCGTGTGGTTGCGCGAGTTCGCCGCCTTGGGGTGCATGGACACCAGCCCGCGATAGGTGTTCGAGGCGTGCCCCGCCGAGATGCCCTTCGAGACGATGCGGCTGCGCGTGTTGCGCCCCAGATGGATCATCTTGGTGCCGGTGTCGGCCTGCTGGTGGTTGTTGGTGATGGCGATCGAGTAGAACTCGCCCTGGGAGTCATTGCCCCTCAGGATGCATGAGGGGTATTTCCAGGTGATCGCCGAGCCGGTCTCCACCTGCGTCCACGAGATCTTCGAGCGGTCGCCGCGGCAGTCGCCGCGCTTGGTGACGAAGTTGAAGATGCCGCCCTTCCCCTCCTCGTCGCCGGGGTACCAGTTCTGCACGGTCGAGTACTTGATCTCGGCGTCCTCGAGCGCGATCAGCTCGACCACCGCCGCGTGCAGCTGGTTGGTGTCGCGCATCGGCGCGGTGCAGCCCTCGAGGTAACTCACATACGAGCCCTTGTCGGCGATGATCAGCGTGCGCTCGAACTGGCCAGTGTTCTCGGCGTTGATGCGGAAATAGGTGCTCAGCTCCATCGGGCAGCGCACGCCGGGCGGCACGTAGACGAACGAGCCGTCCGAGAACACCGCCGAGTTCAGCGTCGCGTGCAGATTGTCGTTCGGCGGCACCACCGAGCCGAGATACTTGCGCACCAGCTCCGGGTGCTTCTGGATCGCCTCGGAGATGGCGCAGAAGATGATGCCGTGGGTGGCCAGCTCCTCCTTGAAGGTGGTGCCGACGGAGACCGAATCGAACACCGCGTCCACCGCCACTTTCTGGCCCGTGCGCCCCTCCGCCGGAGCCTCGCCCGCGCCCTCGACGCCGGCGAGGATCATCTGCTCACGCAGCGGGATGCCGAGCTTCTCATAGGTGCGCAGCAGCTCCGGATCGACTTCATCCAGCGACTTCGGCTTGTCGTCGAAGCCCTTGGGCTGGGCGTAGTAATACTGTTCCTGGTAGTCGATCGGCTTGAGCTCGAGCATGGCCCATTGCGGCTCGGGCATGTCGAGCCAGCGCCGGTAGGCGCTCAGGCGCCACTCGGTCATCCACTCGGGCTCGTGCTTCTTGGCCGAGATCAGCCGCACGATGTCCTCGTTCAGGCCCTTGGGCGCGAACTCGGTCTCGATGTCGCTTTCCCAGCCGTGCTTGTACTTGCCCATCGAGCGGACGGCGGCGACGGTTTCGTCCTCGACGCCTTCCTTGACCTGCATGTCGTCCAACGCGCTCATTCGGGTCTCCGTTTCCCCTTTGATGTCGTCCCGGACGTTGCCGGGACCTCGTTGTCGCTCACGCCGCGCGGGCGCGTCGGGTCGTCGCTCACGCCGCGCGGGCGCGCCGGCGGCGGTAGTGCTGGCCCCAGGTCTCGGCGAAGGCCCTCACCTCGGCTTCGGTCGTGGTCGGGCCGATCGAGACGCGGATGGCCGAGGCGGCCAGCTCCTCGTCGAGGCCCATCGCCAAGAGGGCGCGGCTGGGGCCGACCTTGCCCGACGCGCAGGCGCTGCCCGCGCTGACGGCGAAGCCGGCGAGGTCCATCTGCATCACCTGCGTCTCGCCCTTCCAGCCGCGCACGGCGAAGCACGAGGTGTTGGGCAGGCGCTGCGTATCGCTACCGATAACGTGGAGGTCGGGCGCGGCATCCGCAAGGGCCGATTCCAGAATGTTTCCAACCCTTGCCACCCGCTCCCAGGTGCCATCCTCGAACTCGCGCAGCGCCGCCTCGGCCGCGGCGCCGAAGCCGGCGATGCCGACGACGTTCTCGGTGCCCGAGCGGCGGCGAAGCTCCTGGCCGCCGCCGGGCAGCAGCGGGCGAAGCTCGATGCCGTCGCGGGCGATCAGGGCGCCGACGCCCTTCGGGCCGCCGAACTTGTGGGTGGAGATCAAGGCGAAACTCGCGGGGCTGTCGGCGAAGCGGAAGGCGACCTTGCCCGCCGCCTGCGTGGCATCCGTCAGCAGCGGCGCGACCCCGTCCCACGCGGCGAGCGGCTGGCGCAGACCGGTCTCGCTGTTCGCCGCCTGCACGGCGACAAGGGTGCCCTGCGCCAGCGATTGCGGCGGGAGCACTCTGCCCGTGCCGTCCACGGCGAGCGCTTCGGTCGTGAGGGCGTGCACGCAGTCGTGCTCGATCCCGGCAGCCGCGACACCGGCGAACTGCACCGCGGCCAGCGCGGCCGCCTCGGTCGCGCCGGAAGTGAAGATTACCTCGCCCGGCGCGCAGCCGACCAGGCGGGCCACCTGCCCCCGCGCGCCCTCGATGATCGCCCGCGCCGCACGGCCCTCGGCGTGGACGCTCGAGGGATTGCCCGCCGCGTCCATCGCGGCCAGCATCGCCGCCCGGGCTTCCGGGCGCAGCGGTGCGGCGGCGTTCCAGTCGAGATAGGTGCGGGCCGCGGTCACGCCTGCGCCTCCTCTTCCTCGAGCAGGCTCGAGAAGTCGGGCACCGCCGGGCACGGCACCATGCGGTCCTCGATCACGTCGGCGATGCTGGTCTGGCTCAGGAACACGTGCACATGGGCCGAGAGCTGTTCCCACAGATTGTGGGTCAGGCAGGCCTCGCGCGACTTGCCGCAGCCCTCGCCCTGCGCATAGCGGCCGTGGCAGCCCATGGCGTCGAGCCGCTCGTCCACCGCCACCATGACATCGGAGATGCGCAGCGCGCCAGCCGGCCGGGCCAGCAGGTAGCCGCCGCCGGGGCCGCGCACCGACTCGACCAGCCCGGCCCGGCGCAGCCGCACGAAGAGCTGCTCGAGATAGGCCAGGCTGATGTCCTGGCGCTCGGCGATCTCGGCCAGCGTGACCGGGCGCGCGGCGCCGTTCAGCGCGATGTCGGCCAGAGCGGTCACCGCGTAGCGGCCCTTGGTGCTGAGCTTCATCGGTTTCCTCCGCTGGCCTTAACAACCCCTTGACCGTCTCCCGGGGCGGCACCGAGACATTGACCTCGGCGCGCGCCGGCATTACCTCCACCGCACCCGGTCGGCGGGGTCGGGCGGCGGGGTCGGACGCCGGGTTGCCGGCGCTGGGGTCCCGACGCCGGGATGCCCAGATTAGATTTAGAAAGATTCTAGGATACCCGACAGTTCGTGTCAAGCAATCGGGGCGCGGGTGCTCCGACAAGGGAAGGGATTGAATGCCTGAAGTCATCTTCCCGGGCCCCGACGGCCGGCTGGAGGGGCGATACCACCCGAGATCCGAGCGCGATGCGCCGATCGCTTTGATCCTGCACCCGCATCCGAAATACGGCGGGACGATGAACAATCCCGTCACCTATGCGCTGCACTATGCGTTCCGCGACATGGGCTTCACGGTGATGCGCTTCAACTTCCGCGGCGTCGGGCGCAGCCAGGGCGAGTTCGATCAGGGAATCGGCGAGCTGTCGGACGCCGCCGCGGCGCTCGACTACATGCAGACGCTGAACCAGAACGCGCGCGCCTGCTGGGTGGCCGGGTTCTCGTTCGGCGCCTGGATCGGCATGCAGCTGCTGATGCGGCGGCCGGAGATCGGCGGCTTCGTGTCGGTCTCGCCGCCCGCCAGCATGTACGATTTCACCTTCCTCGCCCCCTGCCCGTCCTCGGGGCTGATCATCAACGGCGCGGCCGACCGGATCGTGCCGCCCGAGGAGGTCGAGAAGCTCGCCTTGAAGCTCAAGGCGCAGCGCGGCATCACCATCGACCACCGGGCCGTGCCCGGGGCCAACCACTTCTTCGAGAACAACGTCGAGGAGCTGGTCGGAATCGTCACGGGCTACGTGCAAAGCCGGCTGGGGGCCGAGGGGCGGTAGCGTCCCGTCCAGGGTGGCTCACGCGCCCGCCCGAGACCGGCGCCCGGCAGCCGGTGGTGCCGGGCGCCGAGGTCGGCAGGCCGCGCAGCACCCGCACCGCCAGGTAGGCGTAGGCCTGCGCCTCGAGCATGTCGCCGTCGAGGCCCAGCGCCTCGACCGGCTCGACCGGGGCCGCGAGGCGCTCCGCGAGCATCCGCATCATCGTCAGATTTCGCCGCCCGCCGCCACAGACCAGCCAGCGCGCGGGCGGTCGCGGCATGTGATCGAGCGCGGTGGCCACGCAATCGGCGGTGAACGCGGTCAGCGTCGCCGCGCCGTCCTCGGTGGAGAGGTCGGACACGGCCTCGAGAACAGGAATGAAATCATTTCTATCCAGTGATTTCGGGGGCCTCTTCGCGATATACGGGGAGGCTGGAAGGGCGTCGAGAACTCGCCCGGCCACGCGGCCCCGCGCCGCCGTGGCGCCGCCTGCGTCGTAGCCCTGCCCGGTGCGCGCCGCCATGAAGTCGTCGATCAGCGCGTTTGCCGGGCCGGTGTCGAAGGCGATGAGCGCGCCGGGTGCCTGGGGCGCGTCGGCCGCCGGGTCGATCCAGGTGACGTTGGCGACGCCGCCGAGGTTGAGAAAGACGACCGGCTCGGCCAGTCCCGCGCGTCGCGCCAGTGCGAAGTGGTAGAACGGCGCGAGCGGCGCCCCCTCGCCGCCCGCCGCCATGTCGGCCGAGCGAAAGTCCCACGCGGTGGTCACCCCCGCCCCCGCCGCCACCGCGGCGCCGTCGCCGAGCTGCAAGGTAAACCCCTCGGCGGGACGGTGCGCCACGGTCTGGCCGTGAAAGCCGATCACCTCCGGCGCACCGCCGAGACGGCGGATTGCGATGAGGTGCAACCTCACGCAGCTCGCCGCCAGCCGGGTCAGTTCCTCCGGCCAGCGGCCCGGGTCGCGCAGCGCCGCGGTCGGCGTCGCGGGCGCCACCCGGTTGGCGGCGGCCATCCCGGCGCGGTAGCGGGCGTCGTAGGCCAGGAACACGGTGTCGCCGAACGCGGCGATCTCCTCGCCGTCGGTCAGCACCAGCGCCGCGTCCACCCCGTCCATCGAGGTGCCGCTCATCAGCCCCAACGCCCAGATTGGGCGTGCCTTTGCGGCCTCGACCATTCCCTTCCCTTCCCCGCCACATCCGCTATAGAGGCCGCGCCGGACCACGGGCCGGACCTTACGAGAGCAGCCGATGACCTACCAGCCGAAAGCCGAGTTCCTGCGCGTCATGCTGACGCGCGGCTACCTGCAGGACTGCACCGATCTCGAGGGGCTCGACAAGGCCCTGATGGCGGGCACGGTGCCGGCCTATGTGGGCTATGACTGCACCGGCCCGTCGCTGCATGTCGGGCACCTGCTGAGCATCATGATGCTGCACTGGCTGCAGCAGGCCGGGCACCAGCCGATCGTGCTGATGGGCGGCGGCACCACCAAGGTCGGCGACCCCTCGGGCAAGGACGAGGCGCGCCAGCTCCTGACCGACGCGCAGATCGCCGCCAACATGACGGCGATCCGCGAGACCTTCGCCAACTTCGTCGCTTTCGGCGAGTCGGGGGGCAACGCGGTGATGATGGACAATGCCGCCTGGCTCGACGACCTGAAATACATCCCCTTCCTGCGCGACTATGGGCGGCACTTCTCGATCAACCGGATGCTGACCTTCGACTCGGTGCGCACGCGGCTCGAGCGCGACCAGTCGCTGAGCTTCCTCGAGTTCAACTACATGCTGCTGCAGGCCTATGATTTTCTGGAGCTGTGGCGCCGCACCGGCTGTCGGCTGCAGATGGGCGGCTCGGACCAGTGGGGCAACATCGTCAACGGCATCGACCTCG
>DATKCQ010000144.1:0-4809 GCA_035513135.1 Thermohalobaculum sp.
CCTGGCACGCGGCGATGGCGCTGGGCGACAGCGCCGCCTTCCCGCCGCAGTACCAGCGCGCCCACGCCTCGCTGCTGGCCGAGCAGGCGATCGAGCCGCCGGCGCTGGCACGTTGATGAGCCGGTGCGGCGCGTCCGGCGCACATCACTCACGTGATCTGCCTTGCAGATCATTGGGTTGGCCATGTGTGCACTGTGCACATCCGCCGCCCGGGGCCGGTCATATTCCTGCCCAAGCCGGGCGCTAGCCTAGCACGGGATGCGCGTGCGGGGCCGGGGGCCCCGAGGGGGAGCAAGGCATGGCAATACCGAGACCCGAGCACGTCGAGGGGGTGCTCAGCCTCCCCTTCGTCGTCATGTACTGGCCGATGATGGTGGGCACGCTGATCTTCTTCATCGCCCTGGCCCGCGGCCACACCTGGATCGCCATCCCGGTCGCCGCCATCGCCATGGCCGCGCAGGCCGCGCGCCTCGGCGTCTTCAGCTAGAGCGATTTTGAGCAAAGTGACCTCACTTTGCGACTCGGAAATCGCGGCAATTCTGGCTGGCCCGAAAACTTCCGCCCGCCGGGGCCCGGAGGCTCCAGCGGGCGGCGCCGCTTCGGGTCAGCAGCGTGGCGGGCGCAGCGTCGGCGAGAGCCTCGCGGCTCAGCCGCCCGCGGCGCGGATACGGTCGAACGGGGTCTTCGGCGCGTCGCCCTCGGGCGCCTTGGCCTCGGCCGGCTTGGACTCGGCCGGCTTGGCCTTGGCCTCGGCCTCGACGGGCCTGGCCTTGCCCTCGATCTCGGCCGGCTTCGCCTCGCGATTGCCCGAGAACGGCATGCGGCCCTCGAGGTCGCCGCCCCTGGCCAGTTCCTCGGCCATGCGCAGGAACTCGTCGATCTTGGCAAGCTCGGCCTTCAGCCGGCTGCGATAGCGCGCGGCAAGCTGGAGCACATCGGACATTTCGGATCCCCCGATCTGGCGTTGCGGCAGGGAGCCCGCAGCACCGGAGCCCCCGCCTGGGACAAGATTCGGCAATGAACGTAACACAGTAATCGATTTTAAGGTATTTAAATTTTCAAGTAAAACCAATCACGACGCGAGCAATCCTCAGTAAATTCAACCGGAGGTATAGCGATCGACCCTAAACGATACTCAGCGGATGCGCGGCTGCACGACGAAACCGGTGACGGTGGTCTCGCCGAGCGCCTTCAGCGCCTCGAGCCGGTGCAGGCCCTCGATCAGCACGTAGCGCTCGGTGCCGTCGGCGCGGCGGTCGAGGCGCACGCTGATCGGGGTGGTCTGGCCATGCTCGAGAATGTCCTCGGCCAGCGTCTCGACGCGGGCGCGGTCGAGGTCCTTCGCGCGCTTCACCGGTACGTAGATGCGGGCGATCTCGAACTCGTGGCGCTCGAGCATCATCGCCATTTCAGGTCTCCCGCCCGGGCTCGCCGCAGATCGGCCGGCGCCTGTCGCGCCCGGTGACGCGCAGCTCCATGCCGGCGTCCGGCCCGTCGCCGAGCAGGCGGAAATACAGGCCCTGCCCGTCGCGCAGCGCCCGCCAGCACAGGACCTCCGCGCCCTCGCCGTAGTAGAAGCACAGCTGTGCGCCGTGCGGCGCCCAGGCGCCCTCCATGCAGCTGCCGTCGCGGAAGCGCCACAGCGTCGCGCCGCCCTCCTCGAAGCGCTCCTGGCCGAACGGCTCGCCCTCGTGCTCGAAGTAGAGGGTCCAGCCCTCGGCATAGTCGCGGAACTCGGCGGGACCGACCGGCTCGCCGGCCATGGCCGGGGCGGCGATCAGGACGAGGGCGAGCAGCAGCGTTCTCATGGCCCCGAACATGGCGCGGGGCGCCGGCTACCGCAAGCGGAAAGCGGCCGTCTCCGGGGCGAGGCAGGTCGTGTCGGAGCAGGGCTGCAGGGTGAGGCGGGCCACGTCCGCGCCGGGCACCGGGGCGAGGTCGAGCCGGCCCTCGTAGACGCGCACCGGCCGGTCGCTGAAGCCGAGCGTCCGCGCGCGCCCCGCCGGCCAGTCCACGGCGGCGCCCTCCAGCCGCGCGCCGACCAGGCCTTCAGCCCCGGGATCGTGCGCGTTGACGTGCCAGCCGGCGGCGATCTCGAGCCTGAGCCGCGCGCCGCCGGGTGCCATGCGCGCGCGCACCATGCCCTTGCCCAGCGCCCGGCGCAGGCCGCTCTCGCCGTCGGCGAGGATCCGCGCCGCGGCCAGCGCGTCCGGCCGCAGCAGCGGCGCCTGGGCGAGCTGGCCCGCGAGGGCGCCGATGAGCCGCTCGGCCTCGGCCCGGAAGTCCGGGTCGGGCAGGCGCCGGTCGAGCCGGGCGAGCAGTTCCAGCATCGCGCTCTCGCCCGCCGGCGTCGCCCCGTCCGCGGTGTCGTAGACCGGGCCGACCGGCCCTTCGGCGACGGCCATGCGCAGCCGCCCCGAGCCATCGGCGAACCGTCCGAGCGCGGCCCGCGCCAGCCCGGCCGCCCGCGCGCGCCAGGGCTCGGCGCCGGTCGCGTCCCACAGTGCCAGGAAGCCGAGCCCGGCCCAGGCATAGTCCTCGAGCACGCCGTCCTCGCCGGCCCGGCCCGCCGCCCAGAGCCGCATCAGCCGCCCGTCCGTCCAGTGCCGCGACCACAGCGCCTCGGCCGCCCGCGCCGCCGCCTGCGCGTGGGCAGGCTCGTCGAAGGCCACCGCCGCTTCGGCGAGCGCGCGGATCATCAGGCCGTTCCAGCCGGCGATCACCTTGTCGTCGCGCAGCGGGCGGGGGCGTTCCTCGCGCGCCGCGCGCAGGCGCTCGAGCAGCGGGTCGAGGCGGGCGAGGTCGGGCGGCTCGGCCGGGTCGAAATGCGCCACCGGGCCATCCTCGACGGTGGGCCGCTGATCGAGGCCGAGCGCCTCGATCGCCCAGCCCGCCCCGGCACCGAGGGCCGCGCGCACCGCCTCGGGCGGCCAGACGTAGAATGCCCCCTCCGCGCGTTCGCCGCTGCCGTCGGGGCTGTCGGCGTCCTCGGCCGAGTGGAAGGCGCCCTCGGCGTCGGTCATGTCGCGCAGCACGTAGGCGAGGGCCCGCTCGGCGGCGCGGCGCCAGGCGGGGTTGCGCGTCGCCTCCCAGCCCTCGATGAAGGCGCGGGCGAGCTGGGCCTGATTGTAGAGCATCTTCTCGAAATGCGGCGTGCGCCAGTTCGCATCCACCGTGTAGCGGTGAAAGCCGCCCCCCACATGGTCGTGGATGCCGCCCGCGGCGATGCCCTCGAGCGCGCGCCCCGCCACGCGCAGCGCCCGGCTGTCTCCGGTGCGCCGCCAGTGGTCGAGCAGGTAGAGGACGAACCCCTCCTGCGGGAACTGCTGGGTGGTGGAGAAGCCGCCCTCGGAGGGGTTGTGCATCTCGGCGAGCTGGGCGACCGCGGCGGCGTGGACCTCGTCCCCCGGCGGCGGGCCGGCGGCGACCCCGGCGGGGGCGAGGCGCTGGATGGCGGCGCAGATCTGGTCCGCCACGCGCCCGATCTCGTCGCGCTGGCCGCTGCGCCACAACTGCGCCACCGACTGCAGGAGCTGCATGAAATGCGGGCGCGGGAAGTAGGTGCCGGTGTGGAACGGACGCCCGTCCGGCAACAGGAACAGCGAGTTCGGCCAGCCGGCATGGCCCTGCTGGAGCTGGGTCGCGGTGATGTAGACCTGGTCGACGGCCGGGTGCTGCTCGCGGTCCACCTTCACCGGTATGAAATGCACGTTGAGAATCTGCGCCACGGCCTCGTTGTCGAAGCTCTCCTCCTCCATCACGTGGCACCAGTGGCAGGTGGCGTAGCCGACCGAGAGAAACACCGGCAGGTCGCGCGCCTGTGCCTCGGCCAGCGTCCCGGCGCCCCAGGGCCGCCAGTCCACCGGGTTGTGCGCGTGCTGGATCAGGTAGGGCGAGGCCTCGAGGATCAGCCGGTTGACGTATTTCGGCCGGCCATCCGGCCCGAGGTGGCGCGTGCGCGGGCGATAGCCCGGCCCCTTCGCCTCCAGCGCCGCCCTCAGCCGCCGGTGCAGGTCCGGGTCGCGGCGCGTGCCGGGGCAGTCGGCTGGCGGGTCGGCGGGCGGGTTGGTGGGCGGGTTGGTGGACATGGCGGATCCTCCTGTCGCGGCGCGCGCCAGGGCGAGTGTCGCACCGAAGCATCGCACGTGCGGGGTGGGGGAACAAACCATTGTCCAGCCGGCTGTCCGGCCCGCCGTGCCACGCGTCGGAGGCAGGTCCCCGGAGGGTGGCGCCGCGGGCCTGCGGCCGGGGGCCCTCCGGCGCCGCCTGTGGGACGTCCGCGCCCGCGCCGGCGGCGTTTCATGCTTTGCCATCTAGCGCGCGAGGCCCCATATGACAGGGATGAGACGCGGTCCGGAGGCAGCCATGCGCCCGTTCGCCATCGCCCTGATCCTTGCCCTCGGCGCCACGCCGGCGGCGGCGGGAGATGCCGGCTTCTCCGCCCGGATCGGCATCCACTCGGGCGGCTTCGGCGCGGTTCTGGGCATCGGTCCGACGCCCATGCCGCACAGCAAGCCGTACTTGCATCCGTACTTGCATCCGTACGTCCATCCGCACATACATCCGCACATACATCCGCACGCCAAGCCGCCCTTCCCCGTCACCAAGCCTCCTTGGGCCGTCCCCGAGCAGCCGCGGTCCAGACTGCACGGACGGCACAGGCCGCGCGAGCGCCCCATCCTGCTCTTCCCCCACATTCACCAGCATTACGGGCCCGAGCGGGTCATCGTCGTCCCGGCGCCCGCGCCGCGCCCGCCCGATCCGCCCGACCCGCCCGATCCGCCCGCGGCGGCCGCCGAGCCGCCGCCC
>DATKCQ010000145.1:0-2729 GCA_035513135.1 Thermohalobaculum sp.
TCGGCGAGGCTCGCCAGCGCCAGCGCCTCCGCCGTGGCCCAGTCGATGCCCTCGCCCGCCTCGATCGCCTGCGCCCGCTCGGCGAGGAACCGCGCCACCTTGGGGTGCGCCGCGAACCCCTCGGGCAGCCGCGTCAGCTGCACCCCCAGCGCGCGCAGTGCATCGGGGTCCACCCCCGTCTCCACCGTCGCGCACAGCCGGTCCTCGATGTCCGTGACCAGCCCCCTGGGGGGCGCCTCCGGCCCGTTCGGCGCCCAGTCCCTGGCCGCCGCGAAGGCCGCATCGAGCTCGTCGGCGAACCTGCCTTGGTCCGCTTCCGCCCCGATCTCCCGCGCATAGCGCACTGAGAGCGGCGGCATGGCGTCGATCGCCTGGTAGAGCAGCGGCTGGGTGAAGCGCGGCTCGTCGATCTCGTTGTGGCCCTTGCGCCGGTAGGCGACCAGCTCCACCACGATGTCAGCGCCGAACGCGGCGCGATACGCGGCCGCCACCTGCCCCGCGCGGATCAGGGCGTCCGGGTCGTCGCCGTTCACGTGCAGGACCGGCGCCTCGATCAGCCTGGCGATGTCGACCGGCGTGCGCGCCGTGCGCCCCTCGCCCGGCTCGGTGGTGAAGCCGATCTGGTTGTTGATGACCAGGTGCACCGTGCCGCCGATGTGCCAGGGCGCCAGCCCCGAGAGCTGCAGCACCTCGGCGTTCACCCCCTGCCCCGCGAAGGCGGCCTCCGAGTGCACGATCAGCGGCAGCACGGCGCGCGCCCCCTCGGCCTCGACCGCCGCCCGCGCGCGGCCCTGCATCATCGGCCCGACCAGCGACAGGTGCGAGGGGTGCGGCGCCACCCAGATCGGCACCTCGCGCCCGGCGATCGCCACCGCCCCGTCGAACCCCAGATGGTAGGGCACGTCGGACTGCGCCCCGGTCCCCGCCGGCACCTCCGGCGTGCCCTGCGCCTCGGCGACCAGCCGGACCAGGGGCTTGCCGAAATTGAGCCCCATCTGGGTGAAGCGCCCGCGGTGCATGCCCGCGGTCAGCACCCGCCGCGCGCCCAGCGCCACCGCGGCGCGCAGCACCGCGTCGGTCAGCACCAGGATCCCCTCGGCGCCGGCCAGCCCGAAGGTCTTGACCCCGGGCATGCGCCGGCCGAACGCGGCTTCCAGCTGCTCGCCACGGGCGATCAGCTCCAGCGCCCGCGCCCGGTCGTCCGCGCCGGGCGCCCACGCCGCCTCGGCCCGCGCCGCCAGCCACGCGCGCCTGGCGCCGTCGAGCAGGTGGCCGAACTCCCAGCCGAGCGTGCCGCAATAGGCGGCGGCCAGCGGCGCCGCGTCCGCGGCCGTGAAGCCATGCGCCGCCGGGTCGAGCTCCGCGGGGGTCTCGGGCGGGCGCAGCCCCAGCGGGTCCAGCCGCGCCGCCAGCCAGCCGAAACGGCGGTAGGCCTCGACCAGCGCGGCCCGGGCGCCGGCCTCGGTCCGCCCGCCGAACAGCGCCTCCACGGCGCCGGGGTCGCCCGCCCCGAGGGCTTCGGTGTCGCGCATTTCCCCCGCATCCTTGTCATTGGCTCGCGCGGCCGTATCATAGACCGCGTATCCGGGTTTCACACCTCCGGGTTTCACATCTCGTGCGGGCGGCCCGCAAGCGCCCCGCCATCAGCAGGCTGATAACGGACCAGATGACCGCCTTCACGCCGATGACTCTCGACGAGCTCGCTGCCGCCATCCCCGACGGCGCGCTGCTCGGCGTGCCCGCCGACTACTCGGGCGTGCCGATGGCGGCGACCCGCGCCCTGATCGCGCGGGGTGCGCGCGGCCTGCGGCTCTACTGCCTGCCCTACAGCACGCTCCAGGCCGACATCCTGATCGGCGCCGGCTGCGTGGCCGAGGTCGAGGCGGCGGCCATCACGCTTGGCGAGTACGGCCTCGCGCCGCGCTTCACCGCGGCCGCCGAGGCGGGGGCGCTCGCCATGCGCGACGCCACCTGCCCGGCGCTGCACGCCCAGCTCCAGGCCACCGAGCGCGCCGTGCCCTTCATGCCGCTCAGGGGCGTCATCGGCTCGGACATCCTCAGGCACCGCCCGGACTGGCAGGTGATCGACAGCCCCTTCGGCAATGCCCCCGACCCGGTGCTGGTGCTGCCCGCGGTCAAGCTCGATGCGGCCCTGTTCCACGCCCCCTACGCCGACCGCGATGGCAACGTTTTCATAGGCCGCCGCAGGGAGTTGGCGACGATGGCTCATGCGGCGTCCGAAGTCTACGTGACCGTCGAGCGGATCGTCGACGACAGCCTCTACGCCAGCGAGGCCAGCGCCGCCGGGGCGCTGCCCGCCTTCTACCTCGACGGCATCGCCGTGGCGCCGAACGGCGCCTGGCCCTGCGGGCTGACCGATGTCTACCCGCCCGACGGCGCGGCGCTCGCCGCCTACGCCGAGGCCGCCCGCACCGAGGCGGGCTTTGGCGCCTGGCTCGCCGGCTTCACGGCCGAGGCGCCCGCATGAGCCAGCCTGTGTCAGCCGGCCGCGAGGAGCTGCTGATCGTCACGCTGGCCGGCATGCTGCGCGGCGACCGCCACGTCGCCGTGGGCGCCGCCTCGCCCATCCCCGGCGCCGCGGCGCTGCTGGCGCAGGCCGAATCGCCCCGCCGGATGCACGTCTCGATCCTGCACGCCTTCCGCCACAACCCGTTCACCGACGGCGCCCGCGAGCTTTTCGACTCCGCCGCGCAGGGGCGCATCGACAC
>DATKCQ010000146.1:0-2576 GCA_035513135.1 Thermohalobaculum sp.
TCCTGGGAGGGCACGCCGGTCGCCTCGGCCAGCGTGGCGCCCTCGGTGACGCGGATCTGCGCCTTGACGATGTCGATGCCGGTGACCTCCTCGGTCACCGTGTGCTCGACCTGGATGCGCGGGTTGACCTCGATGAAGTGGAACTGCCCGGTGTCGGCGTCCTGCAGGAACTCCACCGTGCCGGCGCAGTGGTAATGCGCGTGCCGGGCGATGCGCAGGCCCAGCTCGCACAGCTCGGCGCGCCGGTCCGCGCCGAGATAGGGCGCGGGGGCGCGCTCGACCACCTTCTGGTTGCGCCGCTGCACCGAGCAGTCGCGCTCGAAGAGGTGGAACACCTGCCCGTGCCGGTCGCCGAGCACCTGCACCTCGACGTGACGGGCGCGCGGGATCATCTTCTCCAGATAGCCCTCGCCGTTGCCGAAGGCGGCCTCGGCCTCGCGCCGGCCCTCGCGGACCTTCACCTCCAGCTCGCCCTCACCCGTGATCGGCCGCATGCCGCGGCCGCCGCCGCCCCAGGAGGCCTTGAGCATCAGGGGATAGCCGATCTCGTCCGCCATGCGGCGGACCTCGGCCATGTCGTCGGGCAGGATCTCGGTGGCCGGCACCACCGGCACGCCCGCCGCAATGGCGACGCGCCGGGCGCTGGCCTTGTCGCCGAGCAGGCGCATGGTGTCGGGCGAGGGCCCGATCCAGGCGATGCCGGCCTGCCCGCAGGCCTCGGCGAAGTCGGGGTTCTCGGAAAGGAAGCCGTAGCCCGGGTGCACGGCGTCGGCGCCGCAGGTCCTGGCGACGCGGATGATCGAGGGGATGTCGAGATAGGCCGCCACCGGCCCCTTGCCCGCGCCTACCTGGTAGGCCTCGTCCGCCTTGAAGCGGTGCAGCGAGAGCTTGTCCTCCTCGGCGTAGATCGCCACGGTGCGCTTGCCCAGCTCGTTGGCGGCGCGCAGCACGCGGATGGCGATCTCGCCCCGGTTGGCCACGAGGATCTTGCTGAACTGGGGCATCGGCGGGACCTCGCGGGTCGGCGCTGAGGGGCTTGTGCAGTGCGCAATAAAGCCGCGGCGCGCGCCCGACAAGTGCGAAGGCGACGCTCGCCCACGCCGGGGCGACAGGGGGCAGGGAGCAGGGGGCAGGGCTTAAGGTTTGATTAACCACCAGCCGCCAAGTTGTTAACGGATGCGTCCGCGGCTGTCCGGCCAGCTCGGGGCACCGAAACATCGGGGCGAGGTCTGAAAGCATGGGCGCAAGCGCCGGAACGTCGGCCGCGCGGGACGGACGCTGCCGCGAGGTCCGCTTCGTCCACCGCCTGCGCGCGCTCGGGCCGGGGGCGGCGGCGCCGGGCGAGGCGCCGGACGGGACGCTGCTCGATGTCTCGATCGTCCTCGACGGCACGGACGCCGCGCCGGGCAGCGCCCAGGCGGGGCTGCGCGCCGGGGCGCGGTTCCTGATCGACGTGGCGCACGGGGCGGTCGCGCCCGCCGAGCTGGCCCGCATGATCGGCTGCCTCGCCTTCGCCGTCGCCGCCCGGCCGGGGCAGCGGGCCGCCGAGGTGACCGTGCGCGGCGCGCGCGGTCCGCTCGCCGTGGCGCGGCTG
Source organism: Thermohalobaculum sp. (assembly GCA_035513135.1). Lineage (GTDB taxonomy): Bacteria > Pseudomonadota > Alphaproteobacteria > Rhodobacterales > Rhodobacteraceae > Thermohalobaculum. The sequence goes on from DATKCQ010000146.1 coordinate 1,595, forward strand.
CGCCGCCCCGCCTTCGCGGTGGAGGCGAACGGCTTCGGCGCGGCGCATGTGCTGTGCGAGAACGCCAGCCTCGGGCTCTATCTGCTCGCGCTGGCGCCGGGGCGGGCGATCCCGGCGCATTTCCACCGGCTGATGCGCGAGGCCGAGCTGGTGCTGGACCCGGGTCTCCTGCTGCAGGGCCGGCCGGTGGGTGCGGGCGACGCCTTCGTCTGGCCGGCGGGCCGGGTGCACGAATACGCCAACCCGACGCGGGGGCCGGGGCGCATCCTTTGCATCGACCGGCCGAAGTTCATCCCCGAGGACGAGGTGGTGGTGTCCGGGCCGGTCGATCTGGTCGCGGTGGCACCCGCGCGCAACTATCTCGCCTGAAAGGGGGCCAATGCCCGTGCTGTTCGTCACCGGAGCCGGCAAGGGGATCGGCCGCGCCATCGCCGAGCGGTTCCTCGGCGCCGGCTGGCAGGTGGCCGGGCTGACCCGCTCGGCGGCGGATGTCGAGGCGCTGAACGGCCTCGGGGCCGGGGCGCGGTTCTGGCAGGCCGACGCGGCGGACCCGCAGGAGGTGCACCGGATCGCGGCCGCGCTCGGGGAGGCGCTCGGGGGGGCGCCCGGGGGGGCGCTCGGGGGGGCGCCCGGGGGGGCGCCCGGGGACGCGCCGCTCGACCTGCTGGTCAACAACGCCGGCGCCTTCCACCATGGCGGCTTTCGCGACACCGCGCCCCAGACGCTCGAGGCGATGTGGCGCGCCAACGTGCTGGGCGCCTTCACGGTGACGCAGGCGCTGCTGCCCTTGCTGCTCCGCTCGCGCGGGCGGATCGCCAACATCGTCTCGCTGGCGGCGCTGAAGCCCTTGCCGGGCAAGGCGGCCTATTGCGCGGCGAAGGCGGCGCAGGCGGCGCTGTTCGGCTGCCTGCGCCAGGAGATCGCCGCCGAGGGCGTGACGGTGACCAACGTCTATCCCGGACTCACCTACACCCATTCGTTC
>DATKCQ010000147.1:0-2968 GCA_035513135.1 Thermohalobaculum sp.
CGCGCGCGGCAGGCGCCGGCGCAGCGGCGGCCGGCCGATCAGGCGCAGCAGCGCCCGCGCCGCGCGCTCGGCGGCGCGCCGGCGCACGTGGCCAAGGCGCCAGGCGACCCCCCTCAGCGCCATGCGCAGCCGCACCAGGCGCGGTCCGCGCTGCCCTGCCGCCAGCTGCCGTTCAGGCTGCCGCATCGAGTCTCCCCTCCATAAGGTGCGCCCACAGGCGGCGCTGCGGACCGGGCCGGTTGAGCGCGCGCCCGAGCTCCCCCGCCCGCCCGGCAAGGCCGAGCATCTCGCCGGGCCGCGCCAGCAGGCCCTCGATGGCGTCGCGCCATTCGCCCGGGTCGCTGCCCAGCAGCAGCCCGGCCCCGGCGGCCCCGGCCCGCCAGGCCTCGGGCCAGCTGCGCGAGTAGAGCGGGGCGGCGCCGACCACCGCGTGCTCGATCAGCTTGTTGACCGAGCGGGCGCGGTTGAACGGCGTGTCCATGAGCGGGTAGAGCGCGAGGTGAAAGCGCCGCGGCCTCAGCGCCGCGCGGTAGATGGTCCAGCCGCGTCCCGGGATCGCCAGGATGCGCGGGTGCCCGGCCAGCGCCGGCGGCACGCGCTGCCGCTCGGGCAGGTGCAGGCGCACGCGCGGGTGCGCCGCCAGCACCGCACCGAGCACCGGCCACAGGAACGCCAGATCGGCGCGGTGCACGGCGCTGCCCAGACAGGCGACGTCGATCCACCCCTCGCCGCCGAGCAGGCGCGCGAAGTGGTCGTGCCCGGCGATGGCCTCGGACCAGTAGGGGTGGATCACGTGGGTCTCGGCGACGTCGCTGTAGAGGCGCGCGAGCACGGGCGAGCTGACCACCACGGCGGCGGCGGCCGGGACGACGCGGCGCGCCGTGTCGCGCTCCACCAGCCGCAGCTTCTGGCGGTAGAGGAAGGGCAGGCACGCATCGCGCACGCCCTGCTCGACCGCGTCGTCGATGAAGTAGACCAGGCGCCGGCCCGCCGGCGCGCGCACCGCCCGCTCGGCCCGCCCGACCCTCTCTACCCCGTCAGCCGGCTCGGCCCGCAGGTCGTGGCGCATCACCAGCCTTGTATCGCCGGCGGCGAACACGGTCGGCCCCAGCCGCCGCATGCCGCCGAGCAGGAAGTCGCCGCAGGCGTTCACGAAGTAGAGATCGGCGGTCGGCGAGTCCGCAGCCGCGAGAAACCTCGCCAGCGTATGGTGGAACATGCGCCGCCTCTCCCTCCTCCGCCGGAGCCGGAACCGGGCCCCGACCCGAACCGGCGCCACTCTTGCGCCGGCGCTTTTAAAGTCGGGTTAACGATCGCCGTTTAACCATCCGCCCATGACCCGCGAGAGACCCGCGCCGCGCACGGCAGGTGGACAGGCCCGGGGCATCCTCGCGCCGGCGCGGGTGCTCTTCGCCCTGATCATGCGCGAGATGACCACGCGCTTCGGCCGCTCGATGATGGGCTATGTCTGGGCGTTCATCGAGCCGGTGGCGTTCATCGCCCTGCTCTCGCTGGCCTTCTCGCGCATCAGCCACAGCCCGCCGTTCGGCAACAGCTTCCCGCTGTTCTTCGCCACCGGCTACCTGGCCTTCAGCTTCTACAACGACATCGCCTCGCTCACCGGGCGCTCGGTCAGCGTCAACCGGCCGCTGCTGAGCTACCCGGCGGTGACGCCGCTCGACACCGTGCTGGCGCGCCTCGTCCTGCAGGTCCTGACCGGGCTGGCAGTGGGCGGGATCGTCTTCGCGGGCATCCTCGCGATCTACGCGGACCCGGTGCAGATCGCGCCGGCGCCGCTCATGACGATGCTGGCGCTCGGCGCCTTCCTCGGGCTTGGGGTGGGCCTGGTCAACGTCACCCTGTTCGCGCTCTCGAAGGGGTGGGAGATCGCCTACGGCGTGATCTCGCGGCCGGTCCTGTTCGTCTCGTGCATCTTCTACTCGTATGAATCGATGCCACTTTTTGTCCGCGAGATCCTGTGGTGGAACCCGATCGTCCACCTCGTCGGGCTGCTGCGCTCGGGCTTCTATCCGGTCTACGACGCATCGCACGTCTCGGTCTTCTACGTGCTCGCCCTGGCGCTCGGGCTGACCGTGCTCGGCCTGGCGCTGATGGCGGCGATGGGCAACCGGCTGGTCGAGCCATGATCCGGCTCGAGCGCGTCTCCAAGAGCTTCCGGCGCGACGGCATGACCCGGCACATCCTGCACGAGGTCAGCTTCCTGCTGCCGCCCGACCGCGACATCGCCTTGCTCGGCCGCAACGGCGCGGGCAAGTCGACGCTGCTGCGCCTGATCGCCGGCACCCTGCAGCCCGACCGCGGGCGCATCACCCGCTATCGCCAGGTCTCCTGGCCGATGGGGTTCGCGGGCTCGTTCCACCCCGCGCTCACCGGGGCGCAGAACACGCGCTTCGTCGCCCGCATCTACGGCCGCGACAGCGGCGCGCTCGAGGACTACGTGCAGGATTTCGCCGAGCTCGGCGCCTACTACCGCATGCCGGTCGGCACCTACTCCTCGGGCATGAAGGCGCGGCTCGCCTTCGCGCTGAGCATGGGCGTGGACTTCGACGCCTACCTGGTCGACGAGGTGATCGGCGTCGGCGACACCGCCTTCCGGCGCAAGTGCGCCGCGGCGTTCCGCGCCCGCATGGGCCGGGCCCGCGTGGTCATGGCCTCGCACAGCGCGGCGACGCTGCGCGACTTCTGCAACTGCGGCCTGGTGATCGACTCGGGCCGGCTGGTCTTCCACGAGGACCTCGACGCGGCCATCGCCGCGCACGAGCGCAACCTCGCCGTCCCAGCCTGAGACACGCCTGAGACACGCCTGAGAGCCGCCAGAAACGCACCCGAGAGGAACCGCGCCATGCCCGACGGCCAGCCCGACCCTTCAACCGAGCGCCAGCCCGGCCCGGCCCCCACCCCCGGCCCCGGCCCGCGGCCGCGCACCCCGCCGGGCGGCCGCCCGCCG
>DATKCQ010000148.1:0-6411 GCA_035513135.1 Thermohalobaculum sp.
GCACGGCGCCGACGCCCAGCGCGATCGCCGCCGCCGCGACCAGCACCGGCGCCGCGCCGATCGCCGCGCCCAGCGCCCCGGCGACGGCAGCCACCGTCACGCCGAGCAGCGCCGGCGCCCACTCCTGTTTCAGGTCCATCACCCGGCCTCCGGCGGAGCAAATAGCACGCCCGCGCGCACGCCGCCACGGCGCGGCCGCGCCGCCCCGGTCCTACCCCCGCTCGGAGAACTGCGCCTGCCAGCGCAGCAGGTAGGCCTGCACCCGCCGGATCAGCAGCGCCAGCGCCACGCCGACGAACATCAGCACGAACAGCGCCACCATCATGTCGGCGGTCTCCAGCGTCGCCTCGGCCTCGATGATGATCTTGCCCAGGCCCACCTGCGCGCCGATGAACTCGCCGATGATCACGCCGATCAGCGAGAACGACAGCGCCGGGGTCAGCACCGCGAACACCCAGGCGAGCGTCGAGGGCACCACCACCGCCCAGGTCACCTGCCACTGCGAGGCGCCGAGCAGGCGGGCCACGTTGATGTGGTCGGGGTCCACCGCGCGCGCGCCCTCGTAGGTCGAGAAGAACACGATGAAGAACACGATCACCCAGGCGGTCATGATCTTCGAGGCATCCCCCAGCCCGAAGATCAGGATGATCAGCGGCACCAGCGCGATGCGCGGCAGCGAGTTGAAGGCCACGATGTAGGGCTCGAACACCTTGGCAAGGAACACCGAGCGCCCCAGGATCAGGCCGACGATCACGCCCGATCCGACCCCCACCACGAACCCCCAGAAGGTGTTCCTCAGCGTCGCCCAGGTGGCGTACCACAAATTGTTCGGCCGCGCCTCGACGCACTCGCCGAAGCCGCCCGCGACCAGCCAGACGCCCTCGGCGCTGCGCAGGCAGCCGAGCTCGAGGAAGCGCACCCAGATCATGCTGGGCTTGGAGATGAAGAACGGCTCGAGCACCTGCATGGTCAGCGCGCGCTGCCATTCGGGCGCGAGCCCGGCGATCAGCCACTGGTTCACCGCGTCGCCCCACTCCCAGGTGGCGAGCAGCAGCACCAGCACCGCCAGTCGCCAGAAGTTCACCCAGACCATCGAGACCTGCATCTCAGCCCTCGGCCCTGGTGCGCTGGAACTCCTCGCCCAGCGAGTGCCAGATGCGCGAGAACAGCGCCGAGTATTCCGGCGTCTCGCGCAGCGTGATGGCGTTGCGCGGCCGGGCGAAGGGCACGTCGAACACGTCCTTGATCCGCCCGGGCCGGGCCGACAGCACGATGATCCTGCCCGCCAGCGTCAGCGCCTCGGCGAGGTCGTGGGTGACGAACACCACCGTCTGCTGCTCCTCCTCCCAGATCTCCAGCAGGAAGTTCTGCATCTCCAGCTTGGTGTGGGTGTCGAGCGCCCCGAACGGCTCGTCCATCAGCAGGATCTCGGGGCGCATGATCAGCGTGCGCATCAGCGAGACGCGCTGGCGCATGCCGCCCGAGAGCGTGATCGGGAAGGCGTCCTCGAAGCCGGTCAGCCCGGCCTGCTCGATCATGCGGCGCACCTCGCGCTCGCGCTCGGCGCGGGGCCGCCGCGCGATCTCGAGGCCGAGCGCGATGTTGCGCCGCACCGTGCGCCACGGGTAGACCGTGTCGCGCTGGAACACATAGCCCACCTTCGGCGTCGGCCTGCCCGCCTCGACCTCGCGCCCGTCGATGCGGATCGAGCCGTCCGAGCGCGGGATCAGCCCGGCGATCATGTTCAGGATCGTGCTCTTGCCGCAGCCCGAGGGGCCGATCAGCGCCGCGAACTCGCCCTGGCGCACGTCGTGGCTGACATCGTCGACGGCCGGGACCGCCGCGCCCCGGCCCGCGCGATAGGTTTTCGTCAGACGCTCGAGGACGATGCGCGGCTCGCCTGGCCTCATGCCTTCTGCGCGTTGTCGAGGAAGCTCATGTCGGTGACCTCCTCGTAGGTCAGCGGCTCGATCTTCGTCTGCTCGCGGAACCAGACCTTGGCGCCGGTGTCGAAGTCGGCTTGCGGGAAGGCGCCGTCGAACTGCCAGATCTTCTTGTAGTACTCGATCTCGCGCTTCACCGTCGCCTCGTCGAAGCCCGGCATCACCGGCCCGATCGCCGCGTAGATCTGGTCGGTCGACGAGTCGCCCAGCCACTGCATCGCCTTGAAGATGGCGTTGACGTATTTCTGCGTCAGCTCGGCGTTCAGCGTCACCGCCTCCTCGAGCACGTAGACCACGGTGGCGGGGATGTTGCCGCCGAACACGCCGTGCCACGAATCGGCGTCCGAGATGTCGTAGAGCAGCTTGCCGTAGCCCGCGTCCTCGGCCTCGAAGATCCAGATCGGCACCGCCATGATCGCGTCGAACTTGGCCGTCTGCAGCCCGCCCAGCATGGTCTTGGAGCCGCCCCCGGCGATCCAGTTGAACTGGTCGGCAACGCCCAGCTGCTCGAGCACGTAGGTGCCGTAGACCCAGGTGCCCGAGCCGATGCCGGTCGCCGCGATGTTGGGCTTGTTGCCGTCGTTGCGGTACTCGGCCAGCTTCTCGACCGTGTCGATGCCCTGGTCGTAGAGTTCCTTGCGCACGACGATGTTGGCGTAGGAGCAGCGGTTGTCGGTGGCCATCAGGATCCGCGAGGCCCGCCCGCGGTTGGTGAGCTGCAGCGGGTGGCTGGAGTCGCCCAGCGCATAGCCGACCTGCCCGGCGGCCAGGATCTTGCGCACGTTCGAGCCGCCCTGCGCCTCGATCACGTGCATCTGGATGCCTTCCTGCTCGGTGAAGCCCTGGCTCTGCGCCACCATGTGCGCCGCGTAGATGGTGGTGTTGACCGAGTGCGAGGCCGTGATCGGCTCGGCCCCCTGCGCCGACACCTGCCACATGGTCGCCGAGCCGGCGAAGGCCGCCGTGCCGGCCAGGAACTGCCGCTTGTTGAGATGCATCGTGAGTCCTCCCCCTGATCGCCGGCGTGCCGCGCCGGTTCGCTCATCCGCGCGCCGGCAGGCGCCAGCGCCGCGCGGCGCCGAGCCACCGCTCGTGCGCCGCAATCTCCGGCTCATGTGTCAGTGTCACGGCGATCTCGTCAAGCCCGTTGATCAGGCGGTGCCGGACGTAAGGGTCCATCTCGAACGGGATCTGCTCGCCGCCGGCGACGATCGTTTGCGCCGGCAGGTCCACGCTCAGGGCCGCCGTCTCCGGGTCGCCGGCCAGCGCCGCCAGCCGCGCCACCCGGTCCTCGTCGAGCGTCACCGGCAGCACGCCGTTCGCCACGCAGTTGCGCGCGAAGATGTCCGAGAACGACGGCGCGATCAGGCAGCGGACTCCGAACTCGTGCAGCGCCCACACCGCGGCCTCGCGCGACGAGCCGCAGCCGAAATTGGCCCCCGCGACCAGGATTGCCGCCGCGCGCCACGGCGCGCGGTTGAGCACGAAGTCCGCCCGCTCGGCGCCCGCGCCATCGAAGCGCAGGTCGTGGAACAGGTGCGCTCCGAAGCCGGTGCGCGTCACCGACTTGCACCAGCGCTGCGGGATGATGGTGTCGGTGTCGATGTTCCCCCGCAGCAACGGCGCCGCGACGCCGGTCAGGGTCGTGAACCTCTCCATGCCTGCCTCCAAGCTCTTGCCCGCGCACCTCCGCGCGCCTCTCCCCCGGCCCCTCTCCCAGCGGGAGAGGGGGGCGCGAGGCGCCGGCCCCCGGGCGTCCCCCCCTCCCGCTGGGAGGGGGGTCAGGGGGGAGGCTTGCGCGCCGGCCGGGCGTGCCGGCGTCCGCGTGGCCGCCCTCCCCCCAGCTCGCGCACGTCGGTCAGCCGCCCGGTCAGCGCCGCCGCCGCGGCCATCGCCGGGCTCATCAGGTGGGTGCGCCCGCCGCGGCCCTGCCGCCCCTCGAAGTTGCGGTTCGAGGTCGAGGCGCAGCGCTCGCCCGGCGCCAGCACGTCCTCGTTCAGCCCGATGCACATGGAGCAGCCGGGCGCGCGCCACTCGAAGCCGGCCGCCACCAGCACCTCGGCGATGCCCTCGGCCTCGGCCTGCGCGCGCACCAGACCCGAGCCCGGCACCACCATCGCCCGCACGCCCTTCGCCACGCGCCGGCCCTGCACCACGCGCGCCACCTCGCGCAGGTCCTCGAGCCGCGCGTTGGTGCACGAGCCGATGAACACCCGGTCCACCGCGATCGCGCGCATCGGCGTGCCGGGCGCCAGCCCCATGTAGTCGAGGCTGCGCCGCGCCGCCGCCCGCTTGCCCTCGGACGCGAAGCTCTCGGGGTCGGGCACCGCCCCGGTCACCGGCACCGCGTCCTCGGGCGATGTACCCCAGGTCACCGTCGGCGCGATCTCGCCCGCCTCCAGCGCCACCTCCCGGTCGAACCGGGCGTCCGGGTCCGAACGCAGATCCCGCCAGAACGCGACCGCATCCTGCCAGGCGGCGCCCTTCGGAGCCATGCGCCGGCCCTCGACATAATCGACGGCCTTCGCGTCCGGGGCCACCATCCCGGCCTTCGCCCCCGCCTCGATCGACATGTTGCACAGCGTCATGCGCCCCTCGACCGAGAGCGCCTCGACCGCCTCGCCGGCATACTCGATGACGTGCCCGGTGCCCCCCGCCGCGCCGATCGCCGCGATCATGTGCAGCGCCACGTCCTTGGCGCCGACGCCCGGGCCCAGCCGCCCGCGCACGGTGACGCGCATGTTGCGCATCCTGCGCTGGGTCAGCGTCTGGGTCGCCAGCACGTGCTCGACCTCGCTGGTGCCGATGCCGAAGGCGAGCGCCCCCAGCGCGCCGTGCGTCGAGGTGTGGCTGTCGCCGCAGACCACCGTGAGGCCCGGCAACACGAAGCCCTGCTCGGGGCCGACCACGTGGACGATCCCCTGCCGCGGGTCGAAGGCATCGAAAAGCTCGATGCCGAACTCCCGCGCGTTGCGCTGCATCGCCCCGATCATCAGGCGGGCGAGCTCGTCGCCCACCCCCTGCGCCCGGTCCCCCGTCGAGACGATGTGATCGACCACCGCCAGCGTCAGGTCGGGCCGGCGCACGGTGCGCCCCTTGAGGCGCAGCCCCTCGAAGGCCTGCGGGCTGGTCATCTCGTAGACCAGGTGCCGGTCGATCCACAGGAGCGCCGTGCCGTCGGGGCCCTCGCGCACCAGGTGCTCGTCCCAAAGCTTGTCGTAGAGCGTGCGCGGCCCGCTCATGCCCGCCCCAGCACCTCGCGGACCAGCGCCTCCCCGCAGCCGGCCTCGCGCAGCACGGCCTCGGTGTCGTCGCCGATGCCGGGCACGTCGGCCGGTCCCACCACCGGCGCGCCGTCCGCCTCGAGCGGCAGCCCCGGCGCGCGGAACGCCCGGCCGTCGCCCATGCGCGAGGCGACCAGCCCGCCCGGCCGGTTGACGTGCGGGTCGTCGTACATCTCGACGGGCCGCCGGATCGGCGCGAACGGGATGCCGCGCGCCTCCAGCGCCGCATTCAGCGCCGCCTCGTCCCACTCCGCAATCCGCTCGCGGATCATCGGGATGGTCCACTCCCGCGCCCGGTTCCGGTCCATCGTCGTGGTCAGCCGCGGGTCGTCCTTCAACCGCTCCAGCCGCAGCAGGTCGCACAGGCTCGCCCAGTGCCCCGCGGTGATGGCGCCGACGAAGATCTGCCGCCCGTCCGCCGTCTCGAAGATGTCGTAGACCGGCCAGGCGAAATCGCGCTCGGGCATCGGCGGCGCCTCGTAGCCCTCGAGCTCCCACGGCACCATGTGCTGGGCCACCAGCAGCAGGCAGTTCTCGAACAGGCCGACGCGCAGCGCAGCGCCCTCGCCGGTGCGCTCGCGCTCCCTGAGCGCCGCCAGCACGCCCAGCGCGCCGAACAGCCCGGCCATGATGTCGTTGCCCGAGGTGCCGATCCGCAAGGGCTGCCCGCTCGGCCCGGTCATGTAGGCGAGCCCCGTCATCATCTGCACCACCTCGTCCATCGCCGTGCGATTCTCGTAGGGCCCGTGCAGGAAGCCCTTGTGCGAGGCGACGATGAGGCGGGGATACTCGGCGCGCAGCGCGTCGGGCGCCAGCCCGCGCCGCTCCAGCGCGCCGTCGCGGAAGTTCTCGACGAACACGTCCGCGCGCGCCAGCAGGGCGCGCAGCGCCGCGCGGCCCGGCGCGCCCTCGAGGTCCAGCCGGACCGAGCGCTTGCCCCGGTTGAACAGCGGAAAGAACCCCGCCGCCATGCCGGTCAGCGTGCGCGTGCGGTCGCCCTCGGGCGGCTCGACCTTGATCACCTCGGCGCCCAGCATGGCGAGGAACATGCCGCAGGACGGCCCCATGATCATGTGGCTCATCTCGACGACGCGGACGCCCTCAAGCGGCGCGAACGTCATCGCGCGCCTCCCCTCAGGGCTCGTCGCCCACATCCTCGTCGCGGCGCACCAGATCGTAGATCC
>DATKCQ010000149.1:0-5859 GCA_035513135.1 Thermohalobaculum sp.
GGGCGCCGGCGCCGGCTCGGGCGCCGGCGCCGAGGCCAGTGGCTGCAACGGCTCGGTCGCCGGCGGGCTCTCGGGCCGGGCGGCCTGGCGCGGCAGGGTCTCGGGCGTCGGGATCTCGGCGATCGAGGGCCTGGGCGCCTCGGTCGGCACCGGGGTCGGCGGCGGCGGGATCACGATGTTCTGGAAGTCCGGCTGCTGGTCGGGGGGCGTCTCGGGCCGGGCCAGCACCGGCATCTCGGGCGCCTCGATGCCGGCGTCGGCCTTGGCCGTCTCGATCGTCTCGGCGGTGGTCTCCGAGGGCGGGCTCAGCTCCGCGGGCCCCTCGTTCGGCACCACCGGCGCGGTGGAGAGCGCCGCGTCGAAGGCGGCGCCGTCGATCAGCTCGACCGAGGTCACGTTGAGCGGGCGCGGGTCGCGGTCGGCGAACCAGTCGGCGCCGAACAGCGCGACGCCGAGCAGCGCGGCGTGCAGGCCCCCGGAGACCGCCCAGCCCGCCTTCTTCTCAGCCGAGAGCTCCCGCCAGCGCATGCGCTTCCGTACCCGCCTCCCTCTTCGTTCGCCCGGGCGCCAGGGCACGCCTCAGTTTGCGCGCCTCAGTTTGTACGCGCCGGCTCGGGCTGGTCCGTCACCAGCCCGATATTGCGGAACCCGCCGGCGTTGAGCGCGCCCATCACCTGCATCACCCAGCCATAGTCGAGCGACTGGTCGGCCCTGAGATAGACCCGGTCCGACGTGCGCTCGGCCTGGATGGCGGCGAGCTTGGCGACCAGCTCCTCGGCCGGCACCTCGGACCTCTGGATGTAGATCCTGCGCCCGGCGTCGAGGTTGATGGTGAGCGGCTCCTCCTTCTCGGTGGGCAGCGCCTGGGCCTCGGTCCTGGGCAGCTCGAGCGGCACGCCCACGGTGAGCAGCGGCGCCGCCACCATGAAGATGATCAGGAGCACCAGCATCACGTCGACGAACGGCGTGACGTTGATCTCGGACATGGGCCGCAGCGCCGCGCTTCGCCGCCGCGCCCCGGCGCGGCTCTGCGCCGCCGCCTGCCGCATCACGCCCATCAGTGCGCCCCCGCGTATTGCGGGCCGGTCTGCCGGTCGATCTGGCGGCCGAGGATGGTGGAGAACTCGTCGGCGAAGTTCTCGAGCGCGCCGGACAGCCGCTCCGCGTCGGCCGAGAGCCGGTTGTAGGCGACCACCGCCGGGATCGCCGCGAGCAGCCCGAGCGCCGTGGCGAGCAGCGCCTCGGCGATGCCGGGCGCGACCACGGCGAGGTTGGTGTTCTGCTGGATGGCGATGGCCTCGAAGGCGTGCTTGATGCCCCAGACCGTGCCGAACAGGCCGACGAAGGGCGCCACCGAGCCGACCGTGGCGAGGTAGGGGAGCCGCCGGTTGGCCTCCTCGCTCTCGCGCGCGATGGCGACGTTCATCGCCCGGTCGACGCGCGCCTGGGTGCCGGGGATCAGCCCGCCCTCCTGGCGCAGCGAGCGGCGCCACTCGCTCATGCCCGCCGAGAACACCCGCTCGAGCGGCGAGCGCGGGCGCTCGCCGATCCGGTCGTAGAGCTCGTCGAGCGGCTGGCCGGACCAGAACTGGTCCTCGAACTTGCCCGCCTTGCCGGTGAGCCGGGTGAAGACCATGATCTTCTCGGCGATGATCGCCCACGACCACACCGAGGCGACCACCAGCACGATCATGGTGATCTGCACCACCGGCGTGGCGCGCAGGAACATCGCCATCACCGAGAAGTCGACGCCTTCGAAGGCGGGCGCGGCCAGGGCCGCCCCGGTCTCTGCGAGTTGTGCCGCCGCGCCAACCATGGCGGCGGGCAGTCCGATCAGAATCATGGGTCCACTATCCTGCTCTAGCGCCTCGAGCATGCCCCGCGGTGTCGCTCATTACGCCCAGCGAGGCGGGAGGCGACGCACCTTTTGCCGCATCACGGCATGCACGGCCCTTTATGCGCGAATTCCAACGAAAATGCGAGACGTTCCATGAGCTGTTGACGGCTTCGTCAAGTCCTTATTCCGCTGCGGCGAATTGGCCCAGCTTTTGCTTGACTTCCGGGGGCATGCGGGCGGGCCGGCCGGCCGCGTCCATGCAGGCACAGGTCACGCCGGCGCGCGTCAGGCAGGCGTCGCCGCGCCAGATCTCCTGCGCCATCTCGACCGAGGCGCCCCTGAGCCGGGTGATTCGGGTGCGCACCTCGACCAGATCGTCGAAGCGCGCCGGGGCGAGGTAGTCGATGCTCAGGCTGCGCACCACGAAGACCAGCCCCAGCGTCGCCTGCAGCCGGGCCTGGTCCACCCCGGCGGCGCGCAGCGCCTCGGTGCGGCCGCGCTCGATGAACCTGAGATAGTTGGCGTAGTAGACCACCCCCGCGAGGTCGGTGTCCTCGTAATAGACGCGAATCGTCAGGCGGTGATCCATCGCGCCGTCAGCGGCCGCCCTGGCCGAACAGGTCGGCCTCGAGCACATCGCCCGCGCGCGGCGGCGGGGTCAGCCCGAGGTGGCGCCAGGCGCCGGCGGTGAGCATGCGGCCGCGCGGCGTGCGGGCGATCAGGCCGGCCTGGAGGAGGAACGGCTCGATCACCTCCTCGACCGCGTCGCGCGCCTCCGAGAGCACGGCGCACATGGTCTCGACGCCCACCGGCCCGCCGCCGTAGTGCTCGGCGATGGCGCCGAGATAGCGGCGGTCGGCGCCGTCGAGGCCCATATGGTCCACCCCCAGCCGCGCCAGCGCCCGGTCGGCCAGCGCCCGGGTGAGCCGGCCCTCGGTCTCGACCAGCGCGAAGTCGGCCACCCGGCGCAGGAGCCGCACGGCGACGCGCGGCGTGCCGCGGGCGCGCCGGGCGATCTCGGCGATGCCCTGCGCCTCGGCCTCCAGCCCCATCAGCCGGGCGGCGCGGGTGACGATCCGGGCGAGCTCGGCCTCGGTATAGAACTCGAGCCGGGTGGGGATGCCGAAGCGGTCGCGCAGCGGTGTGGTGAGCAGGCCCAGCCGGGTGGTGGCGCCGATCAGGGTGAAGGGGGCGAGGTCGATGCGCACGGTGCGCGCCGCCGGGCCCTCGCCGATCACCAGATCGAGCTCGAAATCCTCCATCGCCGGGTAGAGGATCTCCTCGACCACCGGGTTGAGACGGTGGATCTCGTCGATGAACAGCACGTCGCGCGGCTCGAGGTTGGTGAGCACCGCGGCGAGGTCGCCGGCGCGCACGATCACCGGGCCCGAGGTCATGCGGAAGTTCACGCCGAGCTCGCGCGCCACGATCTGCGCCAGCGTGGTCTTGCCCAGGCCCGGCGGGCCGTAGAACAGGAGGTGGTCGAGCGCCGTGCCGCGCCGGCGCGCCGCCTCGATGAACACCTTGAGGTTGGCGCGCGCCTCGGCCTGGCCGGTGAAGTCGTCGAGCGAGAGCGGACGCAGGCTCGGCTCCGCGCCGTCCTGCGGCTGCTCGGCGCCGCGCACGATCGGGTCGGACGGATCGGGCGGATCGGGCGGACCGGGGGTGCTCATCGCCGCACCCTAGAGGTTCCGGCCCAGCGTTTTCAACGCCGCCTTGATGAGAGCGGCCGGGCCGCCGGCGCCTGCATCGCCCGCCTCGGCCACGGCGCGCGCCGCCTCCATGCGGTCATAGCCGAGATTGACCAGCGCCGAGAGGGCGTCGGCGGTGGCCTCGCCCGCCTCGGGCAGCGCGACCGGGGCGAGTGCCTCGCCCGACGCCACCGGGCCGCGCGCCGCCGCGGCGCGGCGGCCCTGCGCGCCCAGCGCCATGACGCCCGGCGCCTTGTCGGCGAGTTCGTTGACGATGCGCTGGGCGAGCTTGGGGCCGACGCCCGGCGCGCCGCGGATGGCGCCCGAATCGCCCAATGCCAGCGCCCGGCTGACCCCGTCGGGGCCGAGCGCGCCGAGGATGGCGAGCGAGAGCCGCGCGCCGACCCCCTGCACCGAGGTCAGCAGCCGGTGCCATTCGCGCTCGCCCACGGTGCGAAAGCCGATGAGCTGCATCAGGTCCTCGCGCACGACGAGCTCGGTATAGAGCGCCGCCACCTCGCCCGGCCCCGGCAGCGCCGCCAGCGTCGGCGGGGCGCAGTGCACGATGTAGCCGATGCCCCCCGCCTCGATCAGCACGTGGTCCTCGGCCACGTAATCCACGCGCCCGGTGATCTTGCCGATCATCGCCCCGCTCCCGCCAGCGCCGCCGCCATGCGCCGCCCGGCGCCGGCGGCCCAGGCATGGCAGATGGCGACGGCCAGCGCGTCGGCCGCGTCCTCGCCGCCGATCGCGGCGCCGGGCAGCAGGCGGCGCACCATGTGGCCGACCTGGCGCTTGTCGGCGTGGCCCACGCCCACCACCGCCTTCTTCACCGCATTGGGCGCGTATTCGGCGACCGGAAGGCCGAGCTGCGCCGGCACCAGCAGCGAGACGGCCCGCGCCTGCCCGAGCTTGAGCGTGGCGCCCGCGTCCTTGTTGACGAAGCTGTGCTCGACCGCCGCCGCGTCGGGGCCGTGCGCGCGCACCACCGCCTCGATCAGCCGGTGCAGCCGGGCCAGCCGCTCGGCCAGGCTGCCGGCGCCGCTGGCGCAGACGCCGTTGGCGACGTGGCCGAGCCGGCTTCCCTCCACGTCGACGACGCCCCATCCGGTGCGCAGAAGCCCCGGATCGAAACCGATCACCCGCATTTTCCGGACCCCTCTCGCCCCCGCACCCGTGCCGCCTCGGGGCCTCGCTAGCACGAAAGGGGAACAAAAACCAGCCCCGTGATGCCGGAGAGGTCGATTTCGTCTCACGCCAGGTCGCTTTTGTGCATTGCAACATATCGTTAGGGAGCCATGCGAAAAACGCAAGCTCGTCATGCATTTATGGCGATTGTTCGCGGTGCGCCGAAGCCCTATCTGCCGTTCAGACAAACGATTGAAGACAACCCGAAACCGCCACTCAGGAGATGCCGTCATGGCCCACATCGTCGCCACCACTGCGGTCCCGTTCGGCGCCCTCACCGTCCATCGGATCGTGACGGCGGCGTTGAATGCGGCCGCCGCCTTCCGCCGCTGGAACGAGACCCGGCGCACGGTCGCCGAGCTGCGCCAGCTGAGCCCGCGCCAGCTCGACGACATCGGCCTCACCCAGGCCGACATCGAGCGGATGGCCAACCGCGCGTTCTGACGCGCGACCGGACGCCGAGAGCATCGGGGCCGCCCCACAAGGCGGCCCTATGCATTGGCGGCCCTTTTCATTTCAGGCGGCCCAATTCATTTCAGGCGACGCAGCGTCAGGCTGGCCCACGCGCCGAGCTCGACCCGGTCCTCGCGCCTGAGGCCGTGGCCGGCATAGACCGCCTCGACGCCGCGCGCCTGGGCGCGCAGCAGCCCCGAGAGGACCGCCCTTCCCCCCGGCGCCAGGTGCCGCGCCAGCTCGGGCGCCATGCGCCTGAGGGGCGCCGCGAGGATGTTGGCGAACACCAGGTCGTAGGGCGCTCCGGCGCGGACCAGCCCACCGCGCAGGCCGGCCGCCTCGCCCACCCGCACCCACGGGGTCAGGCGGTTGGCGCGCACGTTCTCGCGCGCCGTCCAGACCGCCACCGGGTCGATGTCGGTGGCGAGGCTGGGCACCCTCCAGGCGCGCGCCGCCGCCATCGCCAGCACGCCGGTGCCGCAGCCGATATCGGCCACCCGGCGCGGGCGCACGCCCCGGCGGATCAGCCGCTCGAGCAGCAGCAGACAACCCCGCGTCGAGCCGTGGTGGCCGGTGCCGAAGGCCATCGCCGCCTCGATGCGCAGGCCGAGTCGGTTCGGCGCGATGCGCTGCGCGTCGTGGGCACCGAAAAGCACGAACCGCCCGGCCTCGACCGGGGTGAGCTCGCGC
>DATKCQ010000150.1:0-16785 GCA_035513135.1 Thermohalobaculum sp.
CGCCTCGAGCAGCGCAACCGCGTGACGGCGCTGAGCGGCTCCCTGGGCGAGCGCGAGGCACGCCGCGCCGCCGCCGCCGAGGCCAGCACCGGGGCGCGCGCCGCCCTGGAGGCGGCCACCGCCGAGGAGACCGCGGCGCGGACCCGCCGGCGCGCCGCCGACCAGGCGCTCGCCGAGGCCGCGCGCGTGCTGTCGAAGGCCGAGTCCGAGATCGAGATGCACCGCGGCCGCCGCGAGTCCCAGCGCCACGCCCTCGCCTTGCGCCAGGACGAGCGCGCGGGCGCCGAAGCCGCGCTGGCCGAGGCCGAAGCCGCGCTGGCCGAGCTCGACGACGTGGCCGAGGCACGCGCCGCCGTCGAGGCGCGGCGAGGCTCCGTGGACGCGGCCCGCACCGCGATGCTCGCCGCCCGCGGCCGTGCCGACGAGCTGCGGCGCGAGGGTCTCGCCCGCGAGCGGCGCATCGCCGAGATCGCCCGCGAGCGCCGCTCCTGGGCGGAGCGGCTGGAGAACGCCGGCAGCCGCATGCGCGACCTCGAGACGCGCATCGCCGAGACCGCCGAGGCCCGCGCCGCCGCCGACGGCGTCCCCGCCGAGCTGGCGGCCAAGCGCGAAAAGCTCGCCGTCGAGATCGACAAGGCCGAGGCCCGCCGCCGCGCCGCCGCCGATAGGCTGGCCGAGGGCGAGACCCGCCTGCGCGAGGCCGAGGCCGCCGAACGCGAGGCCGAGCGCGCCGCCTCGGAGCGCCGCGAGGCCCGTGCCCGCCTGGAAGCCCGGCTCGAGAACGCCGCCGCCCGGCGCGCGGAGGCCGAGGCGCGCATCCGCGAGGAGGCCGGGACGGACCCCGCCGGCCTGCGCGAGAGCATCGACGGAGTGGACGACCTTCCCCCGCCGGATCAGGCCGAGATCGAGGTCGCGCGCCTGCGCCGCCAGCGCGACGCGCTGGGCGCCGTCAACCTGCGCGCCGAGGAGGACGCGGCGGAGGTCCGCGCCGAGCGCGAGCGCATCGGCACCGAGCACGACGACCTGGTCGCCGCCATCGCCCGCCTGCGCAGCGCCATCGGCGAGCTCAACCGCGAGGGCCGCGAGCGCATCCTGGCTGCCTTCGAGCAGGTCAACGCCAAGTTCGCCAACCTGTTCCGCCACCTGTTCGGCGGCGGCGAGGCGCGGCTCATCATGGTGGAATCCGACGATCCGCTCGACGCCGGCCTCGAGATCCTGTGCCAGCCGCCGGGCAAGAAGCTCTCGACGCTGTCGCTGCTCTCGGGCGGCGAGCAGACGCTGACCGCGCTGAGCCTGATCTTCGCGGTGTTCCTGTCGAACCCCGCGCCAATCTGCGTGCTCGACGAGGTCGACGCGCCGCTCGACGACTCGAACGTCATCCGGTTCTGCGAGTTGCTCGATGAAATGGTGCGCCTCACCGACACGCGCTTTCTCATCATCACCCACCACGCCATCACCATGAGCCGCATGGACCGGCTGTTCGGCGTGACCATGATCGAGCGCGGCGTCAGCCGGCTCGTCTCGGTGGACCTGAAGAAGGCCGAGGAGCTCGCCGTGGCCTGAGGCCCGGCGCCCCGATTGTCCCGGCCTCTATTCCGGCCTGCACCCCGGCTCGCCATCGCCCGTCCCCAGCACCGGCGCTGCCCCGGCCGCATCCCGGGGCGGAAATGCTATGTCCTGCATTCCTTGCATTGACTCCCGAAAATTTCGACAGAGAATGCATGAATAAGACGTGCAACGGCAGGAGCGGCCCATGCAGGATTTCGCCGCCGCCTTTGGCGAGGCCTTTCGGCTGATCGCCGCGCTCGACCCGGATCTGGTGGAGATCGTCGCGCGCACCCTGCGGGTCAGCCTCGGCGCGGTCGCCATCGCCTGCCTGATCGGTCTGCCGCTGGGCGCGGCGCTCGCCGTGGCCCGGTTCCCCGGGCGCGGCGCGCTCACCGTGCTGGTCAACGCGCTGATGGGGCTGCCGCCGGTGGTGGTGGGGCTCCTCATCTACATGCTGCTCTCGGCGGCGGGGCCGCTGGGCGCGCTTGGCCTGCTCTACACGGTGACCGCCATGGTGATCGCCCAGTCGGTGCTGGTGACGCCCATCGTCGCCGCCCTGGCCCGGCAGGTGATCGAGGACCTGCACCGGGAGTACGACGAGATGCTGCGCGCCATGGGCACCACGCGGCTGGGCACCGTGGCGACGCTGCTGTGGGATGCGCGCCATTCGCTGATCACCGCGGCGCTGGCCGGCTTCGGCCGGGCGCTGGCCGAGGTCGGCGCCGTGCTGATCGTCGGCGGCAACATCGACCACGCGACACGCGTGATGACCACCGCCATCGCGCTCGAGACCTCGCGCGGCGAGCTGGCGCTGGCGCTCGGGCTCGGGCTGATCCTGATCGCGCTCTCGGTCATGGTCAGCGCCGGGCTGATGAGCCTTCGCGCCACGGCCGCGAGGATGGCCCATGCGTGACCTGGTGGCGAGCGACGGGTTCTGGCCGGTGGCGCTCGAGGGCGTGAGTTACGAAGCCCGCGGCGCGTGGCTGCTCGACGGCGTGACGCTGGCGCTGACCCCCGGGCCGGTCACCTGCGTGATGGGCCCGAACGGCGCGGGCAAGAGCCTGCTGGTGCGGATCATCGCCGGGCTGATCCAGCCCTCGGCGGGCCGCATCCGGTATGGCGGCGCCGGGCGGCCCGGGCGCAACCGGATCGCCGTGGTGTTCCAGCGCCCGGTGCTGCTGCGCCGATCGGTGCGGGGAAACCTCGCCCATGCGCTCAAGGTCTACGGCGTGCCGCGCGCCGAACGGCGCGGGCGGATCGCCGAGCTTCTGGCGCTGGGCCAGCTCGAAGCGATGGCCGAGCGGCCCGCGCGCGTGCTCTCGGGCGGCGAGCAGCAGCGCCTCGCCATGGTGCGCGCGCTGGCGGCGCGGCCCGCGCTCCTGCTGCTCGACGAGCCGGCGGCGAGCCTCGACCCGCAGGCGACGGACGCGATCGAGGCGCTGGTGCGCGAGGCCGAGGCCGAGGGCGTGAAGGCGGTCCTCGTCACCCACGACCGCGACCACGCGCGGCGGCTGGCGGGCGAGGTGGTGTTCCTGCACCGCGGCCGGGTGACCGAGCGGACCCAAGCGCGGCGCTTCTTCCAGGCGCCCGGGTCCGAGGAGGCGCAGGCCTATCTCGGCGGGCGGCTCTTGATCTGAGGGCTCACCGGCAAGGGCGAGAGGCATGAAGACAATCCGGCTCCCGGCCCTCGCCGCGACCCTTTGCACGGCGCTCGGCCTCGCTCACCCGGCGGCGGCGCAGGCGTTCATCATCGTGCAGTCGACCACCTCGACGCAGAATTCCGGGCTCTTCGACGCGATCCTGCCGGAATTCCGCGAGATGAGCGGCATCGAGGTGCGCGTGGTCGCGGTGGGGACCGGGCAGGCGCTGAAGAACGCGCAGAACTGCGACGGCGACGTGCTGCTCGTGCACGCCAGACCGGCCGAGGAGCGGTTCGTCGCCGAGGGCTACGGCGTGGCGCGGACCGACCTGATGCACAACGACTTCGTCATCGTCGGGCCGGCCTCCGACCCGGCCGGGATCAAGGGCATGACGGACGTCGAGCCTGCGCTGGCCCGGATCGCCCAGTCGCAGGCGCCCTTCGCCTCGCGCGGCGACGATTCGGGCACGCACAAGAAGGAGACGGCGCTGTGGAAGGCGGCCGGGGTGGATGCGGCGGCAGCGAGCGGCGGCTGGTACCGCGAGACCGGCTCGGGCATGGGTGCGACGCTGAACCTCGCCGTCGGCATGGGGGCCTACGCGCTGACCGACCGGGCCAGCTGGATCGCCTTCGGCAACAAGGCGGGCCACGGCATCGCGGTCGAGGGCGACGCGGCGCTGCACAACCAGTACGGCGTGATCCTGGTGAACCCCGAGAGGTGCCCGAACGTGAAGGCCGAGGCCGGGCAGGCGTTCATCGACTGGCTGCTCTCCGACCAGGGTCAGGCGGCGATCGCGGCGTTCCGGGTGGACGGCCAGCAGCTTTTTGCGCCGAACGCGCCGGACTGAGCCCCGCGGCAATCGGCCCGTTGCCCGGCGGGCCGGGCTCGACTACCTAAGCCCCATGTCGATGTGGCGCTACGCGAACCCGGCCGAGTTCATGCGGCTGACCGAGCGGCTGCTCGCGCCGCTGTGGGTCGCGGCGGGCGTGGTGATGGGCGTCGGGCTGGCCTGGGCGCTGTTCGGCACGCCCGAGGACTACAAGCAGGGCTCGACCGTCAAGATCCTGTTCATCCACGTGCCCGCCGCCATGCTGGCGATCAACACCTACGCGGTGATGGCGGTGGCCTCGGCCATCGGCATCGTGCGCCGCCACCATGTCAGCTTTCTCGTCGCCAAGGCGGCGGCGCCGGTGGGGGCGGCCTTCACCGCCATCGCGCTGGTCACCGGGGCGGTGTGGGGCCAGCCGATGTGGGGCACCTGGTGGGTGTGGGACGCGCGGCTGACCTCGGTGCTGGTGATGTTCTTCTTCTATCTCGGCTACATCGCGCTGTGGGAGACCATCGACGAGCCGGAGAAGGCGGCGGACCTCTCGGGCGTGCTGTGCCTGGTGGGCGTGATCTTCGCCTTCCTGTCGCGCTATGCCGTGAACTTCTGGTCGACGCTGCACCAGCCGGCATCGCTGAGCCTGGCCGAGGGGCAGCGGGTGGACGACGTGTTCCGCACGCCGCTCTACCTGATGATCGTCGGGTTCTACCTGTTCTTCGTGGCGATCCTGCTGGTGCGCGCGCGCACCGAGATCCGGCTGCGCCGGGTCAGGGCGCTCAGGCTGCACGGGGCGGTGGCATGATCCTCGGCGACCCGTACGCGGTCTACGTGACCGCCGCCTACGGCGCGACGGCGGCGATCCTCGGCTGGCTGCTGTGGTCGAGCCTCGCGGCCAGTGCGCGCGCCCGGCGCGAGCTCGACGAGATGGAACGGGGGCGCGAGCGATGACGGACGAGACCGAGCGCGACGGGGCGCCGAAGGGCGGCCTGAGGCTGTGGATGCTGGTGCCGGTGCTGGGCGCCGCGGCGGTGCTGGCGGTGTTCCTGCTCGGCCTGCAGCGCGAGGACGGCGGGCGCGAGCTGCCCTCGGCGCTGATCGGCAAGCCGATGCCCGAGTTCGCGCTGCCCCCCCTCTACGCGGGCGAGCCGGGGCTCTCCACCGCCGACATGAAGGCGCCGGGCGTGAAACTGGTCAACGTCTGGGCGAGCTGGTGCGTGCCCTGCCGCGCCGAGCACCCGATGATCGAGCGCCTGGCGGAGATGGGCCTGACCGTGCACGGGCTCAACTACAAGGACGGCGCGGAGGGGGCGAAGAAGTTCCTCGCCGAGCTCGGCAACCCCTACGCACGGATCGGCGCGGACCGCTCGGGCCGGGTCGGCATCGACTGGGGCGTCTACGGCGTGCCCGAAACCTTCGTTATCGATGGCGAGGGCCGCATCGTCTACAAGCACATCGGGCCGATCCAGGGCTCGGACATCGACAGGAAGATCCTGCCGGCGGTGGAGAAGGCGCAGGGCGGCTAGGGCCGTTTCGGTGCTTCCTGAATCACCGAAACGGCCCTAACGTATTGAATTGCCGCGATTTCCGAGTCGCAAAGTGTGTCCACTCTGCTCGAAGTCGCTCTAGCTCTCTCCAAGGCCGCGGACCTCCGCGGCATCAGGGTGCGAGATCACCAGGGCTCGCCGGCATCAGCCTTCCTCGGTCGCGTGGCGCTTGAGCAGGGGGTATTGGAATATCAGGAACAGGAAGGTCAGCGGCAGGTAGGCGAAGGTCTTGAAGGCGACCCAGGTCTCGGTCGGCTGGCTGCGCCAGACCAGCTCGTTGAGCACCGCCATGGCGAGAAAGAAGATCACCCAGCGCCGCGTGAAGATCAGCCAACCGGCATCGTCGAGCGGCATGGTCTCGCCCATCAGGTCCTTCAGGTGCGAGCGGCCGCGCAGCAGCCCCAGGCCGAGGATCGCCGCGAACACCAGGCTGACGATGGTCGGCTTCATCTTGATGAAGATCTCGTCCTGCAGCCACAAGGTGAGCCCGCCGAACACCGCGACAATGATCGCCGTGAACACCGCCATGCGCGGCAGCCGCCGGGTCAGCCGCCACGAGACACCGAGCGAGGCGAGGATCGCCGCCATGAACGCCGCGGTGGCGAGGAACAGCGGGCCCCCCTGCCCCGCCAGCGCCGCGGCGCCGGTGACCGGCGCCAGCAGGCCGTGGATGGCGGGCACCTCGAGCAGCTCGCGCCCGTAGCGGAAGGTCAGGAAGAAGAGCAGGAGCGGGCCGACCTCGAGGGCGAACTTCACCAGGGGGCGCGGCTGGGCGGCTTGCGGTGCGGGCTGGGGCTGGGTCATGGCCGGTATCTAGTGGCTCGCGGGCACGCTGTCACCCCAGCCCGATGCGCACGGCGCCGGGCGCGATCACCAGCATCGGCAGCAGGCGGGCGCGGCCGATCAGCACGCCGCGGAGGCCCGTCGAGCGCGGCAGCCGGGTAGCCCGCCCGGGCCAGCACCCGCACAGCCCCATGCGGGCGGCGGGCACCGCCCGCTCCGGCTGACGGCTCAGGTCCGGACATCGGGCGCCTCGCGCCCGGTGCGCCGGCGGATCCCGGCGATCTCGTCGGCGGCCGCGATCACCTTTGCCAGCGCCTCCTGCGGGTCCGCGGCGTGGCGCGCGGGGTCGGGCTCGAACCGCTCGAGATAGACGCGCAGCGTCGCCCCCTCGGTGCCCGTGCCCGAGAGCCGGAACACCGCCCGCGCCCCCTCGCGCAAGAACACCCGCACGCCCTGGCGCTCGGCCACCGCGCCGTCCACCGGATCGACGTAGCGGAAGTCGTCGGCCGCCTCGACCGTCAGCCCGGCGGCCCCGGTGCCGGGCAGGTCGTCGAGGCGGCCGCGCAGCGCCTCGATCAGCGCCTCGGCCGGGCCGGTCTCCAGCCCCTCGTAGTCGTGGCGCGAGTAGTAGTCGCGCCCGTGCGCCGCCCAGTGCCCGCGCAGCACCCCGGCCACGCTCTCGCGCCGGGCGGCGAGGACGTTGAGCCACATCAGCACCGCCCACAGCCCGTCCTTCTCGCGCACATGGTCCGAGCCGGTGCCGAAGCTCTCCTCGCCGCACAGCGTGGCCAGGCCGGCATCGAGCAGGTTGCCGAAGAACTTCCACCCCGTCGGCGTCTCGTGTGCCGGGATGCCCAGCCGAGCCGCGACCCGGTCCGCCGCCCGGCTGGTCGGCATCGAGCGGGCGACACCCTTGAGCCCCCGCGCGTAGCCCGGCACCAGGTGCGCGTTCGCCGCCAGCACGGCGAGGCTGTCGGACGGCGTCACGTAAGCTTCCCGCCCGACGATCATGTTGCGGTCGCCGTCGCCGTCGGCCGCGGCGCCGAGGTCGGGTGCCGAGTCCGAGAACATCAGCTCGTAGAGCTCGCGCGCATGCACCGGGTTCGGGTCCGGGTGCAGCCCGCCGAAATCGGGCAGCGGCTCTGCGCGCAGCACCGTTCCCTCGGGCGCTCCCAGCACCCCCTCGAGGATCGCCTTCGCGTACGGCCCCGTCACCGCGTGCATGGCGTCGAAGCGCATGGCGAAGCCCGACGCGAACAGCCCCCGGATCGCCTCGAAGTCGAACAGCCCCTGCATCAGCGCCTGGTAGTCGGCGACCGGGTCGATCACCTCGACCGCCGTCTGCCCAAGGCCCGTCTCGCCCAGCCGGTCCAGATCCACGTCCGGCGCGTCGAGGATGCGATACTCGGCGATCTCCAGCGTGCGCCGGTGGATCGCCTCGGTCACCGCCTCGGGCGCCGGCCCGCCGGCCGCGGTGTTGACCTTGACGCCGAAATCCGCCTCGGCGCCGCCCGGGTTGTGGCTGGCCGAGAGGATGAACCCCGCATCCGCCCCGCGCCCGCGAATCACGCACGAGGCCGCCGGGGTCGAGATCAGCCCGCCCCGCCCAACGATCACGCGGGCGGCGCCGTTCGCCGCGGCCATCCTCGCGATCACCCGCGCCGCCTCGCGCGCCCAGTAGCGCCCGTCGCCGCCCAGCACCAGCGTCTTGCCGCGCACGCCTCCGAGCGCGTCGAACGCCGCCTGCACGAAGTTCTCCAGATATCCCGGCCGCATGAACGCGCGGGTTTTCTTGCGCAGCCCGGATGTCCCCGGCTTCTGCCCCTCGATCGGGCGGGTCGGAACGGTGCGGACGGTCATCGGCAGGGCCTCCCCTCGGCGGACCGGCGGCGCGGCGGCCACGCCCCTGATTACGCCAGCGCCGCGCGCCGCGGAACCCCACGCAGGCGTTGGCGCGCCGCGCCGTTCTCGGTTACCACTGGGTCGGGCGCGTCGAGCGTGACCATGCGCGGATCGGGAGGGGAGCAGATGACCGGCCACGTCCTCGCCATCGACCAGGGCACCACCTCGTCCCGGGCGATCCTGTTCGACGGCGATTCCCGCATCGTCGCCGCCGCCCAGCAGGAGTTCGCGCAGCACTTCCCCGATTCGGGCTGGGTCGAGCACGACCCCGAGGACCTCTGGACCTCGACGGCGGCCACCTGCCGCTCGGCCATCGAGCGCGCCGGCCTGAGCCCGGCCGACATCGCCGCCATCGGCCTCACCAACCAGCGCGAGACCACCGTGGTCTGGGAGCGCGCCAGCGGCCGCCCGGTGCACCGCGCCATCGTCTGGCAGGACCGGCGCACCGCGCCGATCTGCGCGCGCCTGCGCGACGAGGGCCACGAGGCGCTGATCACCGAGCGCACCGGCCTGCTCGCCGACCCCTACTTCTCCGGCACCAAGGTCGCCTGGATCCTCGACAACGTCGAGGGCGCGCGCGCCAGGGCCGAGCGCGGCGAGCTGCTGTTCGGCACCGTCGACAGCTACCTGATCTGGCGCCTCACGGGGGGCGCGGCGCACGTCACCGACGCCACCAACGCCTCGCGCACCCTGCTCTACGACATCCGCGACGGGCGCTGGGACGAAGACCTTTGCGAGCTCCTCGGCGTGCCCATGGCGATGCTGCCGGAGGTACGCGATTCGGCCGCCGAGTTCGGCCGCGCGCGCCCGGACCTCTTCGGCCGCGAGATCCCGATCCTCGGCGTCGCCGGCGACCAGCAGGCGGCGACCGTGGGCCAGGCCTGCTTCACGCCCGGCATGGTGAAATCCACCTACGGCACCGGCTGCTTCGCCGTGCTCAACACCGGCGCCGAGCTGGTGCCCTCCAGGAACCGCCTGCTGACCACCATCGCCTACCAGCTCGACGGTCGGCCGACCTACGCGCTCGAGGGCTCGATCTTCATCGCCGGGGCGGTGGTCCAGTGGCTGCGCGACGGGCTGAAGCTGATCCGCAACGCCGCCGAGACCCAGGCGCTCGCCGAGCAGGCGGATCCGGCCCAGCGCGTCTACCTCGTGCCCGCCTTCGTCGGCCTCGGCGCGCCCTACTGGGACGCCGAGGCGCGCGGAGCGATGTTCGGGCTGACCCGCAACACCGGCCCCGCCGAGTTCGCCCGCGCCGCGCTCGAGAGCGTCGGCTACCAGACCCGCGACCTGCTCGAGGCGATGAAGGGCGACTGGGAGGGCGACCCCGGCACGGTGTTGCGCGTGGATGGCGGCATGATCGCGAGCGACTGGACCATGCAGTTCCTCGCCGACATCCTCGGCGCCCCCGTGGACCGCCCCGAGGTGGCCGAGACCACCGCGCTCGGCGCTGCCTGGCTCGCCGGGATGCGCGCGGGCGTCTACCCGGGGCCGGAAGAGTTCGCCCGGCGCTGGGCCCTCGAGCGCCGCTTCGAGCCGACCCTCGACGCGCAGACCCGCGAGGCAAAATACGCCGGCTGGCGCGACGCCGTGCGCCGCACGCTGTCGAAGTCATGAACGGCCCCATGACCCCCGAGGACGCCTGGAGGCAGGTCCACGCCGAGGCCGAACGGCTCAGGCCGGTGCACCTGCGCGCGCTGTTCGCCGCGGACCCGGACCGCTTCGCCAGCCTTTCGTTCCGCCTCGACGACCTGCTGATCGACGTCTCCAAGGAAAAGCTCGACGCCAGGGCCCTCGCGGCCCTTCTCGCCCTCGCCCGCGCCGTCCGCCTCGAGGGGTCCCGCGACGCCATGTTCGCCGGCGCCCCGGTGAACCTCACCGAGCGCCGCGCCGCCCTGCACATGGCGCTGCGCGGTGGCGCGGGGGAGCGCGTGGTGGTGGACGGCGAGGACGTGATGCCGGCGGTCAACGCGACGCTGGCGCGCTTCCTCGCCTTTGCCGAGGATGTGCGCGCGGGCCGCTGCACCGGCGCTGCCGGCGCCCCGTACTCGGACGTCGTGCACATCGGCATCGGCGGCTCGGTGCTCGGCCCCGAGATGGCGACGCGGGCGCTGGCGCCGTGGCACGACGGCCCGCGGCTGCACTACGTGGCCAACGTGGACGGGGCCGACCTGGCCGACACGGTCCGGCACCTCGACCCCGCCCGCACCCTGGTCATCGTCGCCTCCAAGACCTTCACCACGCTCGAGACCATGACCAACGCCCGCTCGGCCCGCGGCTGGCTCGAGGCGGCGCTGGGCGAGCGGGCCGGGCTCCATCTCGCCGCCGTCTCGACCAACCGCGCGGCGACGCGCGCCTTCGGCATCGACGAGTCGCGCGTCTTCGGCTTCTGGGGCTGGGTCGGCGGGCGCTATTCCGTGTGGTCCGCCATCGGCCTGCCCATCGCCATCGCCATCGGCGGGGCGAATTTCCGCGCCTTCCTCGCCGGCGCCCGCAGCCTCGACGCGCATTTCCGCGACGCGCCGCTCGAGCATAACCTGCCCGTCGTGCTCGCCCTCGTCTCGGTGTGGCGCCGCAACGCCATGGGCTGGCCCACGGTCGCGCTGGTGCCCTACGAGGAACGCCTCGCCCGCTTCCCCGCCTACATCCAGCAGCTCGCCATGGAGTCGAACGGCAAGCGCGTGACGCTCGACGGTGCGCCCGTCCCCACCGCCACCGCCCCGGTGCTGTGGGGCGAGCCCGGCACCAACAGCCAGCACTCGTTCTTCCAGCTGATCCACCAGGGCACGGACACCGTGCCGGTGGACTTTCTCGTCGCCGCGCAGCCCGCCGACGAGCGGCCCGAGCACCACGCCAAGCTCACCGCCAATGCGCTCGCCCAGTCCGCCGCGCTGGCGTTCGGCCGCGGCGAGCGGGAGGTCCGCGCCGAGATGGCCACCGCCGGCACGCGGCCCGAGGAGATCGACCGCCTCGCCCCGCACCGCAGCTTCCCCGGCGACCGGCCCTCCACCACCATCCTCTACCGCACCCTCGACCCGGCGACACTGGGCCGCCTGATCGCGCTCTACGAGCACAGGACCTTCGCCGAGAGCGTGATCTGGAACATCAACGCCTTCGACCAGTGGGGCGTCGAGCTCGGCAAGCAGCTCGCCACCCGCTTCCTGCCCGCCGTCAGCGGCGAGGCGGAGGCGGAGCTCGATCCCTCGACGGCCGGGCTGCTGGCGCATTACCGGGCGCTGCGGGACGCGGGCGGCGAGTGACCCGCGCACCCCGGCGCCCCCCCGACGCCGCATGCCTCTCCCCCGTCCCCTCTCCCAGGGGGAGAGGGGGGCGCGCGGCGGCGGCCGCCGCGCCTTCCCCCCACCCGCTGGGAGGGGGGTCAGGGGGGAGGCATGGTCCCGGCGCCGCCGTTTCAGCCGCGCCCCGCCACTGGCGCGCGCCCCGCGCGGGCGTTATATACGCCCCCCGATGGACCGGCGGACCCCAGAGCAGTCTCCCGGCCTGCGCTTTCTCAAGATGCACGGGCTGGGCAACGACTTCGTCATCATCGACGCGCGCGGCGGGGCGGACCCCGTGACGCCGGCGCTGGCGCGCGCGCTCGGTGACCGCCATCGCGGGGTGGGCTTCGACCAGCTCGCCGTGATCGCCGACGCGGACGGCGCCGAGCCCCGCGTCACCTTCTGGAACGCCGACGGCTCCACCGCCGGCGCCTGCGGCAACGCCAGCCGCTGCGTCGCCCACCTGCTGATGGCCGAGAGCGGCGCCGCCAGCCTCGCCATGCTCACCGCCAACGGACGGCTTGCGGCCGATCGCATGGCCGATGGCCGCATCCGGGTCGATATGGGCGCGGCCCGCACCGGCTGGCGCGACATCCCGCTGGCCGAGGCGGCCGACACCGTCTCGCTGCCGCTTCCCGGGGCGCCGGGCGCCGTCTCCATGGGCAACCCGCACTGCGTCTTCTTCGTGCACGACGCCGAGGCCGTGCCGCTCGCCGAGGCCGGGCCGAGGTGGGAGACCCACCCCCTCTTCCCCGAGCACGCCAATGTGGGCTTCGCCCAGGTACTGGACCGCGACGCCATCCGCCTGCGCGTGTGGGAGCGCGGCACCGGCATCACGCTCGCCTGCGGCTCGGGCGCCTGCGCCGCGGTGGTAGCCGGCGTGCGCAAGGGGCTGCTCGAGCGGCGCGTGACCGTGATCCTCGACGGCGGCCCGCTCGAGATCGCGTACCGCGAGGACGGGCACGTCGCCATGGCCGGCCCGGTCAGCCAGGTGTTCGAGGGCCGCCTCTCGCCCGGGTTCGTGGCCGGGGTGCGCGCATGACCGCCCCCGTCTTCGTCACCTTCGGCTGCCGGCTGAATGCCTACGAGACCCAGGCGATGAGCGATTTGGCCGAAGAGGCCGGGCTCGACAACGCGATCGTCGTGAACACCTGCGCGGTGACCGCCGAGGCGGTGCGCCAGGCCCGCCAGCGGATCCGCAAGCTGCGCCGCGAGCACCCGGCGGCGCGCCTCGTCGTCACCGGCTGCGCCGCCCAGACCGAGCCCGCCACCTTCGCCCGGATGCCCGAGGTCGACCAGGTGATCGGCAACCTCGAGAAGATGCGCGCCGCCACCTGGGGCCGCCTTGCCGTGCCGGACCTGATCGGCGAGACCGAGAGGATTCTCGTCGATGACATCATGTCGGCGCGCGAGACCGCCGGCCACCTGATCGACGGCTTCGGCAGCCGCGCCCGCGCCCACGTGCAGATCCAGAACGGCTGCGACCACCGCTGCACCTTCTGCATCATCCCCTACGGCCGGGGCAACTCGCGCTCGGTCCCGGCGGGCGTCGTGGTCGAGCAGATCCGCCGGCTCGCGGGCCGCGGCTTCAACGAGATCGTCCTCACCGGCGTGGACCTCACGAGCTGGGGCGCCGACCTGCCGGGCCGCCCGCGGCTGGGCGACCTGGTGCAACGCATCCTGCGGCTGGTCCCCGACCTGCCCCGCCTGCGCCTCTCCTCGATCGATTCGATCGAGGCCGACCCGGCGCTGATCGACGCCATCGGCTCCGAGCCGCGCCTGATGCCGCACCTCCACCTCAGCCTGCAGGCGGGCGACGACCTGGTGCTCAAGCGCATGAAGCGGCGGCACCTGCGCGACGACGCCATCCGTTTCTGCGCGGAGATCCGCGCCCGGCGGCCGGACGTGGTGTTCGGCGCCGACCTGATCGCCGGCTTCCCCACCGAGACCGAGGCGATGTTTGAGAACACGCTCGCCCTCGTCGAGGAGTGCGGCCTGACCTGGCTCCACGTCTTCCCCTACTCGGCGCGCCGCGGCACCCCCGCCGCGCGCATGCCGCAGGTGCCGAAGGCCGTGCGCAAGGAGCGCGCCGGGCGCCTGCGTGCCCTCGGGCAGGCGCGCGCCGCCGCCTACCTCGCCGCGCAGGCCGGTCGGACCCACCGGGTGCTGGTCGAGAAGCCCCGCACGGGCCGCACCGAGACCTTCGCCGAGGTTGCCTTCGCCCGCCCGCAGCCCGAGGGTGCCGTCGTCACCGCCACCATCACCGGCGCCACCTCCGGGCGCCTGAGCGCCTGACCCTTCCCGCCGCCGCGCGCACGCGCTAATCAGGCGACAACCCAACCGAGCCGGGAGCCCCATGTCCTTCTTCGGCAAGCTGAAAGAGCGCCTGTTCAAGTCCTCCTCGAAGCTCGACCAGGGCCTCGAGGCGATCGTCGACGAAGCCCCTGAAGTGGTGAGCGGCGCGGCCGGCGAGCGAAGTGGCCTCTCCCCCGACCCCTCTCCCAGGGGGAGAGGGGAGGCGCCGGCGGCCGGCGACAGGCCAGGGTTGATCGCCCGCACGCTGGGCGGCGTCAGCGGTGCCGAGCCGGTGAAGCGGCGCGTGCTCGACGACGCCATGCTGGAGAGCCTCGAGGACGTGCTGGTCAGCGCCGACATGGGTGTGGAGACGGCGCTGAAGCTGTCGGCCCGCATCGCCGAGGGCCGCTATGGTCGCCGCGTCTCCACAGACGAGATCAAGGCGGCGCTGGCCGCCGAGATCGCGCGCATCCTCGAGCCCGTGGCGAAGCCGTTGCCCCTCTACGCCAGGCGCCCGCAGGTGGTGCTGGTGGTCGGCGTCAACGGCTCGGGCAAGACCACGACCATCGGCAAGCTGGCGGCGCAGCTTCGCTCCGCCGGCAAGAGCGTGGTGATCGCCGCCGGCGACACCTTTCGCGCCGCGGCGGTCGAGCAGCTGCAGATCTGGGGCGAGCGCGCCGGCGTGCCGGTGATGACCGCGCCGCAGGGCTCGGACCCCGCCAGCCTCGCCTACGAGGCGATGGAGAAGGCCGGGGCCGACGGCGCCGACATCCTGATGATCGACACCGCCGGGCGCCTGCAAAACCGCACGGACCTGATGGAGGAGCTCGCCAAGATCGTCCGCGTTCTCGCCAAGCGCGACCCCGAGGCGCCGCACAATACCGTGCTGGTGCTCGACGCCACCACGGGCCAGAACGCCCTCGGCCAGGTCGAGATTTTCCTCAAGATCGCCAACGTCACCGGCCTCGTCATGACCAAGCTCGACGGCACCGCCAAGGGCGGCATCCTGGTGGCGCTGGCCGACCGCTTCGGCCTGCCGATCCACGCCATCGGGGTCGGCGAGAAGATCGACGACCTCGCCCCCTTCGACCCCGAAGAGTTCGCCCGCGCGCTGACCGGCGCCGAGGCCTGACCCAGCAAGGATCAGGCCCGGCGGCGCACGCGAAAGCCCTGGGCGTTCAGCTCGACCAGCCAGCGCTTCGCCGCGATCCCGGTGCCGCGGGCGGTGGTGTAGGGCGCAGTCGCGAGGATTAGCGCGTCGCCCCGCGGTGCCAGCGTCGCCGTGGCGGCGGCGCCGTCGGCGAACGCGACCAGGCACGGCGTGCGGGCGGCGGCGAGCGCGCCCTCCAGGCTGCCGCGCGCGCCCGGGTAGAGGTGCGAGGCGCCGGCGCGCAGGACGAGGGGCGGGCGGCTCATTCGGCGGGCGCGGCGCGGGCGCCGCGGACGAGCACGCCCGCCGAGGCCAGGACCACCGCCGCGGTGCACCACCAGGCCGGGCCGTAGCCGGCCAGCCAGACCAGCGCGGCGAAGGCCGGCGGCGCCACGGTATAGACGGCGAAGGTGCAGAAGGTGACGGCGGCGGTCGCCTCGGCAACCTCGGCGGGCGGCGCCAGGCGCGCGACCTCGGCGAGATAGAGGCCGTTCCAGGTGGAGATGCCGACGCCTGCGAGCCCCGCCGCGACGAACAGCGCGGGCCGCCCCCAGCCGGGGTCCATGAGCGAGAGCATGACCAGCGCCGCCGCCGAGCCCACCGCCATCGCGACCAGCATGATCCGCGTCGAGCCGAGCCAGTCGGCGGCCACCCCCACGACCAGCCGGCCCACCAGGCTGGCGCCGTGCATGGTGGAGTAGAGCCCCCCGGCCAGCGCCAGGCTGAGGCCGAGCCCGTCGGTGAGGTAGGTGGTGAGGAAGGCGAGCGTCGAGGCGTGCGCCGTGCCGAGCCCGAGACTCGCCAGCGCGATGGGCACGAGCTGCGGCAGGCGGCGCATGGTGCGGAACGGCGAGAGCGCGTTGCCCGGCGCGAGCAGCGCGCGGGCGCGAAAGCGCGCGCCGCTGGCGCCGGCGGCGAAGCGGGCGGGGGCGAAGGCGATCAGCGCCGCGGCGGCCAGCGGCATGGCGGCCAGCGCGACCCGCCCGGCGCGCCAGTCCACCGCCGCGGCGAGCCCGGCGCCGATCAGCCCGGCCAGCGCGCCGCCCGCGGGCACGCCTGCCTGACGAACCGAGAACACCGTGCCCCAGAGCCGCCGCGGCGAGTGGCGCGCGATGATCTGGCTGCCCGCCGGGGCGGTCACGCCATAGGCGAAGCCGATCGCCACGGCGCCGACGAACACCGCCGTCCACAAGCCGGTCAGCATCAGCGCCGCGCCGGCGACGGCGAGCAGGCAGGCGGCGATCAGCGCGCGCAGCGGCCCGAGCACCGGGGTCACCGCGCTGTTCGCGGCGAACAGCCAGACCGAGCCGAAGCCGATCAGCCCGCCGATCAGCCCGACCGCCTCGGGCCGCATGCCGAGCGCCGCGACCAGCGCGGGCGCCAGCACCGGCACGCCGAGCTGCAGCGCGGCCAGCGTGACCTGGGCCAGCAGGACGAGCAGGAGGGCGAGGACGGTGTCGCGCATGGCGGGGCTGCGGAGGTTCGTGGATGGCGGATGGCCCGGCGATCCTCCGGCATCGCGGCCGATTGTCAAGGCGGGGCCAGGGCCGATTCAATGTTTGCCGAATCACCGAAACGGCCCTGGCATGTTGAGTTGCCGCGATTTCCGGGTCGCGAAGTATGTCCACTTCGCTCGAAATCGCTCCAGGCCCGGCGCGCCTAGGCGCACTCGGCCGCGACCAGTGCCTCGTAGAGCGTGCGCAGCCGCGCCGTCAGCGGCCCCGGCACGGCGTAGCCCCGCCCGTCGATCTCGGCCACCGGGGTCAGGCCGCCGAAGGTGCCGGTGACGAAGGCCTCCTCGGCGCCGTAGGTCTCGACC
>DATKCQ010000151.1:0-15455 GCA_035513135.1 Thermohalobaculum sp.
GCGTCACCCCCGAGGGCCCGTTCAAGCCCGAGCACTATCGCTACTGATCCGGCGACGGGCGCTGGCGGCGGGCGCAGGTGTTCACGCGTGAGCACATGGTCAACACCTTGATCCGCAAGGCGGATCACGTGAGTGATGCGCGAACCCGGCGCGTCCGCCATTCCTTGACAACGGGGGCGAGCGCCGAGACCGTTGGCGGCGAAGTCAAGCACGCAAGAGGAGCGGGGCCGGGCGGCCCCGAAACAGCATGGCAGGAAACGCGACACGGGTCGTCGGGCTCGGCAACGCGCTGGTCGACGTGGTCGCCTCGGTCGATACGGCGGCGATCGCGCGGCACGGCCTGACGCCGGGCGGCATGCACCTGGTGGACCGCGCGGCGGCCGAGGCGCTCTACGGGGAGGTCGGGCCGGGGCTGGTGCAGTCGGGCGGCTCGGTGGCGAACTCGATCGCGCATCTGCGCGGCAGCGGCCTGCCCTGCAGCTTCATCGGCAAGATCGCCGAGGACGAGCTGGGCCACGCCTTCCGCGCCGACCTGGCGGCGCTGGGCGTCGATTTTCCGCCGCTCGGCCCGGCCGACGGCGTCGGCACCGGGCGCTGCGTCGTGCTGGTGACGCCGGACGGCGAGCGCACCATGAGCACCTATCTCGGCGCCGCTCAGGGGTTGCGCCCGGCCGATGTCGAGGCGGCGATGCCGGCGCGCGCCGCGCTGCTGCTGGTCGAGGGCTATCTGTGGGACTCGCCCGAGGGCGAGGCGGTGATTCGCACAGCATCAGCCCGGGCGCGCGACGCCGGGGCGCGCATCGCGCTCACCCCGTCCGACGCGGGCTGCGTCGCGCGCCACCACGGGGCGATGCTCGCCTTCATCCGCGACCACTGCGACATTCTCGTGGGCAACCACCACGAGGTCGGCGCGCTGGCCGGCACCGACAGCCCCGAGGCGGCGCTGGCCTGGGCGCGGCGCCACGCCGCGATCTGCGCCGTGACCATGAGCGAGCAGGGCGCGCTGGTCGCCAACACCGCGCAGGCCTGGCGCATCGAGGCGCTGCCGGTCGAGCGGGTGGTCGATACCACCGGCGCCGGCGACGCCTTCGCCGCGGGGTTCCTCGCCGGCGTGCTCGCGGGAGAGGCCCTGCCCGAGGCCGGGCGGCGCGGCGCCGGGCTGGCGGCCCGCGTCGTCACGCATCCGGGTGCGCGCGCGCGGAGCGCGGCCTGAACGTCTCGCGCAGCCAGGCGGCGAGCGCGACCGCCGCGGCGGCGAGCGGGATCCAGGCCTGCCAGGCGCCCATGGTGGCGAGCGTCGCCCCGCTCATCAGGCACCAGGCGAGCGGGATGGCGAGCAATGGCCCGGCCACCCCGCCGGCCACCGCGCCCGCCACACCACCCCCGGGCAGCATCACCAGCACGCCGAGCGTGGCGATGGCGGTGGGGTCGGGCGCGATGCCCGCGATCTCGGCCCCGGCCAGCGGCCGGCCGGCGGCGAGCGCGGTCAGCGGGTGCAGGATGAGGGCATAGGCATAGAGCGCCAGCCCCAGCCGCACCGACCCGCGCGGCGGGATGGAGAGATTCAGCCCGTCGCGCACCGCGCCGAACCAGGCGAGCAGCAGGGCCTGGATGTAGAACAGCGGCGCCGCATAGACCGCCGCCCAGTTGATCGCGGCGTAGCGCTCGCCGACGAAGCGCCAGCCGACCCAGGCCCAGGCCAGCGCCAGCGCCAGCGCGACCACGCGGCCGGACCAGCGCCGCGGGCGGCGCAGCAGCACCAGCAGCCCCGCGCCGAGCGCCAGCGCCAGCAGCGGCAGCGGCCATGAGGCCGCGTTCTCCAGCTCGAACAGCCGCCAGTAGGTGCGCGGCGCGAACAGCAGGAAGTCGCCGGGCCGGTAGCTCCACCACTCAGACATCGCGCGCCCAGGCCGCCATGCGGCGCCGCGCGGCCGCGTCGGGCAGCGGCCCGAGCGCCGCGGCCTTGTTCTCGCGCAGATGCTCGACCCGCGTGGTGGCGGGTATCGCCACGGTCACCGCCGGGTGCGACAGGATGAATTTCAGCATGAACTGCGCCCAGCTCCGGGCGCCGAGCTCGGCCGCCCAGTCGGGCAGGGGCCGGCCGCGAAATTGCCGGATCAGCGCCTTCTGGCGGAACGGG
Source organism: Thermohalobaculum sp. (assembly GCA_035513135.1). Taxonomy (GTDB): domain Bacteria; phylum Pseudomonadota; class Alphaproteobacteria; order Rhodobacterales; family Rhodobacteraceae; genus Thermohalobaculum. The sequence goes on from DATKCQ010000151.1 coordinate 2,141, forward strand.
CGGTTGACGATCACGGCCAGCCCGCGGTCGCGGGCCAGCGGCAGCAGGCGGTCCTCGGCTTCGCGGTCGAGGATGTTGTAGGTGAGCTGCACGAAGTCGACGGGCTCGGTGCGCATGATGCGCTCGAGCGCGTCGTGGCGGCGGCCGTGCGAGGTGGTGATGCCCAGATGACGGATCTCGCCTGCCTCCTTCATGTGGCGCAGCGTCTTCAGGTGCCCCTCCCAGGCGACCAGGTTGTGCACCTGCACCAGGTCGAGGCGCGGCACGCCCCAGTGCCGGCGCGAGCGCTCGATCTGGGCCGGGCCGTCGCCGGGCGAGGAGGTCCAGACCTTCTCCGCCGAGAACAGGCTTTCGGGGTGGCCGAGCCGCTCCAGCCCGTGGCCCAGCACGGGCTGCGATGAGCCGTACATCGGCGAGGAGTCGATCATGCCGCCGCCCGCCTCGAAGAAGGCGGCCATCACCGCGGTGCACCTGTCGCGCAGCACCGGGTCCGCGCCGACGTTGAAGGTGATCCAGGTGCCGAGCCCGACGGCGGGGATCGCCGCGCCGGTCGCGGGGATGGTGCGGGTCGCGCCGGCCCGCGCCGCGGCGGCGGGCAGCGCCGCGGCCGCGGCCGCGCCGAGGGCGCCTGCAAGCATGGCTCGCCGGGTCAGGCTCGGGGGGTTCGGGCTCATGGGGGTCGGACTCATGGGGTCTCGCCACTCCTGCCGAATTGGCGCATCAGCGCGTCTCCCCCCGAAATAGCGTCCCGGCGGGTCGAATTCCAAGCCGGCCGCGTGCCGGCCGGGGGGAGGGAGGCGCCGGGCGAGTCCGCCCCTTTCGGGTCGCGCGGGCCCCGGCGCCGCGCGGCGTGGGCGCAGGCGGCACGAACGCGGCACGAACCATGCCGGAAAGGCTTGAGAGGCGGCGCGCAACGTGTTCACATTGGGCAACGCTTCCGCGAAGGTCGCGCACAATCGTCAGGGAGGATATCCACATGACCGGACTCACCACCATCACCCGCCGCACCGCGCTGCATCTGGCCGCCGGCGCCGCCGCGCTCGCCCTCGCCGGGCCGGCCTCGGCGCAGGTCTCGTTCGAGGGCGAGACCATCGAATGGATGATCCCCTTCTCGCCGGGCGGCGGCTCGGACACTTGGGCGCGGTTCAACGCGCCGTTCCTGTCGAAGTATCTGCCGGGCAACCCCACCGTGGTCGTGGTCAACGAGCCCGGCGGCGGCTCGACCAAGGGGGCGAACCTGTTCGCCGCCCGGGCGCGGCCGGACGGGCTGACCATCTTCGGCACCTCGGGCTCGACCCAGTTCCCCTACCTGCTGGGCGACCCGCGCGTGCGCTACGAGTACAAGGACTGGCGCATCGCCATGGCCACCCCGACCGGGGGCGTCGTCTACACCACGCCCGGGCTGGGGCTCGAATCGGCCGAGGACATCGGCATGCTGAAGGGCAAGAAGCTGGTCTATGCCAGCCAGGGGGCGACCTCGCTCGACCTCGTGCCGCTGCTCGCCTTCCGCATGCTGGGGCTCGAGGTGCAGCACGTCTTCGGCTTCAAGGGGCGCGGCGAGGGCAGGCTCGCCTTCGAGCGCGGCGAGACCAACATCGACTACCAGACCTCGTCCGCCTACCTGAAGAACGTCGTGCCGCTGGTCGAGGAGGGCAAGGCGGTGCCGCTGTTCTCCTGGGGCGCGGTGGACGAGGAGGGCAACCCGATGCGCGACCCGACCTTCCCCGACCTGCCCTATTTCGGCGAGGCCTACGAGATGCTGACCGGCGAGGCGCCGTCGGGGCCGGAGTATGACACCTACCTCGCCTTCTTCACCGCGGGCTTCGCCGCCCAGAAGATGATCTTCCTGCCCAAGGGCACCCCGGACGAGATCGTCGCCGCCTACCAGGAGGCCGTGGAGAAGATGAAGCTCGATCCCGAGTACCAGGCCACCAAGGAGCCGGTGCTCGGCACCTACGAGCAGGTCACCGGCAAGGCCGCGCAGGCGCTCTACGAGAAGGCCACGACGATTCAACCGGAGCTGCGCCAGCGGGTGATCGACATGCTGGCCGCCGACTTCGGCGTCACGGTCGGCGAGTAGCGCCGGGGCAACGCTGACCGGCCGGGCGGCGGCGTGCCGCCCGGTCCCGCCGCCCGGGTCCTCCGCCCGGGCAGCAGTGGGGGACAGCCGCGATGATGGACGTCTTTCTCGCCGCGCTGGCCGATCTCTTCACGCTCGAGCATTTCCTCTACATGTTCGTCGGCGTGGTGATCGGGCTGATGGTCGGCGTGCTGCCCGGGCTCGGCGGCATCGCCGGGCTGTCGCTGCTGATCCCGTTTCTCTACGGCATGGACGCGGTCTCGGCGCTCGCCATGCTGATCGGGCTGGTGGCGGTGATCCCGACCTCGGACACCTTCGCCTCGGTGCTCATGGGCATCCCCGGCTCGAGCGCCAGCCAGGCCACGGTGCTCGACGGCTTTCCGCTGGCCAAGAAGGGGCAGGCGGCGCGCGCGCTCTCGGCGGCGTTCGTCTCGTCGCTGTTCGGCGGGCTGGTCGGGGCGATCATCCTGACCGGCTTCGTGCTGATCGCGCGGCCGCTGATCCTCGCCTTCGGCTCGGCCGAGCTGTTCATGCTGTCGGTGTTCGGGCTCTCGATGGTCGGCGTGCTGTCGGGGCGCAGCCTGTTCAAGGGGCTGGCGGCGTGCGGGCTCGGGCTGGTGCTCGGCTCGGTGGGCGCGGCGCCGGCGACCGGCGAGTTCCGCATGGTGTTCGGCATCGACTACCTCTACGACGGCATCCCGCTGGTGGTGGTGGCGCTCGGGCTTTTTGCCATCCCCGAGATCGTCGACCTGCTGCGCCGCGACCGGCCGATCGCCGGCGGCGGCAAGCTCGGGGCGGGCTGGCTGCAGGGCGTGCGCGACTGGGCGCAGAACTGGTTCCTCAGCCTGCGCTCGGCGGGCATCGGCTGCGTCATCGGCGCGATTCCGGGCTTGGGCGGCTCGGTGGTCGACTGGATCGCCTACGGCCACGCGGTGCAGACCTCGCGCGACACCTCGAAGTTCGGCGAGGGCGACATCCGCGGCGTCATCGCGCCCGAATCCTCGAACAACGCCAAGGAGGGCGGCGGGCTGCTGCCGACGCTCCTGTTCGGCATCCCCGGCTCGGGCTCGATGGCGGTGTTCCTGGGCGGCATGGTGCTGATCGGCATCGAGCCGGGGCCGTCGATGGTGACCTCCGAGCTCAACCTCACCTACTCGATCATCTGGTCGCTGGCGGTGGCGAACGTCATGGGGGCGGGGCTGTGCCTGCTGCTGGCGCATCCGATCGCGCGGCTGACCACGATCCCGTTCCCGACGCTCGCGCCGTTCATGATCATGGTGGTCTGCTTCGCCGCCTTCCAGGCGACGCGGGCGCTCGAGGACCTGGTGGCGCTGCTCGCGATCGGTGCGGTCGGCATCCTGATGCGCCGCTTCGGCTGGCCGCGCCCGGCGCTCTTGATCGGCTACGTGCTGGCGCCGCAGTCGGAGACCTATCTCTACCAGGCGGTGCAGTTCTACGGCTGGAACTTCGTGCTGCGCCCGGGTGTCCTGATCATCGCGGCGCTGATCCTCGTCTCGGTCTGGTTCGGCGCCCGCAACCGGGTCGATGATTCCGCCCCGACCCCGGCCAAGGGCGCGGCCAAGGGCGCGGCCGGCCCCGGCGCGGCGCATGTCGCCGGCCGCGCGCCGCTGACCGACCGCGCGCCGCAGATCGCCTTCACCCTGCTGGCGCTGGGCATCTTCGGCTTCGCGCTGTGGGACGCGGCGCGGCACACCTTCCTCGGCGCCGTGTTCCCCATGGCGATGGCTTCGGTGACGGCGTTCTTCGCGCTGATGCTGCTCGGCGTGCTGGTGCTCGGCTCGAGCGGCAACCCGGCGGTGTTCGACCACGAGGTCGAGGGCGAGCATGTGGGCGAGGAGGGCATCGGCCACCTGTGGGGCGGCGCCGGCTGGATCGCCGGGCTGGTCGCGGCCACCGCGCTGGTCGGCTTCTACCTGGCGATGATCGGCTTCTTCATCGCCTTCCTGCGCCTGCGCGCCCGCGCGAGCTGGGGCCGCACGCTGATCCTGACCGCCGCCGCGGCGCTGTTCGTCGCCGGTCTCGCCAACGCGCTGACGCTGAACTTCCCCTATGGCTGGCTGCAGTCGGTCGTCGACCTGCCCTGGCCGCTGAGGTGACACGGATGGCACGCCTGTGACCCGCCTGCTGGTCCTGCCCGGCGACGGCATCGGCCCCGAGATCGCGGCGGCGACCGAGCGGGTGCTCGCGGCCGCCGACGCCGCCTTCGGGCTCGGCCTCGAGCTGACGCGCATGCAGATCGGCTTCGCCGCGCTCGAGGCCGAGGGCAGCACCATCCCGGACGCGGTGATCGAGGCGGCGCGCGCCGCCGACGGCGTGGTCCTCGGCCCGGTCTCGCACAACGAGTACCCGCCCGTGGCCGAGGGCGGGCTGAACCCCTCGGGCGTGCTGCGCCGGGCGCTCGACCTCTACGCCAACATCCGCCCGGCGCGCAGCCGCAAGGGCGTGCCGGCGCCGATCTCGAAGCCCGTGGACCTGGTGGTGGTGCGCGAGAACCTCGAGGGCTTCTACGCCGACCGCAACATGCATCTGGGCTCGGGCGAGTTCATGCCCGAGCCCGGCGTGGCGCTCGCGTTGCGCAAGATCACCGCGCGGGCCTCGCGCCGCATCGCCGAGCGCGCCTTCGCCATCGCCAAAGCGCGGCCGGCGAAGCGCGTCGCCGCCGTGCACAAGGCGAACGTGATGCGGGTCTCGGACGGGGTGTTCCTCGGCGAGGTGCGCGCGGCGGCGCAGGCGCACAAGGACATTGCCTGCGAGGAGGTGCTGGTCGACGCCGCCGCGGCGCTGCTGGTGCGCGTGCCCGAGCGCTTCGACGTGATCGTCACCACCAACATGTTCGGCGACATCCTCTCCGACCTCGCCTCGGAGCTTTCCGGCGGGCTCGGCCTCGCCGCCTCGCTGAATGCGGGGCCGGAGCACGCCGTGGCCCAGGCGCAGCACGGCTCGGCGCCCGACATCGCCGGGCAGGACCGGGCCAACCCGGTGTCGCTGATCGGCTCGGCGGCCATGCTCCTGCGCCATCTCGGCCATGCGGGGGCGGCCGACGCCATCGAGGCCGCCACCGACGCGGCGCTTGCCGCGCCCGAGACCCGCACCCCCGACCTCGGCGGCGCGCTGGGCACCGCGGCCTTCGCCGAGCACGTCGCCGGGAGCATCCGAGAGGCCACGCCATGACCCAGACCGCGATCCCGTATCTCTTCCTGCGCGGCGGCACCTCGCGCGGTCCCTACTTCCGCCGCGAGGCGCTGCCTGAGGACCGCGAGACCCTGTCAGAGGTGCTGATGGCCGCCCTCGGCGCCGGGCAGCCGCTCAACATCGACGGGATCGGCGGTGGCGCGGCGGTCACCACCAAGGTGGCCATGCTGTCGCGCTCGGACCACGACTGGGCCGAGATCGACTACTTCTTCGCCCAGGTCGCGGTGACCGAGCGGCTGGTCGACTACAAGCCGACCTGCGGCAACATCCTCTCGGGCGTCGGCCCGGCGGCGATCGAGCTGGGCCTCGTCGAGGCGTGCGACCCCGAGACCCGCGTGCGCATCCATGCCGTCAACACCGGGGCGCTGATCGAGGCGATCGTGCGCACCCCGGGCGGCGACGTGACCTACGAGGGCGACGCCAGCATCGACGGCGTGCCGGGCACGGCGGCGCCGGTGATGCTGAACTTCCGCGACGTGGCGGGCTCGTCCACCGGCGCGCTGCTGCCCACCGGCCAGCCGCGCGACGAGATCGGCGGCATCGAGGTCACCTGCATGGACGTGGCCATGCCGGTGGTGATCGCGCGGGCCGAGGCGTTCGGGCTGACCGGCTACGAGAGCCGCGCGGAGCTCGACGAGAACCGCGCCTTCTATGCGCGCATGGAGCCGATCCGCATCGAGGCGGGCAAGCGCATGGGGATGGGCGACGTGGCGAAGTCGGTGACGCCCAAGTTCGCCGTGATCGCCGCGCCGCGCGAGGGCGGCGCGGTGGCCGCGCGTTATTTCATGCCCTGGGACTGCCACCCCTCGATGGCGGTGACCGGCGCCCAGTGCATCGCCTCGTGCGCGCTGGCGCCGGGCACGGTCGCCGAGGGCGTGGCTGCGAGGCCCGAGGGATCTCCGGCCGTGGTGGTGCTCGAGCACCCCTCGGGCCGCATCGAGGTCACGGCGGAGTACGAGACCGGGCCCGACGGCCTCACGCTGCACAGCGCCGGGCTGCTGCGGACCGCGCGGCTGCTGGCGCGCGGCGAGGTGATGGTTCCCGCCCGCATCTGGCAGGGACACGGCGAGCGATGATCGACCCGGACAAGTCCTACGACCTGCTGGTCGCGGGCGGCGGCAACGCCGCGCTCTGCGCCGCCATATCGGCGGCCGAGCAGGGCGCGCGGGTGCTGATCTGCGAGGGCGCGCCGCACGGCTTTCGCGGCGGCAACTCGCGCCACACAAGGAACCTGCGCACGGCGCATGACGGCCCGACCGACGTGCTGACCGAGCACTACCCCGAGGAGGAATATCTCGACGACCTGATGCGGGTGACCGCGGGCAATACCAGCGAGGAGCTGGCCCGCCTCGCCATCCGCGAGTCGAAGGGGCTGGCCGAGTGGATGCGCGCGCGCGGCGTGCGCTTCCAGCGCTCGCTCGGCGGCACCCTGTCGCTCAGCCGCACCAACCCGTTCTTCCTCGGCGGCGGCAAGGCGCTCTTGAACGCCTACTACCTGCACGCCGCAGACTTGGGCATCGACGTGGCCTACGACGCCGAGGTGGTGGGGCTCGAGATCGAGGACGGCACGTTCCGCGCCGCGAGCATCCGCGACCGCGGCTTCGAGGCCCGCGTCGAGGCCGGCGCGCTGGTCGCCGCGGCGGGCGGCTTTCAGGCCAACATCGAATGGCTGAAGGAGGCCTGGGGCCCGGCGGCCGAGAACTTCCTGATCCGCGGCACGCCCTACGCCAAGGGCGGGCTCTTGCGCCTCTTGCTCGACGCCGGGGTGCAGCCGGTGGGCGAGGCCGACCAGTGCCACGCAGTCGCCATCGACGCGCGCGCGCCCAAATTCGACGGCGGCATCGCCACGCGGCTCGACTGCGTGCCGTTCTCGATCGTGGTCAACCGCGAGGTCGCGCGCTTCTACGACGAGGGCGAGGACTTCTGGCCCAAGCGCTACGCCATCTGGGGCCGGCTGGTGGCCGCCCAGCCCGAGCAGATCGCCTACGCCGTCCTCGACTCGAAGGCCATCGAGCTGTTCATGCCCTCGATCTTCCCGCCCGAGACCGGCGACACCATCGAGGGGCTGGCCGAAAATCTCGGCCTCGACCCCGCCCGTTTGCGTGACACCGTCGAGGCCTTCAACGCCGCCTGCCGCGAGGGGCCGTTCGACCCGGCGGCGCATGACGGGCTGGGCACCAGCGGCCTCGAGCCGGAAAAGACCAACTGGGCGCGGCCGCTCGACACGCCGCCCTTCTACGGCTACCCGCTGCGCCCGGGCATCACCTTCACCTATCTCGGCGTCAGCGTGGACGCGACCGCGCGCGTGCTGATGGAGGGCGGCAAGCCCGCCGCCAACATCTGGGCGGCGGGCGAGATCATGGCCGGCAACATCCTCGGCCAGGGCTATCTCGCCGGCATCGGCATGACCATCGGCACCGTCTTCGGGCGCATCGCAGGCAGGGAGGCCGGAGCCCATGTCCGCCACTGAGATGTCCACCACTGAGCCGCTCGACGCGCCGTCCACCCCGGTGCTGGCCGAGGCGCGGCGCGTCATGGAGATCTGCAACGCCTGCCGCTACTGCGAGGGCTACTGCCCGGTGTTCCCGGCGATGGAGCGCCGCCGCGCCTTCCCGGACGGCGACCTCACACACCTCGCCAATCTGTGCCACAACTGCAAGGGCTGCTGGTACGCCTGCCAGTACGCGCCGCCGCACGAGTTCGGCGTGAACCTGCCACGGACCTTCGCCGAGCTGCGCGCCGAGAGCTGGGAGGCGCACGCCTGGCCGCGCCCGCTGGCGCGCCTGTTCCAGCGCAACGGGCTGTGGCTGTCGCTCGCCACGGCGCTGGCGCTGGCGCTGGTGCTGATCCTCTCGATGCTGCTGACCGGGCCGGGCGTCTTTACCGGCGTGCACCGCGGCGAGGGCGCGTTCTACGCGGTGATCCCCTACGAGGCGATGGTCGCGGTCGGCACGCTCACCTTCGGCTACGCGGTGCTGGCGATGGTCATGGGGGCGCTGAGCTACTGGCGCGCCGCGGGTGGCGGGCGCGTGCGGCCCGCCGATGTCGTCGCGGCGCTCAGGGCGGCGGCGACCACGCGCCATCTCGACGGCGGCGGCGCGGGCTGCAACGACACCGACGAGCGCTACCGGATGGGCCGCCGCCACCTGCACCTCGCCACCATGTGGGGTTTCCTGCTGTGCTTCGCCGCCACCTGCGTCGCCACGGTGATGGACCACGGGCTCGGCTGGGTGGCGCCCTATAGCTGGTACTCGCTGCCGGTGCTGCTGGGCACGGTCGGCGGGGTGGGCCTGACGATCGGCCCGGCGGGCCTGTTCTGGCTCAAGATCACCGCCGACCGCGAGCCCTCCGAGCCGCGCCATCTGGGCATGGAGCACGCGTTCCTGGCGCTGCTGTTCTTCACCGCGACGAGCGGGCTGGCGCTGCTCCTGTTCCGCCACACCTCGGCGATGGGCGGGCTCTTGGCGCTGCATCTGGGCTTCGTGCTGGCGCTGTTCCTGGTGCTGCCCTACAGCAAGATGGTGCACGGGGTCTACCGCCTGCTCGCGCTCGTCCGCGAGGCCGGCGAGGCGGCGGAGGAGCGCCGCGAGGTGATCGGCCTGCAGGCCGAGGGACGGGGCTGAGCGCCACCCGGCTCAGCCGCCGAGGAACAGCCGGCCGACGTCCTCGTCCGCCAGCAGCTCGTCGCCCGGCCCGGCCTTGGCCAGCAGGCCGTCGACCAGCACGTAGCCGATGTCGGCGAACTCCAGGCCCTTCTTGGCGTTCTGCTCGACCATCAGGATCGTCTTGCCCTCGTTGTGCTGCAGATCGTCGAGGATCTCGAACACCATGTCGATGTAGCGCGGCTCCAGCCCGATCGAGGGCTCGTCCACCAAGAGCACGTCGGGGCCCGTCACCAGCGCCCGGCTGATCTCGAGGAGCCGTCGCTCGCCGCCCGAGAGCACGCGGGCCGGCTGGCGGCGCCGGGCGGCGAGGCGGTCGTATTTGGCGAACACCCGCTCGGCCGCCTCCTTGGCCGCGTCCTGGCTCTCCATCAGGAAGCCGCCCATCCACAGGTTCTCCTCGACCGTCATGCCGGGGAACACCGAGTTGTCCTGCAGGATGTAGGCGATGCCCGCCTGGCGCAGCTTCTCGAAGGGCCGCATCCGCGTGACGTCCTTGCCGCCCGCGGTGATGGTGCCGGCGTAGATGCTGGTGAAGCCGAAGATCGAGTGCAGCACGGTGGACTTGCCCGCGCCGTTCGGGCCGATCAGGCACAGCGACTGGTTGCGCGCCACGCGCAGGTTGAAGTCGTGCAGGATCTCCATCTTGCCGTAGCCGGCGCGCAGGCCGTCGATGGAGAGGAACGGTTCGCCGCGGGCGAGCCTGGTCAGTTCCTCGGGCGGCGGCGCCTCGGCGGCGATGCGGGCGGCCTCGCGGGCGACGTCGTCGACCGAGATCACCGAGTCGACGCCGCCCGCGTGGTAGCCGCGCGAGCGCCCGAGATCCTGCCCGGCCATCAGTGCGCCCCCAGATAGGCGTCGATCACGCGCTTGTCGTTGCGGATCTGGTCGGGCGTGCCCTCGGCCAAGAGCTCGCCATGGGCGAGGCAGTAGATGCGCTCGGCCAGGTTCATGATCACCCGCATGTTGTGCTCGATGACGAACAGCGTGATGCCGAACTGCTCGTTGGCCCGGTGCAGCCGGTCGATCAGGCCGTTGATCAGGGTGGGGTTGATGCCCGCCGTCGGCTCGTCGAGCATCAGCACGGTCGGCTCGTTCATCAGCGCCATGGCGAACTCGAGCAGCTTCTGCTGGCCGAAGCTCAGCTCGCCCGCGCGCAGCCAGCGCTTCTCGTAGAGCCCGACGAAGTGCAGAAGCTGCTCGGCCTGATCGCTGCGCTCCACGGTGTCGCGCGCGAACATGTCCCAGAACCCCGCCTTGCGGTGCGGCACCGAGATCAGCATGTTCTGCATGCAGTTCATCTTGCCGTAGATGCGGGTCTGCTGGAACGTGCGCAGCAGGCCGAGCCGGGCGATCCTGGGCACGCGCAGCCGCGAGATCTCCTCGCCCTCGAAGCGGATCGAGCCGGCGTCGATCGGATGGTAGCCGACGATCGAGTTGAACAGCGTGGTCTTGCCCGAGCCGTTCGGCCCGATCAGCCCGGTGATCGCGCCCTTCTCGACCTTGAGCGAGATCGCGTGGTTGGCCACCACGCCGCCGAAGGTCTTGGTGACGCTGTCGACCTCGATGATCGCGCTCATTGTGCCGCCTCCATCGCCCGAGCGCGCCCGGTCTCGCGCGCGCGCGCCTCGACGCGGATGCCGAACCACTCGGGCTTCACGCGCATCAGCCAGCCCATGAAGCCGTCCTGGAAGTAGACGACGATCAGCACGATCAGCCCGCCCAGCGCCACCCACTGCCAGCCCAGCATGTAGGTCCAGGTGACCTCCTTGAAGCTGTGGAACATCACCGCGCCGACCACCGGGCCCCACAGCGTGCCCTTGCCGCCGAGCAGCGCCATCACCACCATGAAGATGCCGAAGGTGATGGTGGCGAAGGCCACCTCGCGCGGGTCGATGAAGCCGACCATGTTGCCGAAGATCGCCCCCGACATGCCGAGGAAGAAGGCGGCGATCGACCAGTTCACGCACTTGTAGCGCGTGGTGTGCAGGCCCATGCTCTCGGCCTTCTGCTCGTCGTCGCGGATGGCGTTGATCGCCAGGCCGAAGCGCGTCGCGTAAATCCAGGCGAGCAGCGCGAACAGGACGACGGCGATGGCGAAGTTCATGTAATAGAAGCTCAGCTTGGCGAGGTCCGGGTGATGCGGGAAGGACGGCATGGTGACGCCCGAGCCGGCGCCGACCCACTCCCAGGCGCTGAACAGCTCGCCCGCTGCCACCGCGACGGCCAGCGTGCCGATGGCGAAGTAGGGACCGCGCAGGCCGAAGAAGATCAGGCCGAGCGGGATCGCCGCGATGGCGCAGACGACGCCGGCGACGGGGATCCCGAGGGCCAGCCCGGTCCAGTACTGGGAGGGCGTGAACTCGAAAAGCTCGACGCCTGCGGCATAGGTGTAGTCGCCGACCGGGTGGAACAGCCCGATTTGCACCACCGCTGAGGCGTACATGCCGAGCCCGAAGAAGAAGATGTTGCCGAGCGAGTTGTAGCCCATCTGCCCGCCCTGCATGTCCCAGGTCAGCGCGAGCAGGACCATCACCCACAGAACCGAGGCCTGGGTGGTGTAGTCGGGCACCACGAACGGCGCCGCGAGCCCGGCCGCGAGAATGGCGGCGCAGAGGATCGCCATCTTCATGCCCGCGCCCTCACTGGACGATCTCGCGGCGCATCTGCGCCTGGGCCATGCGCACCGCCAGCACGACGATCAGCAGCCCCACGACGATGGCCTGCTGGAAGGTGGCGCCGAGGATGAAGCCGCCATACTGCTCGATCACCCCCATGCCGAGCCCGGCGACGATCACCCCCGGCAGGTTGCCCAGGCCCGCGGCGGTGACGATGACGAAGGCGCGGATGGCGTAGGCCAGGCCGTAGAACGGCTGGATCAGCCAGATCATGGCGACCAGCGCGCCCGAGGCGCCGCAGATCGCGGCGTTGAGCGAGTAGGTGAAGGCATAGACCCGCTCGGTGTCGATGCCCATGACGCGGGCGGCGCGCGGGTTCTGCGCCGTGGCGCGGATCGCCTGGCCCATGCGGCTGCGTTTCATGAACAGCGCCAGCGCCACCGCCAGCACCGCGGCCAGCACGAAGGCGCCGATCTTCTGCACCGGCAGGTTCACTGCGCCACCCGCAAAGGTCAGCGACTCGTAGCCGAGGTTGATCGAGCGGGTGTCCGAGGTGAACAGGATGTTGAGCACCTGCTCGGTGACGATGGCCACGCCGAAGGTGGCGAGCAGCGAGGTGAAGAGATCGCGGTCGAGCACCTGGCGCACCACGATCTTGAACACCACGTAGCCGAGGACCCAGAGCACCGCGGCCGCCGCGACCAGCCCGATGAACGGGTGGATGCCGTTCTCGCCCAGCCACCAGCAGACATAGCCCCCGGCCATGACGAAACCGCCCTGGGCCAGGTTCTTCACGTTCATCACGCCCCAGACCAGCGCCAGCCCGTAGGCCATCAGCGCGTAGACCGAGCCGATCAGCAGCCCGTCGATGATCAGCGCCAGGTTATACACCGGCGCCATGATCAGGATGTTGATGTTGTCCAGCATGAGGGTCCGTCAGCCGCCTCGCGCCGCCGCTGTCGATGATGGGGATGGGCGGCCCCGCGAAGGGGCCGCCCGTTGGCCGCCCGGCAGCGGATCAGGAGCCGTCGGCCTTGCGCGGCCAGACCAGCTCGTGGCTGGCGAACTCGGGCGGCGCCACCACGTTGTACTCGCCGTTCTGGATCTGCCACAGCACCATCGGCTTGGCGATGTTGTTGCCGGCCTCCGAGAACCTGATCGGCCCGTAGAAGGTCATCAGGTCGGTCGCCGACAGCGCATCGCGCACCGCCTCCTTGTCCAGCGTTCCGGCGCGCTCGAAGGCGTCCTTGTAGACCCACACGGCGGCTGTCGCCTGCGCCGTCTGGTAGGGCACCGGCCGGTCCTCGTACTCGGGGAACGCCGCCCGGAACTCCTCGGCGTAGTCCGCAGCAGACCCGAAGAAGTCATCCGCATAGGTCAGGGTCGGGTCCCACTGGGTCGCGCAAAGGATGCCCTCGGATGCCTCCGGGAACTTGTTGGTGACATCGGCCGCGTCACAGTGCGTGACCGAGATCATCGGCACGTTGATGTTCATCTCGCCGATCTGGCGCACCGCGGTCTCGGCACCCTTGGAGTGCCCCGAGACGAGCAGCACGTCAGGCTGAAGCGCCTTCACCTTGGTCAGCGTCGCCGACATGTCGGAGAGGTCGCGCGGCAGCTGGTCGTCGATGACGGCCTGCATGCCGTACTTCTTCATGTCCTCGAGCACGCCCGCGCGCACGTCCTGGCTGAACGGGTCGTTCTCGAACGCCAGGGCGACCGTCACGTCGGACGGGCTCTTG
>DATKCQ010000152.1:0-8434 GCA_035513135.1 Thermohalobaculum sp.
GCGTCACCCAAACCCGGCGCCGCCGCATGAAAGTGGCGGCGCGCGGAAAATTTCATTATGGTTTGCGCCCGCCGGTGGGCGTTGGTGCAAAGTTCGCAGATGGCCGAAGACACGTCGTCACAGGGGCTCGAGTTCCGCGTCCTCGGCTCGTTCGAGGTGCTGGCGGGCGGCGTGCCGGCGCCGATGCCGCCGTCGCGCAAGACCCGGGCGCTGCTCGCCTACCTGGCCCTGGCCGAGCGGCCGGTGCGGCGCGAGCGGCTGTGCGAGATCTTCTGGGAGCTGCCCGACGACCCCAAGGGCGCGCTGCGCTGGAGCCTGTCGAAGATCCGCCGCATCCTCAACGCCGACGGGGCCGACCGGCTGCTCGCCGACCGCGCCACCGTGGCGGTCGAGCGCACCGGCATTGCGGTCGACCGGGCCGAGCTGCAGGACGCCGTGGGGCAGGGGCTCGAGGGCCTGCCCACGCAGCGGCTCGAGGCGCTGGCGGCCAAGCTGCGCGGGCCGTTCCTCGAGGACCTCGCCCTGCCCCGCTGCCCCGAGTTCGAGGCCTGGCGCACGGCCGAGGCGGCGCAGGCCGAGGCGCAGGCCGCGCGCCTGCTGCGCCTGCTGGTGGAGCGCCTGCGCGACGCGCCGGAGCGCGCGCTGGGCCATGCCGTGCGGCTGCGCGCCTACGATCCCGACGACGGCGCGGTCGATGCGCTGATCGGCGAGCTGCGCCACGCCGCGACGCAGCGCCGCGCCCCGGCCGAGGCGGCCGCGGAGATGCCCGAGGCAGCCCCCGCCGCGGCCCCATCCGAAGCCCCCGAAGCGGCGCGGGAGCGCTGCGAGGTGAACTTCTGCACCGCGCCCGACGGCGTGCGCATCGCCTGGAGCGCGCTGGGCGAGGGGCCGCCGATCCTGCGCGCGGCGCACTGGATGTCGCACCTGCAGGCCGAGCTGGACCTGCCGCGCTGCCGCAGCCTGAACGACGGCCTGGCCAGCGGAAACCGGCTGATCCGCTACGACATGCGCGCCAACGGCCTTTCGGACTGGGACGCCGCGGACCTGAGCTTCGAGGCGATGGTGGCCGACCTCGAGGCGGTCGCCGACGCCAGCCGCGTCGAGCGCTTCACGCTGCTCGGCACCGCGCAGGGCGCCGCCACCGCCATCGCCTATGCCGCGCGCCACCCCGAGCGGGTCGCCGGGCTGGTGCTCTACGGCGGCTATGCGCGCGGCTGGAAGCGGCGCGGCGACCCGGGCGAGATCGCCCGGCGCCAGGCCATCGCCACCCTGATGCGCGAGGGCTGGGGGCAGCAGCAGCCGGTGTTCCGCCAGCTCTTCGCCTCGCTCTACATGCCGGCCGCCGGCGAGGCGGCGGCCACCCAGTTCGCCGAGCTGCAACGCCTGACCGTCTCGCCCGAGAACGCCTGGCGGCTGCAGAACGCCTTCGGCGAGATCGACGTCAGCGCCCTGCTCGGCCAGGTGGCGGCGCCGACCCTGGTGCTGCACGCGCGCGGCGACGCGGTGACGCCGATCGCCGCCGGCCGCGAGCTGGCGCGCGAGATCGAGGGCGCGCGTTTCGTCGAGCTCGACAGCGACAACCACTTCCTGCTGCGGGGCGAGCCGGCGTTCGACGCCTTCATCGCCGAGGTCCGCGCCTTCGCCCGCACCGCCGCCGAGACCCCGGCGCCGCCGGTGCGCCCGCGCCAGACGCGGCGCCAGGTCACCGCGCTCGAGCTCGACATCGTCTCGCCCCTGCAGGCCTTCGAGGCGCTGGACCCCGAGCTCTCGGCAAGGGCGCTGGGCCCGCTCGTCGACACCGCGCGCCACGCCATCGAGGCGAACGGCGGCGTGGTGCTGGAGGCCGGCGAGGCCGGGCTGACGGCGGTGTTCGGCGCCCGCGAGGCCTCCGAGGTGCACGCCGTCTTCGCGGCGCGCGCGGCGCTGGCGGTGCGCGCCGAGATCGAGCGGGTCTCGGGCGGGCGGGCCCGCGCGCGCCTGGCGCTCGACGCCGGCGAGGCCATCGTCAGCCACGGGCCGGGCGGGCTGGGCGTCAGCGGCCCGGTGCTGCGCAACGCGCGGCGGCTGACCCACGCGCTGCGCCGCGCCGTGGTCGCGGCGACCGACCGGGTGCGCGCCTCGGCCGGCGGCTATGTGCGCGTCGAGCCGCTGCACCGCAACGAGCACCCGGGCTTCGCCGCGACCCAGCCGGTGCACGAGGTGCTGGCGCTGAACTCGGCGCTGTCGCGCTGGTACCTGCGGGCGCGGCGCGGCCTGACCCGCTTCGTCGGCCGCCATGCGGAGATCGAGCTGATGGCCCAGCTCTGGCGCCACGTGCGCGAGGGCCGCGGCCAGGCGGTGGTGCTGACCGCCGAGCCGGGCGTGGGCAAGTCGCGCCTGACCCACGAGTTCCTGACCTCGATGGCCGCGGCGGACTGCCAGATCGCCGAGGGCGGCGCGCTGGAATTCGACCGCGACGTGGCCTATGCGGTGGTCAAGCGCCTGCTGCGCTCGCTGCTCGCCATCACCGAGGGCGAGAGCGCCCGGTCCGCCGGCGACAAGCTGGCGCGCGCGCTCGAGCGCCACGGCGCCGACCCGGCGCTCGAGACGCCGCTCGCCTTCGTGCTCGACCTCGAGGTCGACGACCCGGACTGGGAGCGCCTGCCGAGCGAGGGCCGGGCCGGCCGCATCGCCGAGGCGATGCGCGAGCTGGCGGCCCGCCTGGCCCGCGCCGCGCCGCTGGTCATGCTGATCGAGGACATGCACTGGACCGACCGCGAGAGCCGCGCCGTGATCGATGGCCTGGTCGAGGGCGTCGACCGCCAGCGGGTCCTGCTGATCCTGACCTGCCGTCCCGAGTTCCGCCACGACTGGGCCCGGCGCAGCTCGGTGCACGCGCTGAGGCTGCATCCGCTGAGCATCGAGGACGCCGAGGAGCTGGTGCGTGGCCTGGTCGGCGAGCACCCGAGCGTGGCGACGCTCAGGCGCCTGCTGGTCGAGCGCACCGACGGCACGCCGCTGTTCATCGAGGAGACCGTGCTGGCGCTCGAGGAAGCGGGCCGGATCGTCGGCAGCATGGGCTCGTATGTGGCGCCGCAGCCGATCGTCGACATCGAGACCGCGTCGAGCGTCGAGCCGGTGATCGCCTCGCGCATCGAGCGGCTGCCCGCGCGCGAGCGGGCGCTGCTGCAGACCGCCGCGGTGCTCGGGCGCAGCGCCGCCCGGCCGCTGCTCAAGGCGCTCTCGGGACTCGACGACGCGACGCTGGCGGCGGCGCTGGGCACGCTCGGGCGCGCCGAGTTCCTCTACGAGGTGATGACCTTCCGCGAGCCGGAATACACCTTCCGCCACGCGCTGATCCGCGACGTGGCCTACGCCTCGCTGATGGGCGAGGAGCGCCGCGAGCGCCATGCCGAGGCGCTGCGTGTCATCGAGCGGCTCTATGCCGACAGCCTCGCCGAGCAGGTCGAGCAGCTCGCCACCCATGCCTACCGTGCCGGGCAGTGGGAGGCGGCGGCGCGCTACCTGCCCCAGGCGGCCGAGCGCGCCATCGAGCGCTCGGCCTACCGCCCGGCCACGCTCTATCTGGAGCGCGCCATCGAGGCGCTGGACGCGCTGCCCGAGACGCTCGAGCGGCTCGAGCTCGGCATCGACGTGCGCAGCCAGCTGCGCCTCGCCTACATGGTCAACGGCGACTACGTCACCGCGGTCAACCGGCTCAAGGAGGCGCGCGACCTGGCGGGGCGCATCGGCGACACCGTGCGCGAGCTGCGCGTGCTCGTGCATCTGAGCTTCCTGCACAGCACCTTCGGCCGGCTGGAGAAGGCGATCCGCGCCGCCGACCAGGCGCGCGAGATCGCGGCGCGCCACGGCCTCGAGCGCTACGTCGCCGAGGGCGATCTCGCGGCGACCCAGGGGCTGCTGCTGCGCGGCGACGCGGGCGCCGCGCTCGACCGGCTCGAGCCGTGGTTCGAGCGCTTCACCGCCGAGTGGCGCCACGACCGCTTCGGATTCCTGGTGACGCGCGCCGTGTGGTATCTCGGCTGCCTCACCCAGGCGCACGCGCTGGTCGGCGGCTTCGAGCGGGCGGCGCGCCACGCGGCCGAGGCCGCGGCGCTGGCCGAGGAGACGCGCCGGCCGCTCGATGCCTACGCGGCGCAATACTACCGCAACCTGCTCGACAGCCTGCGCGGGCCGACCGAGGCCGATCTGACGCGCATGCAGCGCGTCGCCGAGGACTGCCTGGCGCGGGCGCCCTACCCGTTCTCGCCCTGGCTGCTCGCCACCTGGGGCTACGCCCAGATGCAGGCCGGCCGGCGCGAGGCCGCCGAGCGCACGCTCGAGCGCGCGCTCGAGGCGGCGAAGGCGGTCAACATGCTGCATTTCGTCAACTTCTCGCGCGGCATGCGGGCCTGGGTGCGGGCGCTGGGCGGCGATCCCGGGGCGCGCGACGAGCTGCTCTGGGCCAGCCGGCGGGCCGAGAAGGACAACGACCGCTGGCTGCGCATCCGGGTGCTCGAGGCGCTGGCCGGCATCGCGCCGGACCCGGCCGAGGCGGCGGGCCACCTGCGCGAGGCGGCGCGCATTGCCGAGGCCTGCGGCTACCGCCCGCTGGAGGCGCGGACGCTGCTGGGACTGGCGCGCCGGCTGGCGGCGTCCGACCCGGCGGCCGCAAGCGCGGCGCGCGACCGGGCGGCGGGGATCCTCGACGCCATCGGCCTCGGCGCCGAGGCCGAGGCGGCGCGCAACGGGCTGACCGCCGAGGCGTGAGCGGGGGATGGTGCCGGCGGGGGATGGCGTCGGCGGGCCGTCAGCGGCTGACGACCACCCGGCGCAGCGCGGCGAGCCGGCGCAGCACGGTCTCGATGTCCTCCGCGGGGAAGCCCTTCTCCCGCATGGCGGCGCGGAAATGGCCGAGCATCTCGTCGAAGTCGGCGTCGGCGATGTCGAGATGGGCGTGCACCTCGTGCAGCTGCGCCTCGGTATAACTCGCCGGCCCGCCCATCACCGCCGAGATGTACTGCGCCTGGTGCTCGATCAGCCGGCGCATGTCGGCGTTGCGGAAGAACGGCGCCAGCCGCTTCGAGGCCAGCACCCGGTCATAGAACGCCATGACCAGGTCGGAGACGCGCTCGAGCCCGCCATGGCGCTGGAACATGCTGGTCTGCACCGCCGCCGGCCCTTCCCTGATTCGCCCGCCGCACCGCAGCTTGACCGAAAAGACGCCGGTGGCAAAACCCGGATCGGCCCGCAGATCGGACCCGCGGGACGGAAAGCGGCCGGGGCCGTCCTGGCGCTCCCTGAATCACCGGAGCGCCCGGTCCATGCGGGCCGGGCGCTCCGGCGCGACCGGGGCGGGCACTCAGGGGTATCTCCGGCCGTGCTCGCGGCGCCCCTGGCGCACCGCGAAGTCGATCGCGTAGCGGTCGATGCCCATGTCCCTGAGCATCGCGTCGGGCAGCGCGGCGAGTTGGCGCGCGGCCCTTTCGATCTCGATCTCGCGGCGCAGCCGGCGGACCGCCCCGCCGATCGCGCGGGCGACGGCGGCGAGCGGGTTGGCGGCGGCAGCCTTGTGAGCGGCGTGGCAGGTGGTCTCGGTCATTTCGGTCTCCATCGGTTGTGGCGCCGCGTCGTGCTCGACCTGCGGCATTGCCGGCAAGATGGTGCGCCAGCGTGGGTGCGAGCGCCGGAGCGAGCGTGGAATTCGGTGGCGGGAACCGTGGAATTCGCGGCTCCCGCCCTCGTGCGGCCAGGGTCAGGCCGCCGGCCGCTGGCGCGCCGATTCGGGGCGCCGGGCGGCCCGGGCCTTGGGCCTGCCGCGCCGGGCGGCGCCCGGCCGCTCGGCAGCGGCGCGCAGCCGGGGCAGCTCGGCCAGCGTCACGCCGGTCCCGGGCGGCGCGTCGGCGACGGCATGGGCGACGGCGCGGGCGATGCCGGCGATCTCCCCGCGATGCAGGCCGATATCCGCGAGGTCCCGGTCGCTCAGGGCGCTCAGGGCGTTCACCGTCTCGCGTGCCCGCCCTGCCGCGCGCAGGGTCGCGCCGAGCCGGCGGAACGGGGCGCCGAGCGCCTGGACCGCGGCCCGCCAAGCGGCGTACACGGCGGCCGACCGCGCCTCGTTCGCGCGGCGCAGTTGGGCGTGCAGCACGGGGTTGCTATTCAGCCAGATGTAGTGGGAATCCATGGCGAGCCTCCTTTCCGGTCGATGGCGCGATGCCATCATGCGTTAGTTTTGCTTGATCGACGCCGGATGCCCCAAGGGCGATAGCGTCGGTCTGAATTAAATATCGTGGGGCGATAGGCGAAAGACAAACGAGAAGTTCTTGCAGGACGGATCAATAAAACTAATTCGTCGAAGGCCCGTTGCGGCGTCACCCGCGGGCCGGGAGCGTCGCGCCGGATCGCCGGGCGCTGGATTGGCCGGCGCGCCCGGCATAGGCTCGGCGACCAAAGGCTCGGCGGCCAAAGGCTTGGCGGTCGAAGGCTTGGCGGGCAAGCAGGCTCGGCTGCAACGGAGGCGCCCATGAAGACCAACCGCATGAAGTCGCTGCTCGCCGAGGGCCGCCCGGCGCTCGGCTGCTCGGTGATGATCCCCTCGCCCCAGGTGGTCGAGATGCTCGGCCATGCCGGTTTCGACTGGGTGCTGATCGACATGGAGCACGGCAGCATCGGGCTCGAGAGCGCCGAGCTGATGGTGATGGCCGCCGAGGCGGCCGGCCTGACCCCGATCGTCCGCCCGCGCAGCAACGCCGCGGCCGAGATCTCCGCCGCCATGGACCGCGGCGCCATGGGTGTGCAGGTGCCCCATGTGAACAGCGCGGCGGACGCGAGCGCCGCCGTCGCCGCGGTGAAGTTCGGCCCCGGCGCCATGCGCGGGCTGGCCGCCGGCACCCGGCCCGACAGCTACGGCCTCGGCCCGGCGATGCCCGCCTTCACCGGGGCCGCCAACGCCGAGAGCCTGGTCTGCGTGCAGCTCGAGCACGCGGCGGCGATCGCCAATGCCGACGAGATCCTCGCCGTCGAGGGCGTCGACGTGTTCTTCATCGGCCCCTCGGACCTATCGCAGTCCATGGGCCACCCGGGCGACCCGGCGGCCCCGCCGGTGAAGGCGGCGATCGAGGCGACGCTCGCCCGAATCGTCGCGGCGGGGCGCGTGCCCGGCATGCCGGCCACGGCCGGCAACGTCGAGGCGGTGCTCGCCGCCGGCGCGCGCTACGTCTACACGCACCTGCCGAAGATCCTCGGCCTCGGCGCCGGGGCCTTCCTCGGCAAGGCGCGGGGCCAGGGCCGTTTCGGTGATCCCTGAATCACCGAAACGGCCCTGGCATATTGAGTTGCCGCGATTTCCGAGTCGCAAAGTGACTCCACTTTGCTCGAAATCGCTCTAGCCCGGCGCGCTCTGCGAAACGGCGCCCTCGGGGTCGGCGCGGGCGGCGCGGTGCAGCCAGCGCACCAGCGCCTTGAGCGGCTCGCGCATCGGGCCCGGGCGGCGCACCAGGTAGTAGCCGGCGCGCATGTCGCCGGGCCCGTCCTCGAACAGCGAGACGAGCCGCCCGGCGCGCAGGTCCTGCTCGATGAAAAGCCGCGTGGTGCAGCCCACCCCGTGCCCCTCGCGGATCGCCGGCAGCAGCAGGTAGCCCGGCAGGTGGGTGATGTTGTGCTTGCCCTCGACGCGCACCCCGTGCGCGGACAGCCAGATGTCGAACTCGTCGGTGCCCTGCTGCATCAGCCAGGGCAGGCGGGCGAGGTCGGCCGGCGTCTCGAGCCGCACGCCCTCGACCAGCTCGCGCCGGGCAACGATGACGAAGCGCGAGGGGATGAAGGGCTCGGCCTCCAGCCCCGCCCACTCGCCGGCGCCGTAGCGGATGGCGAGGTCGTAGTCCTCGCGCCGGAGGTCGACGCGCTCGGGCGTCGGGTTCAGCATCAGCTCGATGTCGGGGTGCGCGGAGCGGAACTCGCCGAGCCGCGGCATCAGCCAGCTGGCGGCGAACATCGGCGTCAGGGTCACCCGCAGCGGCCGGTCGCCGCGCACCTCGCGCAGCTCGTCGATCGCCTCGCGCAGGCGCCCGAAGCCCTCGACCAGCCCGGCCGCCAGCCGCGCCCCCTCGGGCGTGAGCTCGAGCCCGCGCGGGTGGCGCAGCACCAGCACCACGCCGAGCAGCTCCTCGAGGCGGCGGACCTGCTGGCCGACCGCCACATGGGTGACGTTCAGCTCGCGCCCGGCGGCGCTGAAGCTGAGGTTGCGGGCCGCGGCCTCGAAGGCGCGCAGGGCCGAGAGCGGCGGCAGGCGGGTCGGCTGCATATGTAAATCCTGCTTACAGGTGGGAGTTATTCCTGATTCGGCGGCGCCCGTCAAAAACCTTATGCTGCGGGCAATCGCCATCGCCGCAGGAGGCCCCTTCCATGTTGATGACCCTTGCACACGCTTTCATGACCGCGACCCGCATGGACGGCG
>DATKCQ010000153.1:0-8476 GCA_035513135.1 Thermohalobaculum sp.
CGAAGGCGGCGGCGCCGGCGCTGCTGCCGGTGTGGCGGGCCGAGCGGGTGCTCAGGCGGGCGCGGGCGCCGGCGCTGGAGCTGGCCCGCGACCTGGCGCGGCCACGCGACGACGGCGCGCGGGCCTTCAGCCTGGCCTGGCGCGCGCTGAGCGGGCGCTGGTGACGGGTGGCAGCCGCTTGCACCAGCCTCTCCCCCGGCCCCTCTCCCAGCGGGAGAGGGGGGCGCAAGGCGCCGGCCCCGGGGCGCCCCCCCCTCCCGCTGGGAGGGGGGCCGGGGGGGAGGCTTCGGCTCGGGCGGCTCAGCGCAGCACGCCGCGCACCATCTCGTCCATCAGGTCGAGCTGCTCGAGCGCGTGTTTCAGGGTCTTGCGCTGGCCGCGGTCGAGCGCGCCCGTGTCCACCGCGTTCGAGGGCGGGATGCCGGCGCGGATGTCGGCGATCTGCTGGTTCAGCACCAGCCACAGCACCATCTCGTGGATGTCCAGGAGCTGCCGTGCGTCCGAACCCCCGGTCCCCGCCTTCCCGGCCGCCTCGAGGATGCGCTCGCGCGTCGAGGTTGCCGGCACCCGGTGCGCCAGCGCCATGGCGCGCGCCCCCGAGACCAGCGGCAGCAGCGCCCCGGCCTTCAGGTCGGTGCGCCCCCGCTCGTCCTTGCGAAAGCCGCCGAAGAGGCCGAGCACCGAGCCGCGCTGGCCGACGGCTTCCGACAGCGCGCGGATCAGCACGGGCGCCTCGGCCGCGCGGCCGAGCGCATGCTCCCTGAGATCCGCGGCCAGCGCCGGGTCGCCCAGCGCCGGGGCGAAGTCGAAGAAGATGTCGACGTTGAGCAGGTTTTCCGGCTCGGGATTGGCGGCCCAGGCGTCGACCTGCCTGAGCCACTCGGCGAGCGTGCGCCGCCAGGCGCGGTTGCGCACCATCACGCCGCCCTTGCACAGCGGGATGCCCGCCTCGTCGAGGATGCGGTTGAGGTGCCCGCCCCACAGGGTGAACCAGTCGTCCCCGGCGTCGAGATCGCCGGCGTAGCCGTCGGCCACGATCACCGCGTTGTCCTGGTCGGGGGCGAGCAGGCTCTCGCCGCGCCCGCCCGAGCCGAGCACCATCAGGCAGTGCTCGGCCGGCGCGGCGCCGTGGCCCTCGGTCTCCATGATCTGCGCGGCCAGCTCGGCGGCGCGCGCGGTCATGGCGCGGAATTCGGCCGAGATGATCGCCGCGACCTCGCGCGCGTCGAGGCCGTCGGCGAGCAGCGCCCCGGCGAGGCCGGGAAGCTCGGCCTGCACTGAGGCGAGCTCGGCGGCGCTCTCGGCGCTGGCGATGCGGTCGCCGAGCGACAGCGTGGCGAGGGCGCGCTGCCTGAGCAGCGAGCGCAGCGTGAAGACGCCGCTCACCGCGCCGTCCTCGCCGGTCACCCCGAGGTAGCGCAGGCCGCGCCGGGCCATCAGGCCGAGCGCGCGGTAGAGGAAGCTGTCCTGCGGCATGGCGATGACCGGGCGGCTCATCACCTCCGCGACCGGCAGGTCCGCCGCCTCCTTGCCGCGCGTGGCGAAGGCGTAGAGCAGGTCGCGCTCGCTCAGGAAGCCGCCGCCGTCGTGCTCGAGCGGTTCGACCACGAGGCAGCCGATGCCGTGCTCGCACATGACCTCGGCCGCATGCATCAGCGTGTCGCCGGGCTCGACCGTGATCGGCGGCGCGCCCATAACGTCGACCAGCCGGTGGCGGTAGATGAAGCTGTCGATCGCCTTCTGCACGCTGGGCAGCGCGCGGGCGGCGGCGAAGTCGGGGCGGGCGCCGGGCCGGGCGAACCAGCCCGCCTTCTCCTGCCGCTCGACCAGCTCGCGCGAGCGGGCCTGCAGCGCCTCGGCCTCGCCCAGCGTGCGCACGCCGCGCTGGCGCAGGCGCGGCAGCATGGCGCGGAAGATGCGCGCCGTGGTCAGCGCGTCGCCGAGCGCGGTGTGGCGGCCCTCGATCTCCACCCCGGTGCCGATCGCCAGCCCCTCGAGCGAGGTGTCGAGCTGCTGCGGCGCCGCCGCCGCGGCGATGAGCGCGATGTCGAGCGCGCCGGGCTCGCGCCAGGCCACGCCGTGCCGGTCCGCCTCGTGGCGCAGCACGGCGAGGTCGAAGTTGATGCTGTGCCCCGCCACCACGGCGTCGCCGATGAAATCGGCGAGCTTCGCCAGCGCCTCGGCGGTGCCGGGCGCGCCCTGCACGTCGGCGTCGGCGATGTGGTGGATGCGCGTGGCCTCGGCGGGGATCGGCACGCCGGGGTCGATGCGCAGGTCGAGCGCCTGCGCCTCGTCGATGTCGCGGCCGCGCATGCGCACCGCGCCGATCGCCACCACCCGGTCGGTGCGCACGTCGAGTCCGGTCGTCTCGGTGTCGAGCACCACCATGTCGAGCGCCACCAGCGGCGTCGCCGCCTCGGTACGTGCGGGGCGGGCGGGGCGGGCGGTCTCGTTCACCGCTGCGGCTCCGGGAGACCTTCCCCGGCGGATTGCGCGGCGGCCTGCACGGCGGCGGCCAGGGCGGGCCAGTCGGTGCGGCGCCGCAGGTCGGTGACGTGGTCGATGAAGCGGAACTTGACGTTGTTGGTGACCATCTCGCGGTCGACCTCGCGGATGATCTCGTCGACCGGGGCGTATTCGAGGATGACGTTGGCGGAGAAGTCGGCGACGTCCTCGATGCCGCCGGGCGGGCCGGCGATGTGGCGCTCGAGGCGGGCGTCGAACTCGGCGATGCGGTCGTCCCAGCCCGCCCCGGCGCGATGCGGCGGCACCGGCTCGGCGGCCAGCACCTCGCGATAGAGCCGGCGCCAGAACGCCGCTGGCGCCGGGCCGTGGCCGCGCAGGTCGCCCTCGACGATCAGCGCGAGGTCGCCGGCGGCGGCGGCGAAGCCCTCCCACTTGCAGCGGTCCATGGCCTCGCCGAACGCCGCGTCCTCCATCAGCCGCGGCGCCACCATGCCCGAGCGGGCGCGGATGTAGGAATAGCTCGCGCCCTGCGCCAGATAGGCGGCGCCCATGCCCACCGCCGAGGCGAGATCGGGGACGCTGGCGATCCGCCCCCGCCGTTCCCCGATGGTCAGAAGTCTCAGGAAACGCATGGTCCGGCTCCCGGTTGCGCACGCGCGCGACATGTTGACAGCGTCGCGGCTTTCGGGATTAATCACCGTACTGCGCCATGAAAACAAGAGACGGGGGGCAGCAGCCGGGGGACAGCGCCGAAAAATCATCGCAAGCGGAGCCTGCCCGGAATGCCGATCGCAGTCCGGATCGGCGCGTGGCCAGCCGCAAGCGTCATCGGTGCGGGTCTCCCGTCGGTAGCAACGGTCTGGGAGGTCCGGCAATGTCCGACCAAGTCACGCCAGAGGCCGCGGCAGCACACTGGGCGAAGACCCGGCGGCTGATGTGGACCTGCCTTATCATCTGGGCGTTCTTCTCGTTCATCATCCACTTCTTCGTCAGCGCACTGAACACGATCAGCTTCATCGGCTTCCCGCTCGGCTTCTACATGGCCGGGCAGGGGTCGCTGATCATCTTCGTCGTGCTGATCTTCTGGTATGCCGCACGCCAGAACCGCATCGACGAGGAATTCGGCGTGGCCGAGGACTGAGGGGGGCTGACAGATGGCAACGCAACAGGACGCATTCATCGCCAACCTGGGACGGATCTACACCGTCTATGTGGGCGGCTTCGTGGGATTCGTCATTCTCATGGCGATCCTCGAGTTCCTCGGCGTGCCCTTCAGGTTCATCCTGTGGGGCTACATGGCGCTGACGATCGGCATCTACGCCTTCATCGGCATCCTTTCGCGGACCGCGCTGGTCTCGGAATACTACGTCGCCGGGCGCAAGGTGCCCGCGGTCTACAACGGCATGGCCACCGGCGCCGACTGGATGTCGGGGGCGAGCTTCGTCGGCATGGCCGGCTCGCTCTACGTGCTGGGCTATGACGGGCTCGCCTTCGTGCTCGGCTGGACCGGGGGCTACGTGCTGGTGGCGGTGCTGATCGCGCCCTACCTGCGCAAGTTCGGCGCCTACACCATCCCGGACTTCCTCGGCACCCGCTTCGGCGGCAATTTCCCGCGGCTCTTGGGCATCGTCGTGCTGTTCTGCTGCTCGTTCACCTACGTGACCGCGCAGGTCTACGCCTCGGGCATCATCGCCTCGCAGTTCCTCGGCATCGACTTCAACTACGCGGTGTTCGCCGGGCTCGCGGGCATCCTGGTGTGCTCGATGCTGGGCGGCATGCGGGCGGTGACCTGGACCCAGGTGGCGCAGTACATCGTGCTGATCATCGCCTACCTGCTGCCGGCGATCTGGATGTCCACCGTGGTGACCGGCGTGCCGATCCCGCAGCTCATGTACGGCTCGGTGCTCGGCGACATCACCGCGATGGAGCAGCAGTTCATCGCCGCCGGCGAATCGGTCAAGCCGCATGTCGAGGCCTTCACCAACTACAGCCCGCGCGACTTCTTCTTCCTGATCTTCTGCCTCATGGTCGGCACGGCGTCGCTGCCGCACATCCTGATGCGGTTCTTCACCACGCCGACCGTGCGCGAGGCGCGGAAATCGGTGGGCTGGTCGCTGTTCTTCATCTTCCTCCTGTACTTCACGGCGCCGTCCTACGCGGCCTTCGCGAAGTACAACGTGATGAGCCTGTTCATCGAGACCGGCGGCATCGCCCTGCCCTTCGAGCAGATCCCGCAGTGGATGTTCCGCTGGGGCTCGATCGAGGGCCATACCTTGGTGCAGATCTGCGGCGAGAAGGCGGTCTCGCTCGAGGTGGTGCGCGCGGCCTGCGAGGCCAAGGGCTTCGCCGAGGGCTTCCCGTTCAACGAGCTCAACCTGAACAACGACATGATCGTGCTCTCGACGCCCGAGATCGCGGGGATGCCGTGGTTCGTGGTCGGGCTCGTGGGCGCGGGCGGCTTCGCCGCGGCGCTGTCGACGGCGGACGGGCTGCTGCTCGCCATCGCCAACGCGCTCAGCCACGACGTCTACTACCGGATGATCGACCCCAAGGCCGACTCCAAGCGCCGGCTGTTCGTGGCGAAGGTCCTCCTGCTGGTGGTCGCGGTGGGTGCCGCGCTGCTGGCACGCACCAAGCCATCGGACATCCTGTCGATGGTGGCCTGGGCGTTCTCGCTCGCCGGAGCGGGGCTGTTCGCGCCGCTGGTGCTGGGGGTCTGGGACGCGCGGGCGAACCGGGCCGGGGCGATCTGGGGCATGATCTGCGGCTTCGGGCTGACGCTCGGCTACCTGGTCGGCAACGTCTACGGCTTCGACCTGACCAAGGGGACCGGCGACGAGTTCAGCTGGTTCGGGGTGGCGTCGATCTCGGCGGGCATCTTCGGCATCCCGGTGGCCTTCGTGGTCATGTTCGTGGTCTCGCGCATGACCCAGGCGCCGAGTGCCGAGATGCAGGATATGATCCTGCGGCTCAGGGTGCCCAGAGGCGCCCAGGTGATGGTGCAGACGCACTGACCCGGCCGCCGACGACATGGACGCAGGGCCCCCCGGGCCCTGCGTCGCCATTTCGGGGCGCGATTTTCGGGGTGCGGCACTGATGGACAGCCTGAGCGTGCGCGCCCTGCTGATCCTCGGCATCGC
The DNA here is from genome assembly GCA_035513135.1 of Thermohalobaculum sp. Classification (GTDB taxonomy): domain Bacteria; phylum Pseudomonadota; class Alphaproteobacteria; order Rhodobacterales; family Rhodobacteraceae; genus Thermohalobaculum. Next base: position 5,607 of record DATKCQ010000153.1, read on the forward strand.
CTTCGTGCTGTCGTTCGCGGTGTTCTCGAGCCTCGGCACGCCGATGGCCGAGGGCGGCACCCGGCCCGACTCCAGCATCTTCGCGACCATCGCCGCGGGCACCTACGCGCTGACCTCGCTGGCCGCGATCGTGTTCGCGCGCGGGGTGCTGGGGCTGTTCGTCGATTTCTCCCGGCCGGTCGCGTTCTTCCGGGCGCTCGGCGCCGTGACCGACCCGTTCATGGCACTGTTCGCGCCCATCACCCCCGCTTTCCTGCACGAGGCGATGCACCCGTTCTACGCCGCGTTCTGCCTCTACTTCATCAAGTTCTTCATCTTCGGCGGCTTCGGCGCGCCGCCGCCCTGGCTTCTCCTGCTGTTCATCCTCGCGTAGGATCGGGCCCGCGTTCAGGCCCCCGCCCGAGTCGCCCCGGTTCGCCCCGAGTCGCAACGGGTCGCAACGGGTCGCAACGGGTCGCAACGGGTCTGGGAATCCTCCGGGTGTGGCGATGCCCGAGATCGAGCGGCTGGCATCCCTCGTGGTCTGGCGGGGCTTCGGCTTTTGCTGGCTGGCCATCTTCATGGCCATGTCGGGGCTGGTGTTCGACCTCTCGCTCGCCAGCCGCATCGGGGCGCTGCTGGCGATCGGGCTGGCGCTGGCACTGCAGTTTCGCGCCGAGACCTACCACCGCATCAAGCGCATCACCGAGACCGAGGTCTGGATCCTGCTCGACGAGCGCCTGCGCCCGTCGAAGGAGCTGGCGCGGCACCTGATCGTGCCGGCGATGCGGCTCGAGCTCAGGGAGAAGGCGCTCTATGCCGCGGTGATGGGGGCGGGGCTGTTCGCCGTCTCGCTGGCGCTGCGGCTGCTGCTGCCGGGGTAGGGCCGCAGGCCGGGCCCGGCCGCACGGGATCAGGTATCGTCGTGGCGCGCCCCGCCCGGCCCGTCCGCTGCCAGTAGGCGCCGCAGCTCATCGTAGAACTCGGCGACCACCACGGGCTTCGAGAAGTAGGCATCCATGCCGGCCCTGGCGGCGCGCTCGCGATCGGCGCTGCCCGCATGGGCGGTGAGCGTGACGATCGGCACCTTGCCCGGCTTGCCCGCGAGGTCGCGGATGTGGCGCGCCGCGGCGAAGCCGCCCATGCCGGGCATCTGCAGGTCCATGACGATCAGGTCGGCGGGCGCCTCGGCGTGGCGCGCAAGCACGTCATCGCCGCCGGAGACGGTCTCGATCGCCGCGCCGGTCGGCGCGAGCATGGCGCGCAGCAGCACCTGGTTGGTGGCGACGTCCTCGGCGATCAGGATGCGCCGGCCGGCGAGGTCGGGGATGGCGGGGGTGGCGGGGGTCTGGGCGCCGCCGGCCGCGGCCCTGGGAACCTGCGCCGCGCCGACGGGCGCTGCGCCAACCCGCGAGCGTGCCTCGATCAGCTCCTCCAGCACCTCGAGCAGGCGCCGCCAGGGCATCGGGGCGCCGGGCACCGCGTCGAACAGCGCCGCCCCCCCGGGCGCCAGCCGCCGGGCGCGCTGGGCGCGGTCGGCTCCGGTGAGCACGATCACCGCGTCGGCCAGGCGCGGATCCTGCCGGAAGGCGCGCGCCAGCTCGTCCGCCGCGGGGCCGAGCAGCCCGGCGTCCAGCAGTGCAATGTCCACCCTGCCGCCGGCCCCGACCCGGCGCCGCGCCAGCGCGAGCGCCTGGTCGGGCGCGCCGGCCGGGTCGGTCTCGAGCCCGAGCGCGGCCAGCGAGGCGCGCATGCGCGCCGTGTCGATCAGCACGTCGCGCACCTGCAGCAGATACCGGCCCTGGAAGGTCGCGCGCCACCTTTCCGCCAGCGCCGGGGCGCCTGGCTCCGGGGCCAGCGGCAGCGGGATCAGCACCGTCTCGGCGTGCTCGTCCAGCCGGTGCGGGCGGGGCTCGGCGCGGGCGCCGCCGAGCGGCAGCGCCCACAGGTCGGCGAGCCGCGCCGGCGGCGGCCCGGCCCCGCCGAGCCCGCGGCAGGCCTCCAGCACGATCCGCGGCCCGGCATCGCCGGGCTCGCGCCACAGGGCCATGGCGATCCTGCCGGTGTGCCCCGCCTCGATGGTGCGGGCCAGCCCGCGCCGCAGGTAGGCGCCGCACGCCGCCGCGTCGCCCGACGCGCGGGCCGGCAGGCGGTGGTCGATGTGAACCGTGATGTCGATGCCCCGCGCATAGGCGGTGACCGCGACGCTGGCGAAGGCGTCGCGCACGAGGGCCTCGAGTTCGACGGGCTGGGCGCCGGCTGTCGTCACGTATGGCCTCACCTGATGGCTCTGCCCGGCCGCGCTTCGCCGCGCCCCTCCCGCGTTGCCGGGCGTTGCCCCGCGGTGTCCGCGCGCCGGATCACAGCCAGTCCATCAGGACCGGGATCAGCGGCCGGTCGGCCGGCGGCATCGGGTAGCTGGCCAGCTCGCGCGGGCGCACCCAGGCGACGGCCTGATTCTCGCGCGGGCGCAGCATACCCTGCCACTTTCGACAGACAAAGAGCGGCATGAGGAGGTGAAAATCCGGATAACGGTGGCTGGCGAAGCTGAGCGGCGCGAGGCAGCTCTGCCAGGTGTGCAGGCCCAGCTCCTCCTCGAGCTCGCGGATCAGGCAGGCCTCGGGCGTCTCGCCCGGCTCGACCTTGCCGCCGGGAAACTCCCACAGCCCGGCCATCTCCCTGCCCTCGGGGCGCTGGGCGAGCAGCACGCGGCCGTCCGCATCGACCAGCGCCACCGCGGCGACCAGCAACAGCCTCACGCGCGCGGCCTCACGAGCGGTAATCCGCGTTGATCTCGATGTAGCGGTGCGTCAGGTCGCAGGTCCAGACCGTGGCCCGGCCGGTGCCGACGCCGACATCGACCGCGATCTCCAGCTCGCGCCGCTTCATGT
>DATKCQ010000154.1:0-3200 GCA_035513135.1 Thermohalobaculum sp.
CCCGGATCCGGCTCGATCTTCTGGCGCAGCCGGTAGATGTGGGTCTCGAGCGTGTGCGTGGTGACGCCGGCGTTGTAGCCCCAGACCTCGCGCAGCAGCACATCGCGCTCGACCGTGCGCCCGCCCGAGCGGTAGAGGAACTTGAGGATCGAGGTCTCCTTCTCGGTCAGCCGGATCTTGCGCTCGCGCTCGTCCACCAGCAGCTTGGCACCGGGGCGGAACTGGTAGGGGCCGATGGCGAACACCGCGTCCTCGGACTGCTCGTGCTGGCGCAGCTGGGCGCGGATGCGCGCCAGCAGCACCGGGAACTTGAAGGGCTTGGACACGTAGTCGTTGGCGCCTGCGTCGAGCCCGAGGATGGTGTCGGAGTCGGTCGTGTGCCCGGTCAGCATGAGCACCGGGCACTTCACGCCCTGCCTGCGCATCAGCCGGCAGACCTCGCGGCCGTCGATGTCGGGCAGGCCGACGTCGAGAAGGATCAGGTCGTGCATCTCGGTCTTCGCCCGCTCGAGCGCCTGGTGGCCGTCCTCGGCCTCGTAGACGTCGAACTCGTCGATCATCATCAGCTGCTCGGCCAGCGCCTCGCGCAGGTCGGCGTCGTCGTCGACCAGCAGGATCTTCCTGGCAACCGCCATCTTCATGCCTCCAAATGCCGGTTCGGCTCGGTGAACCCGGTGAACCCGGTGAACCCGGTGAACCCGTGGCACCAGATGCGCCGGCGCGCGCGCAAGCCAAGAATCGTGTCAAAGGCTCACCGATCCGTGTCGCCCGCGCCCCCAATGTTGCGAAGGGGCGCATTGGGGCGCGCATTCTGGCGCCCCGTTCCATATATTGCTATCAGCACCGGCCTGACGAGGTTGCCGAGCATGACGCCGCGAGAAACCGCCGGATCGGCGCTGAGCCTGAGCGTGCAGGAGCTGGTCGCCCGCGCCCGCGCCGATCTGCGCATCGGCGCGCCGGTGGCGCTGACCTCGGCCTCGGGCGGCGCGCTGGTGGTGGCCGCCGAGGCGCTGAGCGACGCGCGGCTGGCGGCGCTCAGGGCCGCCGGCCCGCAGGCGCTCGACCTCGCCGTCAACTTCCGCCGCGCCGAGACGCTGCGCGCCCGCGCCTATGACGGCGTGCTCGCCCGCGTGGTGGTGCCGCCGGGCGCCGACGCCGCCTGGGTGCGGGCGACGGCCGACCCGGCGCGCGACCTCGCCACGCCGCTCAAGGGCCCCTACGCCACGCGGCGCGAGGGGCCGTGGGACCTGCACGCGCTGGCCATCGGCCTCGCCAAGCAGGCCCGCCTGCTGCCCGCAGCGCTGGTCGCCGCCTGGTCCGACCCGGACCGGGTCCGGGCGCTGGCGGGCGCGGCCGGGCTCACCGTGGTCTCCGAGGCGCTGATCGCCGAGGCTGCCGCGCCGGGGCCGCGCATGCAGCGCGTGGCGCATGCCCGCGTGCCCACGCGCTTCGCCGAGGCCGGGCGCTGCCACGTGTTCCGCCCCGCCGACGGCGGCGAGGAGCACTACGCCATCGAGATCGGCCGGCCCTCGCGGCACGCGCCCGTGCTGGCGCGGCTGCACTCGGCGTGCTTCACCGGCGACGTGCTCGGCTCGCTGAAATGCGACTGCGGCGCCCAGCTCGCCGCCGCCATGACCCAGATCGCCGGGGAGGGGGCCGGGGTGCTGCTCTACATGAACCAGGAGGGCCGCGGCATCGGGCTCGCCAACAAGATGCGCGCCTACGCCTTGCAGGAGCAGGGCTTCGACACCGTCGAGGCCAACCACCGGCTGGGCTTCGAGGACGACGAGCGCGACTTCCGCCTCGGCGCCGAGATCCTCAGGGCGCTGGGGTTCTCCGCGGTGCGGCTGATGACCAACAACCCCGCGAAGCTCGAGATGATGGGGCACTGGGGCGTCGCGGTCGCCGAGCGCGTGCCGCTCAGGGCCGGCCGCACCGACCGCAACGCGGCCTACCTCGCCACCAAGGCGGCGAAGAGCGGGCATCTGCTTTGAGGCGCGAGTTGTCGGACCCTTCCCCGTTGTCGCGCCCCGGGGATCTGGTGGTCGGTCCCTGGGGCGCCCGCTTCCTCGGGCGGCGCCTGCCCTGCTCGGTCGGGCGCGGCGGCATCGTTCCCGCCGCGGCGAAACGCGAGGGCGACGGCGCGACCCCGGCCGGGGCCTGGCGCCTCCTCCGGCTCTACTGGCGGGCCGACCGCCTGGCGCGGCCGCGCACGATCCTGCCCGCCGTGCCCCTCGACCACCGGCAAGGCTGGGCCGAGGACCCGGCGGACCCCGCCTACAACCGCCCCATCCGCCACCCGCACGGCTTCCCCGCCGACCGCATGGCGCGCGGCGACCCGCTCTACGACCTCTGCGCGGTCACCGACCACAACGCCGCTCCGGTGGTGCCGGGGGCCGGCAGCGCCATCTTCGTGCACCTGTGGCGCCGCCCGCGCGCGCCGACGGCGGGTTGCGTCGCGTTGCGCCGCGCCGACCTCGCGTGGATCCTCGCCCGCTGGCGCCCGACCTCGCGGCTGCTTATCCGCACGCGGGGCGGCCTTTGAAGGCCGGCCGCCGGCCCGCTCAGGCGGTCTTCTCCGGGTAGAGGCAGAGGTCGCGGATCGGGCATTCGGGGCATTTCGGCTTGCGCGCGATGCAGGTGTAGCGGCCGTGCAGGATCAGCCAGTGATGCGCGCCGGCCGCGTATTCGGCGGGCATGTTGTCGTCGATGGCGCGCTCGACCGCCAGCGGGTCGCGCCCCGGCGCGATGCCGGTGCGGTTCGCCACCCGGAAGATGTGGGTGTCGACCGCGTGCGCCGGGTGGCGCCACCACACGTTCAGCACCACGTTCGCCGTCTTGCGCCCCACGCCGGGCAGCGAGGCCAGCGCGGCGCGGCTCGAGGGCACCTCGCCGGCATACTCCTCGATCAGGATGCGGCTGAGCTTGAGGACGTTCTTCGCCTTGTTGCGAAACAGCCCGATGGTGCGGATGTGCCCGACCAGCCGCTCCTCGCCGAGCGCCAGCATACCCTCGGGGCTGTCGGCCTCCTCGAACAGCCGCCGCGTCGCCTTGTTCACGCCCTTGTCGGTCGCCTGCGCCGACAGCACCACGGCGACCAGCAGGGTGAAGGCGTTCAGGTGGTCGAGCTCGCTGCGCGGGTCGGGCCGCGCCTCGGCCAGCCGGCGAAAGCACTCCCGGAGCGCGTGGTAGCCGAGCTG
>DATKCQ010000155.1:0-2271 GCA_035513135.1 Thermohalobaculum sp.
TTGCCGGCGCTCGCGGTGACCACGGTCAGCGCCGCGGCGCCGTCGCGGGCGCGCCCGGCGCGCAGCTCCGCCGGGCTGACGCCCAGCCGGTCGGCGAGCCGCCGCCGCACGGCGGCGTCGTAGCTGCCCTTGACCGGCACCACCTCGGCGCCCAGCGCCTCGATCGCCCGGGCGCGGCCCGGCGAGACCGCCGCGTGCAGGTAGACCCGGCAGCGGCAGCCGGCCAGCTGCGCCCCCCAGGCCACCGAGCGCCCGTGATTGCCGGCGCTCGCGGTGACCACGGTCAGCGCCGCGGCGCCGTCGCGGGCGCGCCCGGCGCGCAGCTCCGCGGGGCTGACGCCCAGCCGGTCGGCGAGCAGCCGCAGCACGGCGTAGGCCCCGCCCAGCGCCTTGAACGAGCCGAGCCCGAAACGCGCCGCCTCGTCCTTGTAGAGCACCGCTCCGAGGCCGAGCGCCGAGGCCAGCCGGTCGAGGCCGAGCAGCGGGGTCGGCGCATAGCCGGGCCAGCCGCGGATCTCGGCGATCGCCGCGTCCGAGTGCGCGCGGGAGAACAGCGCCTCGAGGCGCTCCGGATAGGCACCGGGCAGCGGGCTGACGCCGAGGTGCTCGACAATCCGCGGCGGCCGGCGGAAATGAAGAAGCGGCATGCGCTGGCAACTCCATCCAACCAATGTCCCTGCCTAGAACGGCGGCGCCCCCGCCGTCCAGCACAAACGCGCGGGCGCGGCGAGACCGGCGCGGGGCGTACACATTGTGCACGCGGCCAAGCCGCTGATTGCAAGGGATTTTCCGAATCTGCCCCTGTGCGCGCGGCCGCCCCTCCCGCCTACGCGCGGGGCTTGCGGGTCTCGCGCAGCACGATGTAGATGCCGCTGGCGATGATCACGCCCGCGCCCGCATAGGTCCAGAGCGCAGGGATCTCGCCCCAGACCAGCCATCCCAGGATGCTCGCCCAGATCAGCGCCGTGTAGTCGAACGGCGCGACGATGGCCGCCGGGGCCATGCGGAAGGCCTGGCTGATCAGCGTCAGCCCCAGCGTGCCGAAGACGGCCATGCCGAGGAAGAGCGGCAGGTGCCCCGGCTCGGGCGCGCGCCAGACGGTCCAGACGGCGACGCCCGAGAAGACGAGGGGGAAGGCGACGACGTAGAACATCAGCGGCCAGATGCCCTCGGCCCGGCCGATCCAGCGGGCGCTCAGCATGATCAGGGCGTAGAAGAGGGCGGTGGCCACCGGCAGGAGCGAGGCCGGCTGGAAGGCCGCCGCGCCGGGGCGCACGATGATGAGCACGCCGACAAACCCCGCCAGAACCGCCGACCAGCGCCGCCAGCCGACCTGCTCGCCGAGCAGCGGCACCGAGAGCGCGGTGATGAAGATCGGCGCGGCGAAGACCAGCGAGGTCGCCTCGGCCAGCGGCAGGTAGCTGAGCCCGAGGAAGAAGCAGTAGGTGCCGCCCACCAGCAGCAGCCCGCGCAGCGCGTGGAGCCGCAGATGCGCGGTGCCGAGCGCCCGCGGCCCGGCCACGGCGAGCGCCGCGGCGGCGACCAGCGGGGTGGCGATCAGCGCTCGCATGAACATGATCTGGAGCGGCGCGTAGTGCCCGGTCAGCCACTTGGCGAAGGTGTCGTTGACAACGATGCAGAAGATGCCGGCGCACATCACGGCGATGGCCGCCCCGGCCCCCCGCGCCTCCTCCGCCATGCGTGTCGGGATGACCATGTCCTGCGCTCCCGCTCGCGCGCGCGCCCCGTGATCCGGGCCCGCCGGACCCTATCGCAGGCGGCGGCGCGACGCCATCCGCAGGTGTCCACGCGTGGACACGGGGTCAAGGCATTGATGTAGATGGATTTTCGGAATCGGCTCGTGTGGACGGCATTGCCATCCCGTGTAGGGTGGGTGCCCACCGCTCGGCGCCCGTCTGGCGGACAATGGTGGGTGCAGAGCACCCACCCTACGCGCTCGGCGAAGCCCCGGCGGCGAAGCCGATCACATCCGCGACACCGGGGACGACCGGGCGCATGCCGCCCATTGCCGGGGAACCCGGTCAAGCACGGCCTCGTGCCCCGCGCCCGCGACTGGCTGCATGCCAGCCTCCACCGCGCCATCGAGGCCGGCCGCGCCAGCGCGGAGTGGCTGTAGCGCGGGCCGTAGGGTGGGCGTCAGCCCGCCATGAAACCGACCGGACGAAGGAGGGCGGGCTGAAGCCCGCCCGACGGCTCGCCACGCACGCTGCTGTTATTTTTGTCCTTTCAGTTGCCGCAGGACGTAAAAGG
>DATKCQ010000156.1:0-3628 GCA_035513135.1 Thermohalobaculum sp.
CGGTGACGCAGATCGAGCGGCTGGTGCGCGACCCCTATGCCATCTACGCCGAGAAGGTGCTGCGGCTGCGGCCGCTCGACCCGCTCGGCCAGCCGCCCGACTACCTCGAGCGCGGCATCGTCGTGCATGCCATCGCCCAGCGCTTCGTCGACGCCACCCGCGCGGGCCTGCCCGACCGCGCCGCGGCCACGGCGCTGCTCCTCGAGGTTGCCGAGGGCGTGCTGGCCGAGCGCGTGCCCTGGCCCGACATGCGCCGCATCTGGCGGGCACGGATCGCCCGCGCCGCCGGCTGGCTGGTCGACACAGAGGCGGCCCGGCGCGCCGCCGGGGCGCCGCTGGCGCTCGAGGTCAAGGGGGCGATCGAGCTCGATGCCCCGGCCGGCCCGTTCCGGCTGACGGCGCGCGCCGACCGGGTCGACCGCCTGCTCGACGGCGGCGCGGCGATCTACGACTACAAGGCCGGCGACCCGCCCACGAAGGCGCAGATCGATCAGGGCTTCAACCAGCAGCTTCACCTGCAGGCGGCGATCCTCTCGGCCGGCGGCTTCGCCAGCATCGGCGCGCTGGAGCCGCGGCTCGGCGCCTATCTCGCGCCGCACGGCAAGGGCGCGGGCGGCAGCGAGCGGCGCGTGGAGACGCTCGCCGAGGAAATCGCCGATCACATGGAGAAGCTGCGGCGCCTGATCGCGCGCTACGACCACCCGGAGACCCCCTATCTCTCCTGGGCGCGGCCCGAGCGCGAGAGCGACACCGGCGACTACGACCACCTGGCCCGGCGCGGCGAGTGGGAAGGCGGTGGCGCATGAGGACCCCGGTCGAGCGGCCGACGCCGGCGCAGATCGCCGCGGCCGATCCGGGGGTCTCGGCCTGGGTCGGCGCGAATGCCGGCTCGGGCAAGACGCGCGTGTTGGCGCAGCGGGTGGCGCGGCTGCTGCTGGCGGGCGCGGCGCCCGAGCGCATCCTGTGCCTCACCTACACGCGCGCGGCGGCGGCCGAGATGCAGACCCGCCTGTTCGCCATGCTGGGGGGCTGGGCCATGGCGCCCGAGGCGCGGCTGGGCGCCGAGCTGGCGGCACTGGCCGGCGCGGCGGCGCCGGTGAGCGAGCCCGAGACCCTGGCCCGCGCCCGCCGGCTGTTCGCCCGGGCGCTGGAGACGCCGGGCGGGCTGAAGATCCAGACCATCCACGCGTTTTGCGACTCGCTCCTGCGCCGCTTCCCGCTCGAGGCCGGGGTGTCGCCGCGCTTCCAGGTGCTCGACGAGCGCCAGGCGGCGCTCATGCTCGGCACGATCCGCGCCGAACTGGCCGCCGAGGCCGAGGCCGGGCGCGGCGACGCCTTCGACCGGGTGGCGGCGCGGCTGAACGAGGGCGCGCTGGGCGAGCTGATCGGCGCGGTGCTCGCAGAGCGCGGCGGCCTCACCGGAGCCGGCGGCGAAGACCTCGAGGCGCGCCTGGCGGCGCATTTCGGCGCGGTGGCGCGTCGGGATGCCGAGGCGCTGGCGCGCGCGGCGCTCGGGCAACTCGACCGCGAACGCCTCGGGGCGCTGGCCGGACGGCTTGCGACCCTCGGCGGCGCCAACGACCGCATGGCGGCCGAGGCCATCGCGGCGGCGCGCGCGCTGTGGGACACCGACCCCTGGGCGGCGGCGGGCCAACTTGCGACGGGGTACCTGACCCAGAAGGGTGCGCGCCGCAGCCGCAAGGGGTTCCCGGTGAACGCCGTCCTGGACGCCTGGCCGGGGGCGGACGCGCTGACCGAGGCCCTGCTCGACTGGGCGGAGGACTGGCGCGAGACCGCCAACGCCCGCGAGGCGGTGGCGCGGGCGCGCGATCTCGACGCCTTCGCCCGGGCGCTCGTCGCCCGCTACGCGCGCGCCAAGGAGGCGCGGGCACTGCTCGACTTCGACAACCTGGTGCAGCGGGCGGGGGCGCTGCTGACCCGCTCGGACATGGCGGCCTGGGCGCTGTGGAAGCTCGACCGCGGCATCGACCACATCCTGGTCGACGAAGCGCAGGACACCGCGCCGGCGCAATGGCAGGTGATCCGCGCCATCGCCCGCGAGTTCCACTCGGGCGAAGGCGCGCGGGAGGCGGCCCGCACCCTCTTCGTCGTCGGCGACGAGAAGCAGTCGATCTACTCGTTCCAGGGTGCCGAGCCCGAGGCCTTCGGCACCAACCGGACACAGCTCGCCCTTTGGCTCGAAGGCGCGGACCAGCGGCTGGCGCAGCCGGCGCTCAGCACCTCGTTCCGCTCGGCGCCGGGGATCCTCGCCTTCGTCGACGCGGTGTTCGCGGGCGAGGCGGCAGCGGGCCTGACGCTCGCGGGCGAGCCGGTGGCGCACGACGCCTACCGGGCGCGCGACGCCGCGCGCATCGACCTGTGGCCGCTGGTCGAGCCGGACCCGGCCGCCCCGCCGCCCGCGTGGTGGGAGCCGGTCGACGCGCCCCTGCCCGGCAACGCCAAGGTCCGGCTGGCGCGGCTGCTCGCGGGCGAGATCGCGCGCATGCTCGGCGAGGACCGGCTGCCGGCGCGGGGGGGCCGGCCGGGGCGCCGGGTGCGGCCCGGCGACATCCTGGTGCTGGTGGCGCAGCGCGACCTGCTGGCGCAGTCGCTGATCCGCGAGCTCAAGACGCGCTCGGTTCCGGTCGCCGGCGCCGACCGGCTCAGCCTCGCCGCCGAGCTGGCGGTCAAGGACCTGCTGGCGCTGATCCGCGTGGCGCTGGCGCCGGCCGACGACCTCAGCCTCGCGGCGCTGCTGCGCTCGCCGCTGGCGCATCTCGACGAGGAGGCGCTGTTCGCGCTGGCGCACGGGCGCGAGACGACGCTGTGGCAGGCGCTGATGGCGGCCGGGAGCCGCCACCCGCGCGAGGCGGCGATGCTGCGCGACATGGCGGCGCAGGCGGATTTCCTGAGGCCCTACGAGTTCCTCGAGCGGGTGCTGATCCGCCATGACGGGCGGCGCCGGCTACTCGCCCGGCTCGGCCAGGAGGCGGAGGACCCGGTCGACGAACTGCTCGCCCAGGCGCTGGCCTACGAGGCGCGCGAGACGCCCTCGCTCGGCGGTTTCGTCGCCTGGATGGAGGCCGCCGACATCAAGGTGAAGCGCGAGATGGAGCACGGCCGCGACGAGGTGCGGGTGATGACCGTGCACGGCGCCAAGGGGCTGGAGGCGCCGGTGGTGATCCTGCCCGACACCCTGTCGAAGGGCGGCGGGCGCGGGCACACGCTGCTCCGCGCCGGGGATGCACAGGACCCGCAATCCCCCCAGGCCCCGCTGACCCCGCTGGTGCTCTGGCCCGGGACGAAGCCCGAGGACGACCGGGTGACGGCCGCGGCGCGCGCCGCGGCGGAGGCCCGGGCGGCGGCCGAGCGCAAGCGCCTGCTCTACGTGGCACTGACCCGGGCCGAGGACTGGCTGATCCTCGCCGGGGCCGGGCGCGAGCAACTGAAAGCCGGGAGCTGGTATGGATTGGTGGAGGCGGGAGCCGAGGCGCTCGGCGGCTTCGCCGAGGTCCCAGGCCCCGGCGGGCTGGCGGGGCCGGTCCGGCGCCTCGAGGCGAACCCGGTGCCGGTCGCGGCGGAGCCGGCCGCGGAGCCGGTGCAGGAGGCCGCGCCGGCCGGCGGGGCG
>DATKCQ010000157.1:0-20981 GCA_035513135.1 Thermohalobaculum sp.
GCTCACTGCGCCTCCTCCAGCCGGTCGGTCGCGGGCGGCGGCGTGCGCGACAGCGCCGAGACCTCGGCGCGCAGCTCGGGCGTCATGGGCACCTCGAGCGCCGCGAGCGCCGGGCGGAGCTGCTCGAGGTTGCGCGCCCCGACGATCGGGGCGGTCACGTCCGCGTGCGCCGCGACCCAGGCGACCGCGAGGCTGACCGGGTGCACCCCCCGCGCTTCGGCCAGCGCCGTGAACGTCCCGGCGCACGCGTGGGCCCAGTCCTCGCCGTAGCGCGCGGCGTATTCCCTGTTGGTGACGATGCGCGCGCCCTCGGGCCGCCGGCCGGGGCCGTACTTGCCCGAGAGCAGGCCGCCGCCGACGGGGCTGTAGGTGATGACGCCCAAGCCTTCCGCGCGGGCGAGCGGCAGGATCTCGGCTTCGGCCTGGCGCTTGACCAGGCTGTACATGGGCTGGATCACGTCGAAGCGCGCCCAGCCGCGCCGCTCGGAGATGCCGAGGCCCCTGGCCACCTGCCAGGCGGCGTAGTTCGAGGCGCCGATGTGCAGCACCTTGCCGGCGCGCACCAGGTCCTCGAGCGCGCGCAGGGTCTCCTCGAGCGGCGTGTCGGGGTCCCAGCGGTGCATGAACAGGACCTCGACCCGGTCGGTGCCCAGCCGCCTGAGCGAATCCTCCACGGCCCGGGTCACGTGGCGCCGGTTGCCGCCGCGGTCGTTGGGTCCGGGGCTCCCCGGATCGCGCCCCATCGGGTTGAAGCACTTGGTGGTGAGGATGAGCTGGTCGCGCTCGGGCGCCGCGAGGCGGCCGAGGATCTCCTCGGACCGGCCTGCGACGTAGGAGTCGGCGCAGTCGAAGAAGTTGATGCCCCGCTCGCGGGCCGCGGCATAGATGCGCCCGGCCTCGGCCTCGTCGGCCTCGCGCCCGAACGACATGGTGCCGAGGCACAGCCGCGAGACCCTGAGCCCGGTGCGTCCCAGCAGCCTTGTCTCCATGGTGGTTCCTCCCTGTGAGAGACCGTCTCAGCCGCGGAGCCTGACCGTCCTGAGCCGCAGCGCATTGGCGATCACCGAGACCGAGGAGAGGCTCATCGCCGCCGCCGCGAAGATCGGCGAGAGCAGGATGCCGAAGGCCGGGTAGAGAATGCCGGCCGCCACCGGCACCCCCGCGGCGTTGTAGACGAAGGCGAAGAACAGGTTCTGCCGGATGTTCCTGAGCGTCGCCAGCGCCAGCAGCCGGGCGCGCACCAGCGCGGTGAGATCGCCCCTGACCAGCGTGATCCCGGCGCTCTCGACGGCGACGTCGGCGCCCGCGCCCATGGCGATGCCGACATCCGCCGCGGCGAGCGCCGGCGCGTCGTTGACGCCGTCGCCGGCCATGGCGACCGCGTGGCCCTGGGCCTGGAGCTCGGCGACCAGCGCGGCCTTCTGCTCGGGGCTGACCTCGGCGCGCACCTCGTCGATGCCGAGCTCGCCGGCGATGGCCTCGGCCGTGACCGGGTTGTCGCCGGTCGCCATGACGATGCGCAGGCCCGCCGCGTGCAGGGCGCGGATCGCCTCGGGCGTGGTCTCCTTGAGCCGGTCGGCGACGGCGACGATGCCGGCCATGCGGCCGTCCACGGCGAGGACCATCGCGGTCTTGCCGGCCCTGCGCAGGTCCTCGGCCCGGTCGGCGAGGGGGCCGGGACCGACCCCGGCCTCGTCCATCATGCGGGCGTTGCCGAGCACCACCTCGCGGCCGCCCACCCGGCCCCTGACGCCGCGGCCCACCGCGGCCTCGAAGCCCTCGGCCGAGCCGAACTCCACCCCGCGCTCCTTCGCGCCGGCGAGGATCGCCTCGGCCAGCGGGTGCTCGGAGCCCTGCTCGAGGCTGGCGGCGAGGCCGAGCACGTCGGTCTCGGCAAAGCCCTCGGCGGCGGTCACGTCGGTCAGCTGCGGCTTGCCCTCGGTCAGGGTGCCGGTCTTGTCGACGATCAGCACGCGCACGCGGGCGAAGCGCTCGAGCGCCTCGGCGTCGCGGATCAGCACGCCGCTCTGGGCGCCGCGGCCGGTCGCCACCATGATCGACATGGGCGTCGCCAGCCCCAGCGCGCAGGGGCAGGCGATGATCAGCACGCTGACCGCGGCGACGAAGGCGTAGGAGAGCGCCGGCGCCGGCCCCCAGACGAGCCAGGCGACGAAGGCGATGGCGGCGACCGCCACCACGGCGGGCACGAACCAGCCCGCCACCCGGTCGGCCAGCGCCTGGATCGGCGCGCGGCTGCGCTGGGCCTTGGCCACCATCTCGACGATGCGCGCGAGCATGGTCTCGGCGCCCACCTTCTCGGCGCGCATCAGGAACGAGCCGGACTTGTTGAGGGTGCCGCCGGTGACCGGCTCGCCTTCGGTTTTCTCGACCGGCACCGGCTCGCCGGTGAGCATGCTCTCGTCCACCGACGAGTGGCCCTCGGTCAGCGTGCCGTCCACCGGCACGCTCTCGCCCGGGCGCACGCGCAGGATGTCGCCCGCGTGCACCTGGTCGAGCGGCACGTCCTCCTCGGTTTGACTCCCCTCGCCGTCGCGCACGCGCCGCGCGGTCCTGGGCGCCAGGTCCATCAGGGCGCGGATGGCGTCGCCGGTGCGCTCGCGCGCGGTGAGCTCCAGGACCTGGCCGACCAGCACCAGGACCAGGATCACCGCGGCGGCCTCGTAGTAGACCGGCGCCAGGCCGTGCTGGTCGCGCAGGCCTGGCGGGAACAGGCCCGGCGCCAGGGTGGCGAGCAGGCTGAAGAGATAGGCCGCCCCGGTGCCGAGCGCGATCAGCGTCCACATGTTCGGCGCGCGGTTGACCACCGAGGCCCAGCCGCGCGCGAAGAACGGGCGGGCCATCCAGACCACGACCGGGGTGGCGAGCGCGAACTGCAGCCACTGGGCGGTGCGCGCGCCCAGCCAGGCGTCGAAGGGCAGGCCGAGATGGCCGCCCATCTCGAGCACCAGCACGGCGAGCGCCAGCGGCCCGCCGATCCACAGGCGGCGGCGGAAGTCGACCAGCTCGGGGTTCGGCCCGGCGTCGGCCGTGGGCGTCATCGGCTCGAGCGCCATGCCGCAGATCGGGCAGTCGCCGGGGCCGTCGCGCACGATCTCGGGGTGCATCGGGCAGGTATACTGCGTGCCCGCCTGCATCGGCTCGGGCGCGGGGCGGCCGGCGAGGTGGTCGTCCGGCGCGGCCTCGAACTTCTCGCGGCAACGGGCCGAGCAGAAGTAGAACCGCTCGCCCTCGTCGTGGGCCAAGTGGCGCGCCATATGGCGGGCGGAGGCGCGATCGACCTGCATGCCGCAGACCGGGTCGGTGGCGGTGATCCAGGCCTCCGGCTCGGCGGCGAACTTCTCGCGGCAGCCCGGGCTGCAGAAATGATAGGTGTGGCCCGCGTGCGCGTGGGTCGGCTTGCCCGCCTCCCGGTCCACGGTCATGCCGCAGACCGGGTCGCGCACGACCATTTCCGTTTCGCTCATCGTTCGGTCTCCGCTGCTGTCAGGGCGGCATAGACCAGAGCGCGGGCGGGCGAAAGGTCAAGGCGGCGTCACGCCGCGCCCGGCCGCGCCTCAGCCCTCGGGGCGGAAGCGGGCGCGGGCCAGCCGGTCGGCGGCGGCGCCGGGCGGGATGGCCTCGGTCGCGGCCGTCTCGAAGACGCGGATCAGGGTATCGGGGATCGCCTCGAGCCTGGCCCGCGCCTCGGCGTCCGAGAGCCGGCAGGACGGGCGCGCCACCGAGATCAGCCCCCCGGCGTTCACCAGGTAGTCGGGGGCGTAGAGGATGCCGCGCGCCATCAGCCGCGCGTCGTCCGCGGGCGTGGCGAGCTGGTTGTTGGCGGCGCCGCAGACGATCCGCGCCCGGATCTCGGGGATGGTCGCCTCGCTCAGCACCGCGCCGAGCGCGCAGGGGGCGTAGACCTCGGCCTCGACGCCGTGGATCGCCTCGGGTGGGGCGGTCCCGGCACCATGCGCCGCGGCGATCGCCGCGACCGCCTCGGGCCGGATGTCGGCGACGGTGAGCCGGGCGCCGGCGCCGGCCAGCAGGCGGCACAGGTTCGCGCCGACATGGCCCAACCCGCTGACCGCCACGCGCACGCCGTCGAGCTCGCGCCCGAGCCGGTGGCGCACCGCGGCGCGCAAGCCGAGGAACACCCCCTCGGCGGTCCAGGGCGAGGGGTCGCCGGCGCCCCCCGAGACGCCGGAGACGAAGCGGGTCTCCTTCGCCACCTCGTCCATGTCGCGCACCTCGACGCCGACGTCCTCGGCGATGATGTAGCGCCCGCCCAGCCGCTGCACCGCGCGGCCCATGGCGCGCATCATCTCGGGCGTCTTCTCGGTGAAGGCGTCGGCCATGATCACCGACTTGCCGCCGCCCAGCGGTAGCCCGGCGAGGGCCGCCTTGTAGCTCATGCCGCGCGAGAGGCGCAGCACATCGGTCAGCGCCTCGGCCTCGCCCGGGTAGCTCCAGACCCGGCAGCCGCCGAGCGCCGGGCCGAGGCGGGTGTCGTGGATGGCGATGATCGAGCGCAGGCCGTCGGTCTGGTTTTGCGAGAACACCACCTGCTCGTGGCCGTCGAACTCGGGATGGGTGAAGACCGTCATGGGCTTGCCTCCGGCCGGACTCCCTTCGCTGCGGACAGGATGCACCGGGCCGCGCGCCGCGGCAATTCGCGAAAATCCGCGCCGCGCGAGGGCTCCGGGCCGGCGGCGCGACAGCGACCGTTCATCGCCCGGATGCGGCATCTTCGGCGTTGACGGGCCGCGCCGCCCGGTCTATCTGGCGCGTGGGTCCGGCGCCGGGTATGGGCGAGCGGCGGCGGACTCAGGAACCTCGCCCTGACGACGGAGCGCGTCCATGACGTTCCCCAAGCCGCAGGTGCGCCCTGCGCGCCCGCAATTCTCCTCAGGTCCCTGCGTCAAGCACCCCGGCTGGTCGGCCCAGTCGGTCGCCGCGCGCGCCTTCCTGGGCCGCTCGCACCGGGCGGCGGGGGGCAAGGCGCAGCTCGGCGAGGCGATCGCGCGCACGGCGCGGCTGCTCGGCCTGCCCGAGGGCTGGCGGCTCGCCATCGTGCCGGCCTCGGACACCGGGGCGGTCGAGCTGGCCATGTGGTCGCTGCTCGGGCCGCGCCCGGTCGACGTGCTGGTCTGGGAGAGCTTCGGCAAGGCCTGGGCGACGGACGCGATCGGGCAGCTCAGGCTCGCCGACTGCCGGGTGATCGAGGCGGACTACGGCGCCCTGCCCGACCTCCGGGCGGTGCGCGCGCAGGCCGATGTGGTGTTCACCTGGAACGGCACCACCTCGGGCGCCCGCGTGCCGGACGCCGGCTGGATCGCCCCGGACCGCGCCGGGCTCAGCATCTGCGACGCCACCTCGGCGGCCTTCGCGCAGGCGATCGACTGGGCGAAGCTCGACGTCGCCACCTTCTCCTGGCAGAAGGCGCTGGGCGGCGAGGCGGCGCACGGCATGCTGGCGCTGAGCCCGCGCGCGGTGGAGCGGCTGGAGACGTTTGCGCCCGACCGGCCCCTGCCCAAGATCTTCCGGCTGACCAAGGGGGGCAGGCTCAACGAGGGCATCTTCGCCGGCGAGACCATCAACACCCCCTCGATGCTGGCGGTCGCCGACTGGCTCGACGCGCTCGACTGGGCAGAAGGCATCGGCGGGCTGCCCGCGCTGCGGGCCCGCGCCGACGCGAACTTCCGGGCGCTGCAGGGCTGGGTGGACCGGACGCCGTGGGTCGAGAACCTGGTCGCCGACGCGGGCGTGCGCTCGAACACCTCCGCGTGCCTGCGCATCAGCGACCCGGCCATCGCGGTCCTGGACGAGGCGGCGCGGCGCGGTTTCGTCAGGGCGATGGTGGCGCGGCTCGAGGCGGCGGGCGCGGCGCTCGACATCGGCGGCCACCGCGACGCGCCGCCCGGCCTGCGGGTCTGGTGCGGCTGCACGGTGGAGACGGCGGATATCGAGGCGCTGACCCCGTGGCTCGACTGGGCCTTCGCCGCCACGCTGGCCGAACGGCGCGCCGCCTGAGACACGACGCCCGGCGCCCGCCGCCCGGTCTCCCCTCGCCTGCAGCGGGAGGGGGCGGGGGAGCGGTCCCGGGCCACAGATTCTCGCACAAGGAACACGCGACATGCCCAAGGTGCTGATTTCCGACGCGCTGTCCGAGAACGCCGTCGCCATCTTCCGCGAGCGCGGCATCGAGGCCGACTTCCGGCCCGAGCTGGGCAAGGACCCCGCCTCGCTGGCCGGGGCCATCGGCGACTATGACGGGCTCGCGGTGCGCTCCGCCACCAAGGTCACGCCCGAGATCATCGAGAAGGCGACCGGCCTGCGCGTCATCGGCCGCGCCGGCATCGGGGTGGACAACATCGACCTCCAGGCCGCCTCGGCGCGCGGCATCGTGGTGATGAACACGCCGTTCGGCAACGCGATCACCACCGCCGAGCACACCATCGCCATGATGCTGGCGCTGGCGCGCAACATCCCGCAGGCCGACGCCACCACGCGGGCCGGCAAGTGGGAGACGTCGCGCTTCATGGGGGTGGAGCTCACCGGCAAGACGCTGGGCCTGATCGGCTGCGGCAACATCGGCTCGGTGGTGGCGAGCCGCGCCATCGGGCTGCGCCTGCGGGTGATCGCCTACGACCCCTACCTCTCGGAGCTGCGCGCCCGCGAGCTCGGGGTCGAGAAGGTCGAGGAGCTCGACGAGATGCTCGGCCGCGCCGACGTCGTCTCGCTGCACCTGCCCAGGACCGAGAAGACCGCGAACATCCTCTCGGCCGGGCGCATCGCCCGGATGAAGCCCGGCGCGCGGCTGGTCAACTGCGCGCGCGGCGGGCTGGTGGACGAGGCGGCGGTGGCGCAAGCCGTGCGCTCGGGCCACCTGGCCGGGGCGGCCTTCGACGTGTTCGAGAACGAGCCGCCGGGGGCGCACCCGCTGTTTGGGCTTTCGAACGTGATCGTCACGCCGCATCTGGGCGCCTCGACCGGCGAGGCGCAGGAGAACGTGGCGCTGCAGGTGGCCGAGCAGATGTCGGACTACCTGCTGCACGGCGCCATCCAGAACGCCATCAACGCCCCCTCGATCACCGCCGAGGAGGCGCCGGTGCTCAAGCCCTGGGTGCGGGTCGCCGAGGTGATCGGCGGCTTTGCCGGCCAGCTCACCGAGGAGCCGATCGGGGAGATCGGCATCGAGTATGTGGGCCGCGTCGGCGAGCTCAACGTCAAGCCGCTCACCGCGACGCTGACCGCGGCGCTGCTGAAGCCGCAGATGGGCGAGGGCGCGGTGAACATGGTCAGCGCGCCGATCATGGCGCGCGAGCGCGGCATCCACATCGCCGAGACCAGGAAGGACGCGCAGGGCGCCTATGGCTCGTATGTGCGGCTGATCGTGCGCACCAATGGCGGCAAGACCCGCTCGGTGGCGGCCACCGTGTTCTCGGACGGCAAGCCGCGCTTCATCCAGATCCGCGGCATCGACCTCGAGGCCGAGCCGCAGCCCTGCATGCTTTATACGCGCAACCGCGACCTGCCGGGCTATATCGGCGCGCTGGGCACCAAGATGGGGGGCCTCGGCATCAACATCGCCACCTTCGCGCTGGGCCGTGCCGAGAAGGGCGGCGACGCCATCGCGCTGATCGGCGTGGACGAGCCGCTGACGGCGGAGGTGCTGGCCGAGATCCGCGCCCTGCCGCAGGTGCGCGAGGCCAAGGCGCTGGTGTTCTGAGGGCCCGGCACCAGCCTCTCCCCCGGCCCCTCTCCCAGGGGGAGAGGGGGGCGCATCGCTGCATGGCCTGGCTCCTCCCCCCTCCCGCTGGGAGGGGGGGCGGGGGGGAGGCTCTGGAGCGGGCGGCCGGGCCGGGGCGGTCTCAGCGCGAAGGCAGGGGCGTCTCCTCCTCGGCCTCGAGGAGCTCGCTCGCGGTGAGCGGGCGCGGCTCTGCCTCGAGGCCGGAGAGGCCGTCGATCACCGTTCCGGCGGGGACCACCCCAAGGCCCTCGAAGCGGCGCGCGGTGGGCAGCACGCGGCCCTCGAGCGAGCCGACCGCGCGGTTGTAGCGCTCGACCGAGGAGCGCAGCGCCGCGCCGAGGCGGTCCATGTGCTCGCCGAACACGCGGATGCGGTCGTAGAGCTGGCGGGCGAGGCTCGCCACCTCCTGGGCGTTCTGCGCCAGCTTCTCCTGCTGCCAGCCATAGGCGATGGCCTTGACCAGCGCGATCAGCGTGGTGGGCGTGGCGATCAGCACGCGCTTGGAGATGGCCGCCTCGAACAGCTCGGGGTCCATCTCGATGGCGGCCGAGTAGAACGCCTCGCCGGGCACGAACATCACCACGAAGTCGGGGGTCACCGGCAGGGCGTTCCAGTACTCCTTGGCGGCGAGCCCGTCGATATGGGCGCGGACCTGGCGCACGTGGCTTTTCAGCGCCGCCTCGCGGGCGGCCTCGTCCACCGCCTCGATGGCGTTGAGGTAGGCGTCGAGCGGGGTCTTGGCGTCGACCACGATGGCCTTGCCGCCGGGCAGGCGCACGATGGCGTCGGGGCGCCGCGCGCCGCCGGGGCCACCGGGGCCGGGGACGTGGTGCTCGGAGGTGAAGTCGACATGCTCGACCATGCCGGCCATCTCGAACACCTGGCGCAGCTGGAACTCGCCCCAGCGGCCGCGCGTCTTGGGCGAGCGCAGGGCGGTGACCAGCTTGCTGGTCTCGGAGTTGAGGCGCACCTGGCCGTCGGCCAGCGCGCGGACCTGGGTGAGCACGGCCGAGTAGGCGCCCTCGCGCGCCTTCTCGATCTCGCCGATGCGGGTCTCGAATTTCTCGAGCGACTGGGCCACCGGCCTGATCATCGTCTCGATCGCCTGCTGGCGCCTGGCGAGGTCCTCGGTGGCGGCCTCCTTGTGCTTCTCGAAACGCTCGGAGACCAGGTTGAGGAAATTCTCGGCGTTGCCCTTGAGCGCCTTGTGGGCGAGGGCGCCGAACTTCTCCTCGATCTCCGCCTTCATCTTGCCGAGCTCCTCGAGCTTCTCGCGCTGGCCCTTGCGCTCGGCCTCGAGCGTCGCCGCCAGCCCGGCGGCCCGGCGGACCTCCTCGGCGAGGCGCGTGCTCAGCTCCTTCGCCTGCGCCTCGAGGCCCGGCAGGCGGGCGGCCTCGGCCTCGGCCTGCACGGCGCGGGTGCCGAGCGCCGCCGCCTCCGAGCCCGCCCGGCGCAGCGGTGGCAGCAGCAGCGCCGCCGCGATGCCGGCGCCGACCGCCGCAGCGACGAGAATCGCCAGAAGGTGAATCGTCCCGAACGCCATCATCGCCGATCCCCCGAGCCTGAAACCGAGCCTGAAACCGAGCCTGAAACCGAGCCTGCAAACCTGGCGCGGGACTGTCGCATAACCCGCCGGAACAGGACAAGAACAATCGGTATCCCCTCAAAGCCATCGAACCATGGCTCCGCATCAACCTGAACCCCACCAGCTCATCCTTCGGCGCGGAGCCCCCCGTGGAGCGGAGCGCCGGTGGCCGTTGCGTGTTCCGGGCGGCGGCGTAGGCCGCGGGCGTCTGGTAGCCGATCGCCGAGTGCGGCCGCGCGGTGTTGTAGTCCGTGACCCAGCCGGCGATCACGGCGCGGGCGTGCCCCATCGAGAAGAACAGGTGCTCGTTGAGGCATTCGTCGCGCATCCGGCCCTGGAAGCTCTCGGAGAAGGCGTGTCTCGAGTCGGTATGCCGGGCGCGATGTAGCGCCAGTCGAGCTTCGTCGCCTGGGTGAAGGCCAGCACGGCTGAGGAGGTGAACTCCGTGCCGTCTCCTGCCGGTGGCGAGCTGGTCGTGGACGAAGTCGAGCGACCCGGCTGTTCGGCCTGCATATCCGGTTCCCTCTGCCAGGTCCGAAATCCTGCATCCCGTGGAGGAGAAACAAGGGGTCAGGTCACACGCTTTTTGCTCCGGGATTGACATGTCAAAATTTGGCGCCGCAATATAGAATACGATCGCGGGTAGGGCGTGTATGGCGAGCTTAGCAAAGAAATACACTTTCGACACGCATAGGGCCGCCGATCCCCAAGAAACGCTCGACCGGGTTGGCCCACATCTGTTGCGCATGGGCATTACGCGGGTTGCGAACGTGACCGGGCTCGATCGGATCGGGATTCCGGTGGTTATGGTCTGCCGGCCCAACTCCCGCTCGGTGGCGGTGGCGCAGGGCAAGGGCCTGTCGCTCGAGGCGGCGAAGGCTTCGGGGGTGATGGAATCGGTCGAGACCTGGCACGCCGAGCGGATCTCGCTGCCCATCAGGTACGCCTGCCAAGCCGACCTGGTGCGGGAGGCCCCGATCGCAGACGTGCGCCGGCTGCCGCGCGTCCGCGCCTCGCGCTTCAGCGAGACCGCCAGGATCCTGTGGATCCCGGGGCGCGAGCTCAATACGCGCGAGGAGGTCTGGCTGCCCTTCGAGATGGTGCACACCGACTTTACCCGACGCACGCCCCCGGGGCACGGCTTCTTTCCCAGCAGCAGCAACGGACTCGCCTCGGGCAATCATCTCCTCGAGGCGACTTGTCATGCCCTTTGCGAGGTGATCGAGCGCGACGCCACCAGCGTCTGGCATCACCTGCCCTCCGAGGCGAAGCGTCGCACGCGCATTCGGCCAGGGACGATCGACGTGCCGGTCTGCCTCGACGCCATGCGCCGCATCGAGGCGGCGGGGCTGGACCTCGCCGTCTGGGACACGTGCACCGATTCGGGCGTTGCGGCGTTTCGCTGCGTCATCGTCGAGACCGAGGGCCGCAGCGGCCATATCGGCATCGGCGATGGCGCCCATCCGCATCGCGGCATCGCGCTCCTGCGCGCGCTGACGGAGGCGGTGCAGACTCGCATGACCTACATCTCCGGCGCCCGCGACGACATGACGCCCGACGAGTTTGCGCCGGATGCGATTGACCGGAAATGCCGGTTCGCCCGGGATCTGATCGATTGCGGCGCGCCGGCTCGTGACTTCGCGGCGTGCCCGCATCACGACGCGGACAACTTTGCGGAAGACCTCGCCTGGCTGCTCTCGCGCCTCGAAGGGTGCGGTATAGAACAGGTGGTCAGCGTCGATCTCACCCGGCCCGAGGTTGGGCTGCCGGTCGTGCGCGTCGTGGTTCCAGGGCTTGAGGCACCGCACGACGACGACAACTACGTTCCGGGCCCGCGCGCGCTTGCCGCAGCGGAAGCCTTGCCGTGAGCGCGATCATCTTCGTCGGGCCGACGCTCAGTGTCGACGAGGTGAGAGCGTGCCTCGACGCTGACTGCCGCCCCCCCGCGGCCCAGGGGGATGTCTATCGTGCTGCGGTTGGGCGCCCCAGCGCCATCGGCATCATCGACGGCTACTTCGACGGCGTGCCGTCGGTCTGGCACAAGGAGATCCTCTGGGCCATGGCCGAGGGCATCCCGGTCTACGGCAGCGCCAGCATGGGCGCGCTGAGGGCCGCCGAGCTGAGCGCCTTCGGCATGCGGGGCGTCGGGCGGATCTTCGAGGACTACCGGGACCGCCGGCTCGAGGACGACGACGAGGTGGCGGTCCTACACGCGCCGGCCGAACTGGGGTTCCGGCCACTGAGCGAGCCCATGGTCTCGATCCGCGCCACGCTGGCGAAGGCGGTCGAGGCGGGCATTCTCGGCGCCGCGGGGCAGGCGACGGTGGTCGAGGCCGCGAAAGCCATGAACTATCGCGACCGCAGCTGGGACCGGGTCTTAGACGCTGCGGCCGCCGGCACGGGCGCGGACGAGCTGGCGGCGCTGCGCGGCTGGCTTCCCGGCGGCCGGGTGGACCTGAAGCGCGAGGACGCGCTGGCAATGCTCGAGGCCATGGCCGCGGAGGCGGCCGTCGATCCGCCCGGCCCGCCCGGAGATTTCAGCCTCGAGTGGACCCATGTCTGGGATGGCCTGGTCGAGCGGGTCGAGGCGGAGACGGTCGCGGCCGATGAGACGGCGGCGCTGGTCCTGGACGAACTGCGGCTCGACAGGGAGCGCTTCGAGGACCTGCGCCGTCACGCCGCTCTCCGCCGGCTGGCGCTTGAGGAGGCCCGGCGCGGCAACGTCGAGATCGACCGGCGCGCGCTGCGGGACGAGAGCTCGCGCCATCGCGAGCGACACGGGCTCCTGCGCCGCCACGACCTCGCCGCCTGGCTCGAGGCGAACGGGCTCGGCGAGCGCGAGTACGAGGTGCTCGTGCGCGAGAGTCGGCTGGCCGAGGCCGGCGCGGCGCTCGCGCCCGAGGCGCTCGCCCGCCATGTGGTCGCCGGGCTCAAGTGGTCGGGCGAGTTCGCCGCGCTCAGACGCAGGGCCCTGGAGAAGGCGGGCGCGCTCGCCGCCGCCGGATACGGCGAGGCGGGGGCGGGCCGGGCCGAGGCCCGGCACCTCAACCTTATGGTCTGGTATTTCGAGCGGCGCCGCGACGAGCCGGTGCCGCACGACCTCGACGCCTACGCGCGGTCGCTCGGCCTCTCGACCCGGCAAGAACTCTATCGAGTTCTCGAGCGGGAATATCTATACTCGCGGATGCGGCAGGACGATGCGGACGGCGAGGCGGCCGAGTAAGGCCGCACCGGCGCACCGGTCCAGTGCCCGAGGGGGCTAGGCATGGCTTACTCAGACCCGTCCGGCGGAGGTGGCGGACAAGGCACGCGCTTCCTGCTCTATCCCCAGGCGCCCTTTCTCGATGAGTTCCAGGCGCCCGAGGTGATCGAGGTCTCCTCGCCGCCGGGCAACGTCGGCCCCGGGCCCTCGGACGAGCGCATGTACACGGTCCATCCCGTCGGCAAGCGCGAGCCCTACGGCATCGGCGGGTCGCCCGAGACCGGCATGTACCTGCCGCCCTGGGACGGCCCGATCCGGCCGCCCGCGATGCCCGACGCGCAGGGCCATTTCGACCACATCCAGCCCGGCGATCCCGGCTTCGAGGCGGCGCACCTGTTCGGCTCGGCGCATTTCACGCTGGACGTCTGGGAGGGTTATTTCGGCCGCGAGATCCCCTGGCACTTCCGGCGCGACTACGACCGGCTCGAGCTCTCGATCCTGCCGACCTTCAACAACGCCTATGTCGGCTGGGGATTCATCGAGACCGGCGCCACCGACGAGGCCGGGGAGTTCCATCCCTACAGCCTGAACTTCGACGTGATCGCCCACGAGGTCGGACACGCGATCATCTACAGCGAGATCGGCCTGCCCTCGCCCGAGCACGCCGACAACGGCGAGTATTACGGCTTCCACGAATCCGCCGCCGACCTGGTGACGCTCCTCGCGGCGATGCATTTCGGCTCGGTCATCGACGACGTGCTCGAGAGCACGCGCGGCAACCTCTACGCCAACAACAAGCTGAACCGGTTCGCCGAGCTCTCCTCCTACAAGCAGATCCGCATGGCCGCGAACGACCGGGTGCTTTCCGAGTTCGCCCGGGGCTGGACCAGCGAGCACGCGCTCTCCGAGCCGCTCACCGGCGCCATGTTCGACATCCTGGTCGACGTCTACCACGAGCGCCTGCTGGTGCACGGCGTGATCCCGCCGGAGATGGAGGACCTCTCCGACCGGCTCGAGGGCACGCCGCAATACGCGCCGGTGATGCAGGCGCTGTTCGACAGGTACTACGCCATGAACCCGGAGGCGTTCCGCGACGCGCTACTCGAGGCGCGCGACTATCTCGGCACCTATCTCGCCGACGCCTGGCGGCTGCTCGACCCGGACATGCTGAGCTATCTCGGCGTCGGCCAGGCGCTCGAGGAGGTCGACCGGGTGATCACCGGCGGCGAGTTCCTGCGCATCATCCGCGGCAACTTCCTGATGCGCGAGATCGGCCTGATCATGCCGGGCCCGCGCCTCGCCGAGCCGGGCGAGGACAGCCACAGCGCCTCGGCGCGGACGCAGGCGCCGGGCTGAGTGCGCGGGCGCGGATGAGCGCTTTCCATGTTAACCATGACGTGGCATGATGCCGGGCGGCTTCGATGTCGACCCCGGGAACGGGTCGCTTAGACGCAGCGTCCTATTTGAAGCGCTTTCCATAAGGGGGGTGTGCAATGTCAGAATCTTTGCTGAGTTTCTCCGAGGTTTTGCTCTTCGGGCGCAAGGTCGAAGACCTGCAGATCGTGATCGCAGAGGCAGATTCGGTTCAGGCGGCTGCGGATCAAAAGGTGTCCGTTACGACGACACGAAACCTCGTAGACGGTTTGGCAGGGCACCAAGTCGTCGATGGTGTGCTTGTTACCACTGGATCGAAAGTGTTAGTGCGTCATCATGGGGTAACGAACAACGGCATTTACACCGTCGGAGCAGCCGGCGTGGCTTGGGTTAAGAGCACCGCAGCCAAGGACACAACTGTTTTGGTCGAAGAGGGAGATAGGTTTAACGGATCGGTCTGGAAACAGATCTTGTCGCAAGCCGGCCGGCAGCAATTTGCGCATGTCCGTGGCTCCGGTCGAGGGCAGGGTTGGAACAGCGAGCTCGACGACCAGTTGGGCGAAGGCGCCTGTCTGGCGCGGATCTACGGCTTCTCCTACGAGGGCATGTTCTACCAGCTTCCGGCGCCCACGATTTTCGTCGTGCACGGCGACGGGACGAGCGTGACGGACAGCAACGAGCCGCAGGGCCACTTTGCACGCGCACCGCTTAATCCCTCGAAAACGGGCGTGGCCGCCGCCGATTTCCAGTTTTCCGACGACATCATGTACTGGAGTTACGACAAAGCGGACTACTCGATCCGCATGGACGTGATGACCGGCCAACTCGAGGAAATTCTCCTCGACGTCTTTTTCGAGCTCGAGGCGCCAATGCTTGCCGGCGGCCGGGTCGCGGGTGGCCGGGTGGCCGGTGGCCGCGTCGCGGGCGGCCGGGTGGCCGGTGGCCGCGTCGCCGGCGGCCGCGTCGCGGGTGGCCGCGTCGCCGGCGGCCGGGTGAGCGGCGGCAGAGTCTCGGGTTCGGACGACTAGGCGCGACCGCCCCGGGAGCTGGCGCATGTCACGCTGTTCCCTCTCGCGCGGGCGGCTGTCGACGACGTTTTGAGGAGAGGCGCCCGGGCCATTCGCGCAAGACCGCGCGTGTGGCGTGGGTCCAGCCGCGCCCGGCCTGCCCTCAGAACCCGGCCTTCTTCAGCCCTTCGTAGAAATGCTCGGCATGGCTCTCGAGCTTGTCGGGCACGACCTGCGACCAGCGGTCGAGCGAGAACTCCGGGTGCGCCGCCTTGTGCCGGGCGGCTTCGCGTCGCGCCTCCTCCATCCGCCCGAGCATGGCGTAGCTGGCGGCGAGAACCCGCTGCCCCTCGGTCGGGTTGTTCATCTTGAGCACGGACTCGATGGCCTTCTCGTACTCCTTCAGATCGTAATAGGCGCCGGCCAGGTTCCAGAGATACTCGTCCGGGTAGAAGGGGTTGAGCCGCATGGCCCGCTCCAGCAGCGCCACCGCCTCCACGGGCCGCCCGGAGAAGACGAACGCGTCCGCCATCTCGGACATCACGTCCGCGTCGTTCGGGTTGAGCGCGAGCGCCCGCTCGTAGTTGCTGATCGCGGTCTCGTGCTCCTTGCGCCAGAGGTGGACGAAGCCGAGCTCGCCGAAGCCCCGCGCATCCGTCGGGTCAAGCTGGACGGCGCTTTTCGCATGGGCCAGGGCGGTGTCGAGGGCGTCGTCGCTCTCCCCCGACCACGAGTATCGCCAGCCCAGGTTCACCGTCCGCGAGAGCGCCGCCCAGGCGCGCGCGTAGTCCGGGTCGGCGTCCAATGCCTTCTCGTAGAGACCGTGCGCCTCGGCGTTGTCGCGGCGCGTGTAGCGGAAAAGGTGCTGCTGGCCCTGCAGCACGTAGCTGTAGGCGGCCAGGTTCGAGGGCATGCCCTGGCGCAGGCGCTGCCGCTCGTTCGCCTCGATCTGCACGGCGGTCGCGGCGACGATCGTCTCGCTGACCTCGTCCTGGAGCGCGAAGATGTCGCCGAGGTCCCGGTCGTAGCGTTCGCCCCAGATGGTGCGCTCGGTGTCGGTGTCGATGAGCTCGACGGCGATGCGCACCCGGGTCCCCGCCCGGCGCACGCTGCCGCGCGTGATGTAGCGCACGCCCAGCTCGCGCGCCGCCTCCTGCGGGCGCACGGCCTTCGCCTTCAGGACGAAGGCCGAGTTGCGGGCGATGACGAAGAGGTTCTTGAACCTGGACAGGTTGAGCGTGATGTCCTCGGTGATGCCCTCGGCGAACCAGTCCTCGCTCGCATCCGCGCCGCGGTTCTCGAAGGGCAGGACCGCCACCGACGGCCCCTCGGGCCGCTCGCGGTCGGAGCCGTGCTCCCGCCCGCGGAGGCTGGGCGCCATCACGACGCCCTCGACTGCGGTGCGTACGCAGTAGACCGGGACCGGGTCGCGCAAGTTTTTGAGGAGCTGCGGGCCGAGGTACTCGTAGCCGTAGCGCAGCTTGTTGCGGACCTGCTCGTAGACGACGGCGCTGATGTAGACTTGGCCGGGGTTGGCGAGGGCCTGTAGCCTGGCCGCGATCACGACGCTCTCGCCGTGGACGCCGCGGGCGTCCCGCATGACCTCGCCAAGGTGGATGCCGATGCGGAACCGGATCCTGCGGTCCTCGCTGCGCGCGTCGTTGTCCTCCTCGACGGCGCGCTGCATCTCGACCGCGAACTGCACCGCGCTGCCGGCGCTCTCGAACAGCGCGAAGACGCCGTCGCCACGCTCCTCGACGACGTCGCCGCCAAGCTTGCCACACTCCGTCTCGAACCTCTCCAGGTAGCGGTTGACCGCCTCCTGAGTGACGACCTCGTCCTCGCCCATCAGCCGGCCATAGCCGACCACGTCGGCGAAGAGCACGACGCCCAGCCGCCGCTGCGATGAGCTGGTGTGGTCCTCAGACATCGCAGTTGCTTGGCCGTTCGGAAGCATTTCTCTGTCCGACCGCTGCCTCACGCAGGCTCATCCGACTCTAGGTCGTGAGTGTTGCACGCTTTCCCCCCTCCCTTCCAGAGGCCGCCGGAGGCCACGACCACCGGCCCGACGTGTCGCGGCCGAAGGTCACGACCGTGTCGTGCTCCAGTTCTTGAGCTAGTGTCTTGCGCCGCTCCAGCCACTCCTGTCGCAGGAGGCCGATCACGATCATGTCGTGGCGCTCGCCGCCGGAAAACCAGGCCTGCCTCACGCAGCCTTCCTCGGAGAAACCGGCGCGCCCGGTCAGAGCGCGGGACGCCTCGTTGTCGGCTCGATAGTACGAGGTGACCCTGGACAGGCCGAGCTGGCGGAAAGCGATGTCCAGCACCAGGGCGAGCGCCCGGATCCCGACGCCCTTGTTGCGCACCGCCCGCTCGATGCACATCGGCACCACGGCGTCGCCGTTCACCACGCTGACGCTCTCGAGGCCGATGATCCCGATCGGAATGTCCTGCTCGCAGGTGATCGCGAACCAGGACTTGCCGCTCCTGTCGTCATTCCCGAGCGATTCGGCCCAGCTTTTTTCGGCGGCCTGGCGACTGAGCGGAACGCGCATGGACCGATCGAACAGCGCCAGGTCGTCGAGGTCGAGAAACCACTGTGTGACGGCCGGAATGTCAGTCATTTCCAAGGGCCGCACGAAAAATATCGTTCGCTTTGATCTCGTCATGGGCCGGCGGCTCCCTCAATGCTCGGGTTCGACGCTCTCGGGAGAGAGCATCATGGACAGTCTCCTGAAGCGCAATCCATTCAATCGGTCGAGGGGCACTGTCATGTTAAACCCGCATTCCCCATATGACGCTGGTAGCGGGCCCCCGCATCGGAGCACGCGCCATGACCGAGACGCCGCAGATCGCGCAGAAAGGTCCCTACATGGTCAAGGTCGAGGCCGGGAAGGCCTATTTCTGGTGCGCCTGCGGGCGCTCGGCCAACCAGCCCTTCTGCGACGGCAGCCACAAGGTGACCGAGCTGAGGCCGGTGAGATACAAGGCCGAGAAGGACGGCACGGTGTTCTTCTGCGGCTGCAAGCATTCGGGGACGAAGCCCTTGTGCGACGGCACGCACTCGGACCTCTGAGCCGCCTTTCGCGCCGCCCGCCTTGCCCCTATAAGGGCCTCCGCTGAAGGGGAGGCATCCGCATGGCCAACGTCGTGGTGGTCGGCGCCCAGTGGGGCGACGAGGGCAAGGGCAAGATCGTCGACTGGCTGAGCGAGCGGGCCGACGTGATCGCCCGCTTCCAGGGCGGACACAATGCCGGGCACACGCTGGTCATCGACGGCAAGGTGTTCAAGCTGTCGCTGCTGCCCTCGGGCATCGTGCGGCCGGGCAAGCTCTCGGTGATCGGCAACGGGGTGGTGCTCGACCCGTGGGCGCTGCTCGCCGAGATCGACAAGCTCGCCGGGCAGGGCGTCGAGGTTGGCCCCGAGAACCTGCAGATCGCCGAGAACGCGCCGCTGATCCTCTCGGTCCACACCGACCTCGACCGGATGCGCGAGGACGCCGCGGGGGCGGCGCGCATCGGCACCACCGGGCGCGGCATCGGCCCGGCCTACGAGGACAAGGTGGGAAGGCGCGCCGTGCGGGTGGCCGACCTCGCCGACGCGGCGACGCTCGACTCGCGGCTCGACCGGCTCTTGGCGCATCACGACCCGCTGCGCCGGGGGCTGGGGGCCGAGCCGGTGGACCGGGCGAAGCTCAGGGCGCAGCTGGCGGACGTGGCGCCGAAGGTGCTGCCCTTCGCCAGGCCGGTCTGGCGCACGCTGGCCGAGTGCCGCGACCTCGGCCGGCGCATCCTGTTCGAGGGGGCGCAGGGGGCGCTGCTCGACATCGACTTCGGCACCTACCCGTTCGTCACCTCGTCGAACACCATGGCCGGCCAGGCCGCGACCGGGACCGGGATGGGGCCGGGCGCAGTCGGCTACGTGCTCGGCATCGTCAAGGCCTACACCACGCGGGTCGGGGCGGGGCCGTTCCCGACCGAGCTCGAGGACGCGACCGGCCAGCGGCTCGGCGAGCGCGGGCGCGAATTCGGCACGGTGACGGGGAGGAAGCGCCGCTGCGGCTGGTTCGACGCGGCGCTGGTGCGCCAGTCCTGCCGGGTGAGCGGCATCGACGGCATCGCCCTGACCAAGCTCGACGTGCTC
Organism: Thermohalobaculum sp.; assembly: GCA_035513135.1. Taxonomy (GTDB): domain Bacteria; phylum Pseudomonadota; class Alphaproteobacteria; order Rhodobacterales; family Rhodobacteraceae; genus Thermohalobaculum. The sequence goes on from DATKCQ010000157.1 coordinate 19,065, forward strand.
GACGGCATGGACGAGCTGAAGCTGTGCACCGGCTACCGGCTCGACGGCGAGGTGATCGACTACCTGCCGACCGCCTCGGAGCTGCAGGCGCGGGTGGAGCCGCTCTACGAAAGCATGCCGGGGTGGTCGGACTCGACGCACGGGGCGCGGCGCTGGCTCGACCTGCCGGCCGAGGCGATCAAGTACGTCAAGCGCGTCGAGGAGCTGATCGGCACGCCGGTGGCGCTGCTCTCGACCAGCCCCGAGCGCGACGACACGATCCTCGTCACCGACCCGTTCCGCGACTGAGCCGGGAGGTGGGGCGATGACCTACCGCACCCGGCGCGTGCTTTCGCTGGTGCTGCTGCTGGTGTGGCTGCCGCTCTACGTGGTGGCGGCCGTCACCGTGGCCGGCTGGATCGGGCGGCCGCACGTGCTGCTCGAGGTGGCGATCTATCTCGGCCTCGGCTTTCTCTGGGCGCTGCCCTTCCGCCGGGTGTTCCGGGGCGTCGGGCGCGAGGACCCGCACAAGCGCCGGGACGGCTGAGCGCGGTGGCGTCGGCCGGCGCCGCCCCGTGGACGTCCTGTGAACGTCCCGTGACCGCCTATTCAAAAAGGCCCGCCGGGTGGCTGCCCGGCGGGCCTCGCGTGTCGGGCCGCGAAATCGCCTGGGGCCGTTCCGGTGATCCCTGAATCACCGAAACAGCCCTGGCATATCGAGTTGCCGCGATTTCCGGGTCGCAAAGTGACTCCGCTTTGCTCGAAATCGCTCTATTGCGGCTGCGGGGCCATGTCGCCCTCGTCGCCGAGGTCGTCGGCGCGCTTGGGCTTCTTGCCGGCCTTCGGCACGGCGGCGTGGCTGCCCTCGCCGGCCGGCTCCGGCTGGCCGCGGTCGTCGGAGCGGTCGAGCTTCTCGCCGGCGAGCACCTGGGCCAGCTCGGCGCCGGTCAGCGTCTCGTACTCCAGGAGCCCCCTGGCGAGCCGCTCGAGGTCGTCGCGCTTCTCGGTGAGGACGCGCTTGGCGGCCTCGTAGCCGTCGTCGACGATGCGGCGCACCTCCTCGTCGATCAGCTTCTGGGTGTCGGGCGAGATCTCCTTGGGGCCGGTGTAGACGCCGATGAAAGCGTCGCGCTCGTTGGCGTAGTCGATGTGGCCGAGCTTGTCGGACATGCCGAACTGGGTGACCATGGCGCGGGCGATGCGCGTGACCTGCTGGATGTCGGAGGCGGCGCCGTTGGTCACCTTCTCCGGGCCGAAGACCAGCTCCTCGGCGACGCGCCCGCCCATCGCCATGGCGATCTTCGAGGTGAGCTGGCGGCGCGTCATGCTCAGCTGGTCGCGCTCGGGCAGGCTGAGCACCAGGCCCAGCGCCCGGCCGCGCGGGATGATGGTGGCCTTGTGGATGGGGTCGTGGTCGGGGACGTTGAGGCCGACCACGGCGTGGCCCGCCTCGTGGTAGGCGGTCAGCGTCTTCTCCTCCTCGGTCATGATCATCGAGCGGCGCTCGGCGCCCATCATCACCTTGTCCTTGGCGAACTCGAAGTCGTCCATGGTGACCAGGCGCTTGTCCGAGCGCGCCGCCTTCAGGGCCGCCTCGTTCACCAGGTTGGCGAGGTCGGCGCCCGAGAAGCCGGGGCAGCCGCGGGCGATCACCTTGAGGTCGACGTTCGGCGCCAGCGGCACCTTGCGCGCGTGCACCGCGAGGATCTTCTCGCGGCCCCTGAGATCGGGGTTCGGCACCGTCACCTGCCGGTCGAAGCGGCCGGGGCGCAGGAGCGCCGGGTCGAGCACGTCGGGCCGGTTGGTGGCGGCGATCAGGATCACGCCCTCGTTGGCCTCGAAGCCGTCCATCTCGACGAGCAGCTGGTTGAGCGTCTGCTCGCGCTCGTCGTTGCCGCCGCCATAGCCCACCCCGCGGTGGCGCCCGACCGCGTCGAT
>DATKCQ010000158.1:0-7741 GCA_035513135.1 Thermohalobaculum sp.
CCGGAGCCGAGAAGCCGCTGGATTGCCCGGTCGCGCCGGGCAATGACGATTTCTCGTGGAGGGCGCACCGCAGACACATCACAATTGCTAATCTCGCGAAAGTCCCTGCACCAAACCCACGATCGTGCTCAACGACCTCGCTATCAACGTCGATCCGCCGGGGGCAGCCGTCGAATAGGCCGCCGAACCAATCTCAAAGACTGGGGAGCATCACTCCTTGGTGGGTGCGGCTTACCCGCTCGGCGGGACAAAGCCCTCGCACAACACGGCCGCGCCGTCGGTCACGTCGAGCCGCATGCCTACGACCGCCTGATACTCCGGCGAATTGTACCAGCGCTGCGCCTCGTCCTTGTCCTTGAACTTGAGCACGACACAGCGCGTGTCGTTGGTTTTGCCCTCGATCACCTCGATGTTCTCGTCCACGACGAGGATCTCGGGAGCATACGGCCCAAGGGTCTCGACCGCCTTGGGCAGATAGTCGTTGTTGAGTTTGTCGGCGTCGCTCACCAAGTGCCGGAAAATGAAATAGGCTGCCATCTCGAGCTCCTATTGAACCGGGATTTCCCAGATGGTTCCTCCCAAGCACCGAAGACGGTAGCACCATCGCGTATTGATGGAAAGCGTGACCTACAATCCAAATCGGGGACTTCAGGCGGGCTTCAGCCCGCCATCCCTCTCCCGTCATGCCCCGGCTCGACCGGTGCATCCAGACCCCCAAAGCCGAGAAGCCGCCGGAGTGCCCGGTCGGGCCGGGCAACGACGAATTCCCGTGGCGGCCCCTCCGGCCACACGGCCACACGCGATCAGCCGGTGACCGCCGCCGCCGGCAGGGCGGGCGGCTCGGGCGCCGTCAGGGGGCGGCCGGGGATGTGCTCGGCGGCGCAGGCGCGCGCCAGCGCCGGGCGCGCCTCCAGCGCCGCGAGCAGCGCGCTCAGGCGCGCAAACCCGAACGTCCCCAGCACCGGCGCGCCGGTCGGATACAGCCGCGCCCAGCGCAGGCAGACCGCGAGGTAGATATCGACGAGCGTCGGCCCCTCCCCCGCCAGCCAGCCAGCCGCCGAAAGCTGCCCCTCGAGCAGCCCGCAATGCCCGGCGATGCGCCGCGCCAGCCCGGCCCTGAGCGCCGGCACCGCCGCCTCGCCCGCCACGTAGCGCGGGCTGTAGAAGGCGGCGCGCAGGTCGGCGTGCAGCGTGTTCGACAGGTAGAACAGCCATTTGAGGAAGGCCGCGCGGGCCACCGGCGCGCCCGCCGCCGGCCCCCCCGGCCCCAGCCGCCCGGTCCGGTCGGCGAGGTGCATCAGGATGGCGCCGGTCTCGAACAGCACCAGCTCGCCGTCCTCCAGCACGGGGATCAGCCCCTGCGGGTTCAGCGCCAGGTAGGCCGGCGCCTTGTGCGCGCCGCGCGCCCGGTCCACCCGCACCGCCTCGAACGGCAGCCCCAGTTCCTCGAGCGCGATGCGCACCACCAGGTTGGCGCTGTCCGGCGACCAGTGCAGCCGCAGGGCCACGCCATGCGCCGCCGGGCCGGTCAACGCGGCTCGAGCCGCTGGTGCCGCGCCCGGGCGCCGCGCTCGATGGCCGCCGCCGCCAGCCGGCCGATCGACAGGCTGTAGCGCAGCAGCTCGAGGAAGCGCAGCTCGGCCATCGCCACCCGCCCGTCGGCGGCGGCCACGTCGCAGGCCAGCGCGTAGGCCGTCTCGCGCAGGTGCTCGGGCAGCGCCTCCTCGACCAGGCCGAGCAGGGCGTCGAGCCCGTCCTCCTCCTCGAACAGGTCCGCGACCATGCCCGCGACCGTCGAGATGCGCTCGCGGCCGTAGCCGTGGAACACCGGCAGCCCCTCGATGATCGAGGTGATCGAGGCGACCTCGCGGTCGGTCATGTTCTGGTCGGCCGCCGAGACCGCGGTCATCACGGCGACCAGGGCGTCCTGGGGGCTGAGGGAATCCATCGTCATCGGGGCTCCGGGGTCCGGGACAAGGGGGGCGATGCATTGTGCAGCGCGACAATATTGACCCGGCCCCCGCGCGGCAATAGGTGTTGCCCACCGCCGCCGCCCCGCTGCCGCCCTTTTTACCGAGCGTGAAAGCCCCGATGGCCGAGCCCGTTTCCGCCCAAAGCCCGCGCGGCGCCAGCCCGCGCGACGCCGCGCTGCGCCAGGCCGTGCTGCGCGACGCCGCGCTGCGCTCGCGCGCCTGGCCGTTCGAGGAGGCGCGCAAGCTCGTGAGGCGCTACGAGTCGGCGCCGCCCGCCAAGGGCCACGTGCTGTTCGAGACCGGCTACGGCCCCTCCGGCCTGCCGCACATCGGCACCTTCGCCGAGGTGGCGCGCACCACCATGGTGCGCCGCGCCTTCGAGGCACTCTCGGACATCCCCACCCGGCTGATCTGCTTCTCCGACGACATGGACGGGCTCAGGAAGGTGCCGACCAACGTGCCCGACCGCGAGGCGCTGGCCGGGGACCTCGACCTGCCGCTGACCCGCGTGCGCGACCCGTTCGGCACGCATGCGAGCTTCGCCCACCACAACAACGCGCGGCTGATGGCGTTCCTCGACCGGTTCGGCTTCGACTACGAGTTCGCCTCCTCGACCGAGTACTACCGCGCCGGCCGCTTCGACGACATGCTCCTGCGCGTGCTCGCGCGCTACGACGAAATCATGGCGATCATGCTGCCCACGCTCGGCGGCGTGAACGAGGAGCGGCGCGAGACCTACTCGCCCTTCCTGCCGGTCAGCCCGAAAACCGGCAAGGTGCTGCAGGTCCCGACGCTGGAGCGCGACGTCGCGAAGGGCACCATCGTCTACCGTGAGCCCGACGGCGAGACGGTCGAGGTGCCTGTCACCGGCGGCCACGTAAAGCTGCAATGGAAGCCCGACTGGGCGATGCGCTGGGCGGCGCTCGGGGTCGACTACGAGATGTTCGGCAAGGACCTGATCCCCTCGGCCGAGCTCGGCGTGAAGATCTGCCGGGCGCTCGGCGCGCCGCCGCCCGAGCTCTACCAGTACGAGCTGTTCCTCGACGGCGAGGGGCAGAAGATCTCGAAGTCGAAGGGCAACGGCCTGACCATCGAGGAGTGGCTGAGCTACGCCAGCCCCGAATCGCTCGGCTACTTCATGTATCTCAAGCCCCGCGCCGCCAAGCGGCTGCACTGGGACGTGATCCCGCGCGCCGTCGACGAGTATCACCAGCAGCTGCGCGCCTATCCCGGCCAGGACCGCGAGCAAAGGCTCGCCAACCCGGTGTGGCACATCCACCGGGGCGCGCCGCCCGAGTCCGACATGGTGGTCAGCTTCTCGATGCTGCTCAACCTCGCCGCGGTCACCTCGGCGTCGGACAAGGCGGCGCTGTGGGGCTTCCTTTGCCGCTACGCGCCGGAGGCGAGCCCTGAGACCCACCCGATGCTCGACGCCGCCGCCGGCCACGCCGTGCGCTACTTCCACGACCACGTGGCGCCGACCCGCGTGTTCCGCCACCCCGGCGAGCGCGAGCGCGCGGCGCTCGCCGACCTGCGCGACCGGCTGGCGGCGCATGCCGGCCCGCGCGACGCCGAGGCGCTGCAGGAGATCGTCTACGCGGTCGGCAACGCGCACGGCTTCGCGCCCCTGCGCGACTGGTTCCGCGCCCTCTACGAGGTGCTGCTCGGCGCCAGCCAGGGCCCGCGCTTCGGCGGCTTCGTCGCCGTCTACGGCGTCGAGGAGACCGTGGCGCTGATCGACCGCGCCCTCGCGGGCGAGCTGGCCCGCTAGGCGCGCGCCGCAACCGACAGGCGGGAAGGCAGACGTACCATGAAATCGCTGCACATCGGCTCGGCGACCATCGACATCATCTGCATCATCGCCACCGAGAACATCGAGCGCATGACCTTCACCAACGAGGGCAAGTCCTTCCTCATGGTCGAGGCCGGCCGCAAGGTGCCCGCCCAGTCGATCACCTCCCATGTGGGCGGCGGCGCCTGCAACACCGCGGTCTCGCTCGCCCGGCGCGGCTGGCAGGCCAGCGTGCTCGCCAGGACCGGCGAGGACCGCAACGCCGAGGAGGTGCGCGGCCACCTCGTCCGCCACGGCATCGAGACCGGCCGCCTGATCGCCGCTTCCGGGCTGGCCACCGGCACCTCCGTCATGGTCGCGAGCCACGACCGCAACGCCTCGATCTTCGTGCACCGCGGCGCCAACGAGACGCTCGCCCCCTCCGACCTGCCCGGCGGCGTATTCGAGGGCCACGACCTCGTCTATGTCGGACCGCTCTCGAGCCAGTCGGCCGACTGCTTCGCGCACCTGGTCGCGGCGGGCCGCGCCGCCGGGGCGCTGGTCGCGGTGAACCCCGGCATCCGCCAGCTCACCTCGCGCACCGCGCCGTTCCTCAGGGCGCTGGCCGATGTCGATCTCGTCTCGGTCAACCGCGTCGAGGCCGAGGCGCTGGTCCCCGCCTTCGCCGCCCGCGCCGAGGAGGGCCCCGACCCGGTGCCGCCCGAGGACGCCCCGCCGCTGCTCAAGCGCGGCCTCAGCTTCGGCGGCTTCGACATGGGACTGCTTCGGTTTTTCAAGGTCGGTCGCAGCCTCGGCCCGCGCTGGATCCTGCTCACCGACGGCACCGACGGCGCTTACCTGGCCGCGCCGGAGGGCGTGTTCTGGCGCCCCTCGCTGCCCGCCAGCGTGGCCGGCACCGCCGGCGCGGGCGACGCCTTCACCTCGACCACCGCAGCCGCCCTCGCCGAGGGCCGCGACCCCACTGATGCCATGCTCGAGGCGGCGCTGAACGCGGCCGCCGTGGTCAGCGCCATCGACACCACCTCGGGCCTGCTCGCCCCCGACGAGATGGCCGAGCGCCGCCGCGCCGCCGGCAAGGTCCCGCTCAGGCGCTTCGACAACCTCTGACGCCCGGCGAGCCAGACCGGTGCTGCGCGGCATCGGGCGCCGTCAACCCGGTTCACACCATGCCTCCCACCCTCTAGTGTCGCCCCCGGGCGAATCCCCAGGGCCATTTGAGGGTGGGATGCAGGCGACCCGCGACCTTCTGAAATCCGTCTTCGGCTTCGATGCCTTCCGCCCCGGCCAGGAGGAGGTGGTCGCCGCCATCCTCGCCGGGCGCGACGTGCTCGCCATCATGCCCACGGGCGGCGGCAAGTCGCTGTGCTACCAGCTCCCCGCGCTCAGGCGCGAGGGCCTCACCCTCGTCGTCTCGCCGCTGATCGCGCTGATGCGCGACCAGGTGGCGGCGCTGCGCGAGGCGGGCGTCGAGGCGGGCGCGCTCACCTCGGCCAACGACCCGTGGGAGACCGAGCGCGTCTTCGAGGCGCTGGAGACCCGCACGCTGCGCCTGCTCTACATGGCGCCCGAGCGGCTGGCATCCGAGGCCACCCTGCGCCTGCTGCGCCGCGCGAACGTCTCGCTGCTGGCGGTCGACGAGGCGCACTGCGTCAGCCAGTGGGGCCACGACTTCCGCCCCGAATACCTGCGCATCGGCGCGCTGCGCGAAGCGCTTGGCGTGCAGACCGCCGCCTTCACCGCCACCGCCGACCCCGCCACGCAAGCGGAGATCGCCGCGCGCCTGTTCGGCCCCGCGCCCGAGATCTTCATCCGCGGCTTCGACCGGCCGAACCTGCACCTCGCCTTCGAGCCGAAGAACGCGCCGCGCGCCCGCATCCTCGACTTCGTGCGCCGGCGTGCCGGGCAGGCCGGCATCGTCTACTGCTCGTCGCGCAAGAGGACCGAGGCGCTGGCGGCCGCGCTCGCCGCCGCGGGCGTCCCGGCCGCGGCCTACCACGCCGGGCTCGACGGCGAGACGCGCGCCCGCCGCCAGGACCGCTTCACCCGCGATGACGGGCTGGTGATGGTGGCGACCGTCGCCTTCGGCATGGGCGTCGACAAGCCCGACGTGCGCTTCGTGGTGCACGCCGACCTGCCCAAATCGGTCGAGGCCTACTACCAGGAGGTCGGGCGTGCGGGCCGCGACGGCGCGCCCGCCGATACGCTGACCCTCTACGGTATCGACGACATGAAGCTCCGGCGCCTGCAGATCGACGAGAGCGACGCGCCGCCCGAGCGCAAGCGCGCCGACCACCAGCGCCTCAACGCGCTCCTCGCGCTCGCCGAGGCCCCGCGCTGCCGGCGCCAGACGCTGCTCGCCTATTTCGGCGAGATCCGCGCCGAGCCCTGCGGCAACTGCGACCTGTGCCAGCGCCCGCCCAGGCTCTTCGACGGCACCGAGGCCGTGCAGAAGGCGCTCTCGGCCATGCTGCGCACCGGCGAGCGCTTCGGCGTCGAGCACCTGATCGCCGTGCTGCGCGGCGAGACGGCCGAGCGCGTGCGCCAGCTCGGCCACCACCGCCTGCCCACCTTCGGCGTCGGCACCGGGATCGAGCGCAGCGGCTGGCGCGGCATCTTCCGCCAGCTCTACGCGCTCGGCTACGCCGGCGTCAGCGAGATGGGCGGCTGGCGCGTCAGCGAGGCCGGCCGCCGCGTGCTCAGGGGCGCCGAGCCGGTGATGCTGCGCCAGGACGCGCTGAAGCCGCGCACCGGGGACCGCAAGGCCCCGCGCCCGGCCCCCGGCCTCGGCCCCGAGGACGACGAGCTGTTCGCCGCGCTTAAAGCGAAGCGCAGCGCGCTGGCGAAGTCGCGCGGCGTCCCGGCCTACGTGATCTTCCACGACGCGACGCTTATCGACATCGCCGCGCGCAAGCCGCAGACGCTCGACGCGCTCGGCGCGTGCCACGGCGTCGGCGCGAAGAAGCTGGAAAGCTTCGGCCGCGACTTCCTCGAGGTGATCGCCGGCGGCCCGGTGGAACTCCCCCACCCGGCCCGGCGCAAGCTGGCGGGCGACCCCGCTGGCCCCCTCTTCGACGCGCTGGTGGACGCGCAGGCCAACCTGATGCGCGGCGAGACCGGCACCGACCGCTACCTCGTCTGCGCCAGCACCACGCTGGCGAAGATCGCCGAGGCCCGCCCGCGCGACCGCGCCAGCCTCGAGCGCATCCCCGGCGTCGGCCCGCTCAAGGCCGAGCGCTTCGGCCCCGCCTTCCTCGCCTGCATCGAGGCGGCCGAGGGGTGAGCGCGCCGGACCGCCCGGCCCTTCCGGCGCGCGCCTTGACACGCGCTGCCCGCCCGACCTTCAATCGCCCGTCCCGATGGAGCCCCGGATGAAACCTGCCTCACTGGCCCTGACCGCCCTCCTGCTGCTCGCGGCGGGATGCCAGGCCGCCCCAACCTCCCCCCCCGCGCCAACCGGGAACGCCGTGCCCGCCGCCGAGCCGGAGCAACCGGGCTTCGATCTCCCCGCCCCCGGCACCATCGTCGCCGGCCACCGCGAGGACGGCGCGCTCGAGACCAGCCGCGTCCTGGGATCGGAGGCATACGCCGTGACCATGCTGCGCGATGGCGAGCGGATCACGCACGTTCCCTTCTGCTACCGGTGCGGCCATCCGCGCGACGAGCGGATCGAGCTCGAGCGCTACCGGGCGCTGTGGCCCCTCGAGGTGGGCAGGTCCGTGACCTTCCAGCGCCAGCGCCTGAGCGACGGCGCCGTGTGGGTCCACGCCGTGACGGTGACCGGGACGGAGACGGTCGACACCGATTTCGGCCCCGTCGAGACCTTCGTCATCGAGGAGACGGTCACCGGCGCCGGCGGCAACCGCTGGCAGGCGGCCCGCACCCAGTGGTTCTCGCCGCAGCTCGGATGGAGCGTCCGGTCCGAGTGGCAGGCCCCGGAGGACACCGGAAGCTGGAAGATCGCCGCCATCGCCCTGCC
>DATKCQ010000159.1:0-2518 GCA_035513135.1 Thermohalobaculum sp.
CCCCGCGTCGAGCCGTGGTGGCCGGTGCCGAAGGCCATCGCCGCCTCGATGCGCAGGCCGAGTCGGTTCGGCGCGATGCGCTGCGCGTCGTGGGCACCGAAAAGCACGAACCGCCCGGCCTCGACCGGGGTGAGCTCGCGCTGCACCTGCGCCACCCAGTCGCGGTCGTCCACCGCGCTGACCGCGAAAGGCCGGGCGCCGAAGGCCGCCGCGAGCAGCGCCAGCCGCGCCTCGTCCGGCGGCGCAAGGAAATAGCCGCCGACCTCGCGCAACGCCGAGCCGTCCTCGATCTCCATCACGCCGATGCCCACCGGCGCCGGCTCGAGCCGCTCCATGGCCGCGGCCAGCGCCTCGGCCGCGTCCGGGCCGGGCAGCGTGGTCAGGGCGGTCCAGGTCGTCACGGGATGGGCGCTCAGGCGCCCGAGGCCGCCGTGCCAGTGGGGCAGCCGACGCCGACGCCGCCGACGCCGCTGTAGCCGCCGGGGTTCTTGGCGAGGTACTGCTGGTGGTAGTCCTCGGCGAAATAGAACTCGGGCGCGGCGCGGATCTCGGTGGTGATCTCGCCGTAGCGCGCCGCCTTCAGCCGCTGCTGGAAGAGCTCGCGGCTCTCCTGCGCCAGGCGCGCCTGCTCGGGCCCGAACGTGTAGATCGCCGAGCGGTACTGGGTGCCGATGTCGTTGCCCTGGCGCATGCCCTGGGTCGGGTCGTGGTTTTCCCAGAACGCCCTGAGCAGCTCGGCGTAACTTACTTTGGCGGGATCGTGCACCACCAGCACCGCCTCGGTGTGCCCGGTCAGCCCCGAGCAGACCTCCTGGTAGGTCGGGTTCGGCGTGGTGCCCCCGGCATAGCCGGCCGCCGTCACCCAGACGCCGGGGAGGTTCCAGAAACGCCGCTCGACGCCCCAGAAGCAGCCCATGCCGAACACCGCCATCTCGGTGCCATCGGGGTAGGGGCCCTTGAGCGGGCGGCCGGTGACGACGTGGTGCTCGGCGGTGGGGATCGGCTCGGGCCGCCCGGGCAGCGCCTTCTCCGGGCTGGGCAGGCTGGTCTTTCTCAGGCCGAACATCGGGGAACACCTCGCTGGGTTGCGGCTGGCGCGTCTGGCTGGGCAGAACTATGGGGCGATCGCCGCGCCGAGCAAGGCGGGGCCGGGAGAATGTCACGACGCCGCGGGGACTGTTGCGAACATGTCGGGAACACGGCCTTTCCCCCGCCGCCCCGACCGGCTATGGTGGCGCCGATGAGCGGGATCGAATCCGAAGAGGCCGCGTTCGAGGCAGCGACTCGCCGGCCGCTCTCCGAGCGCGCCCGGCCGCCCGCCCCCTATCTCGAGGCGCTCAACCCCGACCAGCGCGCCGCGGTCGAGGCGCTCGACGGGCCGGTTCTGGTGCTGGCCGGGGCGGGCACCGGCAAGACGCGGGTGCTGACCACGCGGCTCGCGCACCTGATCCACACGGGCCGCGCCTGGCCCTCGCAGATCCTCGCGGTGACCTTCACCAACAAGGCGGCGCGCGAGATGCGCGAGCGGGTGGGCGAGCTGATCGGCCAGGCGGTCGAGGGCATGCCGTGGCTCGGCACCTTCCACGCCATCTCGGCGAAGATCCTGCGCCGGCACGCCGAGCTGGCGGGGCTGAAGCCCAACTTCACCATCCTCGACACCGACGACCAGCTGCGCCTGATCAAGCAGATCCTCTCGGCCGCGAACATCGACGAGAAGCGCTGGCCGGCGCGGGTGTTCGCCGCGATGCTCGACCGCTGGAAGAACCGCGCCCAGACGCCCGACCGGGTGCCGGAGGACGAGCGCGGATTTGCCGGCGGGCGCGGCGCCGAGCTCTATGCGCAGTATCAGCAGCGGCTGAAGACGCTGAACGCCGCCGATTTCGGCGACCTGCTGCTGCACGTGGTGCGGATCTTCCAGACCCATGGGGACGTGCTCGAGACCTACCAGAGCCGGTTCCGCTACGTGCTGGTGGACGAGTACCAGGACACCAACGTCGCCCAGTACCTGTGGCTGCGGCTGCTGGCGGCCAAGCACCGCAACATCTGCGTGGTCGGCGACGACGACCAGTCGATCTATGGCTGGCGCGGCGCCGAGGTCGGCAACATCCTGCGCTTCGAGCGCGACTTCGAGGGCGCGCAGGTGGTGCGCCTCGAGCAGAACTACCGCTCCACCCCGCACATCCTCGCCGCCGCCTCGGGGGTGATCGCGGCCAACCAGGGCCGGCTCGGCAAGACCCTGTGGACGCCCTTGGAGGCGGGCGAGAAGGTGCGCCTGATCGGCCACTGGGACGGCGAGGAGGAGGCGCGCTGGATCGGCGAGGAGATCGAGGCGATGGCCCGCGGCACGCGCGGCAACCCAGGCCTGAGCCTCGACGGCATGGCGATCCTGGTGCGCGCCTCGTTCCAGATGCGCGCCTTCGAGGACCGGTTCCTCACCATCGGCCTGCCCTACCGGGTGATCGGCGGCCCGCGCTTCTACGAGCGCATGGAGATCCGCGACGCGCTCGCCTATTTCCGC
>DATKCQ010000160.1:0-2953 GCA_035513135.1 Thermohalobaculum sp.
TGCACCGGCTGCTCGAGCGGCTGCCCGGCCTGCCCGCGGCCGCGCGCCCGGACCTGGCGCGCCGGCTGATCGCGCACGAATTCCCCGAGCTCGCGCCCCGGACCGCCGAGGGTGCCATCGCCGAGGCGCTGGCGGTGCTCGCGGCCCCCTTCGCGGCCGAGCTGTTCGGCGGGCAGGCGCTGGCCGAGGCGGGACTCGCGCTCCGCCTGCCCGGGCCGGCGGCGGCGCTCGGGGCGGCGCGCGTCGACCGGCTGGTGGTGCACCCCGACCGCGTTCTGGTGGTCGATTTCAAGACCGACGCCCGGCCCCCCGACGACGAAGCCGGGGTGCCGGAGGCCTATCTCCTGCAGCTTTCCGCCTACCGGGCCGGCGCGGTGGCGCTGTGGCCGGGCCGCGCCGTCGAGGCAGCGATTCTGTGGACCGCCGGGCCCAGCCTGATGCCGCTCGACGCCGGGCGGCTCGGGCGGGCGCTGTCGGCGCAGCTTGACACGGCGCAGCTTGATTATGGGGAACCCCACCCCTAGTTTGCCGGTTTGAACCCCGCGCGCCCCGGAGAGGGCTCCAGCATGAGGAAACGCCGATGACGACGGTTCACGTGACCGACAGCACGTTCGACACCGAGGTTCTGGGCTCGGACGTGCCGGTGGTCGTCGACTTCTGGGCCGAGTGGTGCGGGCCGTGCAAGCAGATCAGCCCGGCGCTCGAGGAGATCGCCGAGGCGATGGGCGGCCAGATCAAAGTCGCCAAGGTGAACATCGACGACAACCCGCGCGCGCCCTCGCGCTACGGCATACGGGGCATCCCGACGCTCCTGCTGTTCAAGGCCGGCGAGCTGGTCGACCGCAAGGTGGGGGCGGATTCCAAGCGCAACATCGAGAGCTGGATCAGCGCCGCCGTCTGAGGCGACGGCCGGCGGCCCGCGCGCGGCCGGGGCGGGCCGCCGTGCATCGGATTATCCAGCTCCCCGGACAGACAGGAGCCGCGAAGCCCGCATGAACTGGATCAGCGACTACGTGCCGCCGAAGATCAAGTCGTTCTTCCAGCGGCGCGAGATGCCGGAGAATCTCTGGACCAAGTGCGAGAGCTGCGGCCAGATGATCTTCCACCGCGAGCTGCGCGAGGCGCTGCACGTCTGCCCCGGCTGCAACTACCACATGGCGATCGCGCCGCGCGAGCGGTTCGCCGCGCTGTTCGACGGCGGCCTCTTCACCGAGGTCAAGCTGCCCGAGCCGGTCGCCGACCCGCTGCACTTCCGCGACGAGAAGCGCTACACCGAGCGGCTGCGCGACACCCGGCGCAATACCGGCGAGCAGGAGGCGATGATCGTCGCCCACGGCGCGATCTTCGGGCTCGACATCGTCGCCGCCGGCCAGGATTTCCGCTTCATGGGCGGCTCGATGGGCATCGCCGTCGGCAACGCCATGCTCGCCGCCGCCGAGACCGCGGTGCAGCGCAAGGCGCCGCTGGTGGTCTTCACCGCCTCGGGTGGCGCGCGCATGCAGGAGGGCATCCTCTCGCTCATGCAGCTGCCGCGCACCTCCATCGCGGTGGAGATGGTGCGCGAGGCGCGGCTGCCCTACGTGGTGGTGCTGACCAACCCGACCACCGGGGGCGTCACCGCCTCCTTCGCCATGCTCGGTGACATCCACATCGCCGAGCCGGACGCGCTGATCTGCTTCGCCGGGCCGCGCGTCATCGAGCAAACCATCCGCGAGACCCTGCCCGAGGGCTTCCAGCGCTCGGAGTACCTGCTCGACCACGGCATGATCGACCGCGTGGTGCCGCGCCGGCGGATGCGTGACGAGCTCGGCCGCATCCTGCACATGCTGATGGGCCGCCCGCCCATCGTGCACGGCGAGCTGACCGGCCCGAAGGAGGAGCCCGTTCTCGCCCTGCCCCCGGGTGAGGGCGCCACGCCGCCGGCCGGGGCCGAGGCCGGGGCGCGGACCGACAAGGACTGACCCCCCGTGACCGCGCCCGCGCCCGTGACCGCGCCCCCCGACGCACCCGTGATCGCGCCCGCGATCGCGCCCGTGATCGCACCGCAGCCCAGCGACGCGATCCTCGAGCGCCTGCTGGCGCTGCATCCCAGGATCATCGACCTGACGCTCGACCGGGTCTGGCGGCTGCTCGGCGAGATGGGCGACCCGCAGCGTCTCCTGCCCCCGGTCGTGCACATCGCCGGCACCAACGGCAAGGGCTCGACGCTCGCCATGATCCGCGCCGGCATGGAGGCCGGGGGCGCCCGCGTGCACGCCTACACCTCGCCGCACCTGGTGCGCTTCCACGAGCGCGTGCGCCTTGGCGGGGTGCTGATCCCCGAGGCGGACCTCGCCGCCGTGCTCGCGGAGTGCGAGCGGGTGAACGCCGGCCGTCCGATCACCTTCTTCGAGATCACCACCGTCGCCGCCTGCCTCGCCTTCGCCCGCGCCCCGGCCGACTGGACGCTGCTCGAGGTCGGGCTGGGTGGCCGGCTCGACGCCACCAACGTCATCGACCGGCCGGCGCTGACCGTGATCACCCCGGTCTCGCTCGACCACCAGCAGTATCTCGGCGAGACGCTGGCCGAGATCGCCTTCGAGAAGGCCGGCATCCTGAAGCCCGGCGTGCCCTGCGTCGTCGGCCCGCAGGAGGACGCGGCGCGCGCCGTCATCGAGGCCCGCGCCGCCGAGCTGGGCGCCCCTGTGCTCATGCACGGACAGGACTGGATGGCGCGCGCCGAGCACGGCCGCCTGGTCTACGAGGACGCGCGCGGGCGCATCGACCTCGACCCGCCCGTGCTGCCCGGCGCGCACCAGTTCGAGAACGCCGGCATGGCGATCGCGGCGCTGCGGACGCTCGGCTTCGACGAGGCTGCCTGCCGCGCCGCCCCGGCGCGCGCCGACTGGCCGGCGCGGCTGCAGCGCCTGACCCGCGGCCCGCTGGCCGGGCGGCTGCCCGCGGGCGCGACGCT
>DATKCQ010000161.1:0-14097 GCA_035513135.1 Thermohalobaculum sp.
GAACATGCCGCAGGACGGCCCCATGATCATGTGGCTCATCTCGACGACGCGGACGCCCTCAAGCGGCGCGAACGTCATCGCGCGCCTCCCCTCAGGGCTCGTCGCCCACATCCTCGTCGCGGCGCACCAGATCGTAGATCCGCAGCGCGCGCCCGCTCAGCGGCCGCTGCAAATCGCCCATCACGTCGGTCTGCCGCGACAGGTGGAAGGCCACCTGCTCGAGCTCGGCCAGCGTCGCACCGCTGGCGATGATCTCGGCCATCTTGTGCGCGTCAATGTCGCCCAGCAGGTGCTTCACGTCGTGCGATGTCACGGTCATCGGGTCGGGTCCGCTCCCTGTGCTGCCTCGCCCCAGACCTTAGTGCATCCGCCCGGCGCGGTCCACCGCCGCCGCTGGCAATCGGGGGACTCACGCCTTATGATTCCACGGGCAAGCGCACGGACCGCCCAGCGACAGGCCCCCGCATGACGTCCAGCCAGGATTCGGTGACGCAAGCCCCGGTCAGGCACGGCTCGGTCAGGCACGACTTCCTGCTGACCGACCTCTACCAGCTCAACATGATGCAGGCCTATCTCGAGGCCGGCAAGACCGGCACCGCCGTGTTCGAGTTCTTCGTGCGCAAGCTGCCCGAGCACCGGCAGTTCCTGATGGCCGCGGGCCTCGAGCAGTGCCTCGACTTCCTCGAGACGCTGCGCGCCACGCCCGCCGAGCTCGACTGGCTGGCCTCCACCGGCCGCTTCAGCCGCGACTTCATCGACTACCTGGCGCGGATGCGCTTCACCGGCGACGTGCTCGCCATGCCCGAGGGCACCGTGTGCTTCCCCGACGAGCCGATCCTGCGCGTCACCGCGCCGATGCCGGTGGCGCAATATGCCGAGACGCGGCTCTTGAACCTGCTGCACTTCGGGACGCTGATCGCATCCAAGGCCGCGCGCATGGTGCTGGCCGCCGACGGCCGCGCGCTGGTCGATTTCGGCCTGCGCCGCGCCCACGGCGCCGAGGCCGGGCTGCTCGCCGCCCGCGCCGCCTACCTCGCGGGCTGCACCGGCACCGCCACGGTCGCGGCCGGCCGCGCCTTCGGCGTGCCGATCCACGGCACCATGGCGCATTCCTTCGTCGAGACCTTCGACAGCGAGGCCGAGGCCTTCGAGGCCTTCGCCCATGCGCGCCCCGAGGGGCTGGTGCTGCTGATCGACACCTACGACACCGAGGCCGGCGCCCGCAAGGTGGTGGACCTGGCGCCGAAGCTCGCCGAGGCCGGCATCGAGATCGAGGGCGTGCGCCTCGATTCGGGCGACCTCGAGGACCTGGCGCACAAGGTCCGGGCGATCCTCGACGCGGGCGGGCTTTCCGGGGTCAGCATCCTCGCCTCGGGCGGGCTCGATGAGACCGCGATCGCCCGGCTGGTGCGCGCCGGCGCGCCGATCGCGGGCTTCGGCGTGGGCACCGGCCTGACCACCTCGCAGGACGCGCCCTCGCTCGACTCGGCCTACAAGCTGCAGGAATACGACGGCATCGCCCGGCGCAAGAAGTCGTCGGGCAAGGTCACCTGGCCCGGCCGCAAGCAGGTCTGGCGCTGCCACGACGCCGAAGGCGTGATGGACGGCGACACCCTCTCGACCGAGGGCGACCGCCAGGACGGCGAGCCCCTGCTGCGCCCGGTGATGCAGGCGGGCCGCCGGGTCGGCGCGCAGCCGACGCTCGAGGCCTCCCGCGCGCACGCCGCGGCCGAACTTGCGCGCCTGCCCCGCCACATGCGCCGGCTCGAGCCCGGCCCCGACTATCCCGTGCGCGTGGCCGACCCCCTGCGGCGCCTCGCCGAGGAGGTCGACCGCCGGATCGAACGGCACCAAAGGAGGGAGCGATGACCGAGAGCTTGCGCATCGCCGACACCGACGTTCTGCTGGTCGTCGACGTGCAGAACGACTTCTGCAGGGGCGGCGCGCTGGAGGTGCCCGACGGCGACGCCATCGTGGCCCCGCTCAACCAGGTGGCGAAGCGCTTCAGGCACGTCGTCCTCACCCAGGACTGGCACACGCCGGGGCACCAGTCCTTCGCCTCGTCGCACCGGGGCCGCGAGCCGATGGAGACCATCGAGGTGGACTACGGCCCGCAGATCCTCTGGCCCGACCACTGCGTGCAGGGCACCAGGGGCGCCGGGTTCCACCCCGATCTCGACATCCCGCACGCCCAGCTGATCGTCCGCAAGGGCTACGACCGCGAGATCGACTCCTACTCGGCGTTCTTCGAGAACGACCAGAGCACGCCCACGGGCCTCGCCGGCTACCTGCGCGAGCGCAGGCTGAAGCGCTGCTTCCTCGCGGGCCTCGCCTTCGACGTCTGCGTGCGCTACTCGGCCGAGGACGCGCGCAAGGTCGGCTTGCCCGCCGTGGTGCTCGAGGACCTTTGCCGCGGCATCGACATGGCGGGCTCGGTCCAGGCCACCCGCGACAGCTTCGCCGAGCACGGCGTCGCCCTGATCGCCAGCCGCCAGCTCGCCTGACCGGCCGCGCCCCAGACGCGCCGGTCGCCGCGGCAAAATTTCTGGTCCCCCCGGCGCCGCTTCGTGATAACACAGCCCCCGGTTGTGGTATGATCGCACCCGCCACCGCTTCCGGGGACGCTTCCGGGGACGCTTCCAGGGACGCTTCCAGGGACGAGGAGGACATGGACTCTTTATTCAAACCAGATGCTTCGGCGCAGTTCTTCGCATCCACCGGGCGCCCCGGCAGCCCCGACGTCGCCGCCTTCTACGAGCCGGACACCGGGAGCTGGCAATACGTCCTCTCCGACCCGGCCAGCGCGCAGGCGGCCATCGTCGACCCGGTGCTCGAGTTCGATCCCGCCTCGGGCGCCACCTGGACCGGGTCGGCCGAGCGCATCCTCGCCTACCTGACAAAGCAGGGCCTGACCGTCGCCTGGATCCTCGACACCCACCCGCACGCCGACCATTTCTCGGCCGCCCATTTCCTCAAGCAGCGCCTCGGCGCGCCACAGGCCATCGGGCGCGGGACCCTCGAAGTGCAACGCATCTGGGCCGACCTCTACGCCGACGACACGCTCGCCGGCCAGCCCGGCCACTGGGACCGGCTGTTCGACGAGGGCGACCGCTTCGAGGTGGGCGGCCTCGGCGTCGAGGTCTGGCACTCCCCCGGCCACACCCTCGCCTCGATCACCTACGTGGTGGGAGACACCGTGTTCGCCCACGACACCCTGATGGTGCCCGATTCGGGCTCGAGCCGCGCCGACTTCCCCGGCGGCGATGCGGGCCAGCTCCACGACTCGATCACGCGCATCCTCGACCTGCCCGGCGACACCCGCATCTTCGTCGGCCACGACTACTGCAAGGACGGCCGCGACCCCGCCTGCATGGCCACCGTCGCCGAGCATTGGGCGGAGAATATCCACTTTCAAACAAAGCCTTCGCGCGATGAGTTCATCCACGTTCGCGGCGAGCGTGACGCTACCCTGGCGCTGCCCGACCGGATGCTCGCGGCGCTGCAGATCAACATCCGCGGCGGCCGCCTGCCCGAGCCCGACGCACAGGGCCGCCGCGTGCTGCGCCTGCCGCTCGACCGCTTCGACCGCGAGGGCCGCCTCAAGCCGCTCCCCTGAAGACAAAGGTTGATTTTCCCCCCGCGCACCCCGAAGCTCGACCTCTGGCCCGGCCAGGCAGCGGGGGGGAACGCCCATGTTTCTCGGCTACGAGGCGCTCGATCTCGCCCGTTTCCAGTTCGCCTTCACCGTCTCGGCGCACATCTTCTTCCCCGCCTTCACCATCGGTCTGGCGAGCTTCCTCGCCGTGCTCGAGGCGCTCTGGCTGAAGACCCGCGACGACGCCTACATGAAGGTGTTCGACTACTGGAAGACGATCTTCGCCGTGACCTTCGGCATGGGCGTGGTCTCCGGCATCGTCATGGCCTACCAGTTCGGCACCAACTGGTCGGTGTTCTCGGACAAGGCCGGGCCGGTGATCGGGCCGCTGATGGGCTACGAGGTGCTCTCGGCCTTCTTCCTCGAGGCCGGGTTCCTCGGCATCATGCTGTTCGGCCTCGACCGGGTGGGGCCGAGGCTGCACTTCCTCGCCACGGCGGTCGTCGCCGTCGGCACGCTGCTCTCGGCCTTCTGGATCCTGAGCGCGAACTCGTGGATGCACACCCCCGCCGGCTTCGAGATGAACGAGGCCGGCCAGTTCGTCCCCGCCGACTGGTGGGCGGTGGTCTTCAACCCCTCCTTCCCCTATCGCTTCGTGCACATGGTGCTGGCCGCCTACCTGACCACGGCCTTCGTGGTGGGCGCGGTCGGCGGCTGGCACCTGCTGCGCGAGCCCGCCAACCGCGGCGCGCGGATCATGTTCTCCATGGCCATGTGGATGGCGCTCATCACCGCGCCCGCGCAGGTCATCGTCGGCGACCTGCACGGGCTCAACACGCTCGAGCACCAGCCGGCCAAGATCGCCGCCATGGAGGGCCACTACGAGACCAGGCGCGGCGCGCCCCTGATCCTGTTCGGCATCCCCGACGACGCGGCCGAGACGGTGCACGCCGAGGTCTCGATCCCGAAGCTCGGCTCGTACATCCTCACGCATCGCTGGGACGGCGAGGTCAAGGGCCTCAAGGAGTGGCCGCCCGCGGACCGCCCCTCGGCCGAGCTGATCTTCTGGACCTTCCGCATCATGGTCGCCATCGGCTTCGCCATGGCGGTCATCGGCCTGTGGGGCGGCCTCGCCCGCCTGCGCGGCCGGCTCTACGAGGCGCGCTGGCTCATGCGCGCCCTGGTGCTGATGGGGCCGAGCGGATTCCTCGCCGTGCTGTGCGGCTGGATCACGACGGAAGTCGGGCGCCAGCCCTGGACGGTCTACGGCCTGCTGCGCACCGCCGACAGCGTCTCGCCCATCGCCGCGCCGGCGGTCGGCGCCTCGCTGATCGGCTTCATGGTGGTGTATCTGGCGGTGTTCGGGGCGGGCACCTTCTACATCATCCGCCTGATGGGCAAGAGCCCCGACACCCCCGAGGACATCGGCATCCTGGGGCCCACGCGCAGCGCCGGCATCACCCCGGTCGCAGGACTGCTCGACCGGCTGATCCGGTCCGGCTGAGAGGAGGCGCGCCATGGAGATCGATCTCCCCTTCATCTGGGCCGGGCTGATCGCCTTCTCGGTGCTGGCCTACGTGGTGCTCGACGGCTTCGATCTGGGCGTCGGCATGCTGTTCCCGTTCTACCGCAAGAAGGAGGAGCGCGACGTGGTGATGAACACGGTCGCGCCGATCTGGGACGGCAACGAGACCTGGCTGGTGCTGGGCGGCGGCGGGCTCTTGGCGGTGTTCCCGCTGGCCTATTCGGTGGTGCTCACCGCGCTCTATGCGCCGCTGATCGTGATGCTGCTGGCGCTGGTGTTTCGTGGCGTCGCCTTCGAGTTCCGCTGGCGCACGAAGCGGGCGAAGTTCCTGTGGGACTGGTCGTTCAGTGGCGGCTCGCTGGTGGCGACCCTGGCGCAGGGCGTGGCGCTGGGCGCGCTGGTGCAGGGCATCGAGGTCGAGGGCCGCGCCTATGGCGGGGGCTGGTGGGACTGGCTGACGCCGTTCTCGGTGCTGACCGGGTTCGCGCTGGTGCTGGGCTACACGCTGCTCGGCGCCTGCTGGCTGGTGATGAAGACCGAGGGCGCCATCCAGGCGAAGGCGCGCGCCTTCGCCTGGTATACCGGCTCGGCAACGCTGCTCGCCATCGGGCTGGTGAGCATGATCACCCCGTTCCTCAACCCGGCCTACCTGGCGCGCTGGATCGCCTGGCCCACCGTGCTGTTCTCGATCGTCGTGCCGCTGATGGTGCTGGTCTGCGTCTACCGGCTGTTCCTCGGCCTCGAGCGCGGCTCCGATCGCCAGCCGTTCTTCGCGGCGCAGGGCATGTTCGTGCTGTCGTTCATCGGGCTGGGCATCAGCTTCTACCCCTACATGGTGCCGCCCAGCCTGACCATCTGGGACGTGGCGGCGCCGGACCGCAGCCTCGGCTTCCTGCTGGTCGGCACACTGTTCCTGCTGCCGCTGATCCTCGGCTACACCGCCTATGCCTACTGGGTGTTCCGCGGCAAGGTGCGCGTCGGCGAGGGCTATCACTGATGCCGCCGGCGCTGCGGCGCCTGGCCTGGTTCGTCGGCCTGTGGCTGCTCGGCGTCGCGGCCGTGGGCGCGCTCGCCCTGGCGATCCGGGCGGTGCTGGCCTGAGCGCGGCTCATACCAGCTTGCGCCGGGTCGAACCCATTGACCGGGCCCCTCTCCAACCCCTCCCCTTGGCTCGGGAAGCGCACTCCCGGCGCCGGCGACGGGGCGCCTCCCTCCCCCCTCGTGGGGGAGGGATGGGGAGGGGGGCCGCAGGCCGAGAGTCGCAATTGAGGCAATCTCGTATCACGCCGCCCGGATGCGGCCGCCCTCGAGGCGCAGCACCCGGTCCATGCGGCCCGCGAGCTGGACGTTGTGCGTGGCGATGAGCGCCGCCAGGCCGGTCTCGCGCACCACCTCGAGCAGCATGTCGAAGACCCGGCCCGCCGTTTCCGGATCCAGGTTGCCGGTGGGCTCGTCGGCCAGCAGCACGCGCGGCTGGTTGGCCAGCGCCCGGCAGATGGCGACGCGCTGCTGCTCGCCGCCCGAGAGCTCGGCCGGGCGGTGGCGGCGCCGGTCGTCGAGGCCGACGCGGCCCAGCAGCTCCGCCGCCCGCGCCCGCGCCGCCGCAGCGCCCCGCCCCGCCGCCATCACCGGGATGGCGACGTTCTCCTCGGCGGTGAACTCGGGCAGCAGGTGGTGGAACTGGTAGACGAAGCCCAGCAGCCGCCGGCGCGCCGCGGTGCGCGCCCCCTCGTCGAGGCCCGAGAGCCGGTTGCCCTCGATCGACACGGCTCCGGCCGTCGGCGTGTCGAGCAGCCCGGCGATGTGCAGCAGCGTCGACTTGCCCGCGCCCGAGGGCGCCACCAGCGCCACCGTCTCGCCCGGCGCGATGGCGAGCTCGGCGCCGCGCAGCACCTCGACCGCCTTGCGGCCCTGCTGGAAGGTGCGCACGATGCCCTCGAGCCGCAGGGCTTCATTCGCGGCCTCGTTCGGAGCCTCGTTCGCGGCCTCACTCATAGCGCAGCGCCTCGACCGGATCAAGCCGCGCCGCGCGGCGCGCCGGGTAGAGCGTGGCGAGGAAGGCGAAGCCGAGCGCCACCGCGCAGGTCAGCACCACGTCGCGCGGCATCAGCACCGCCGGCAGGCGCGTCAGGTAGCGCAGCTCCGGGTCCCAGACCGAGGCCCCCGTGACCGCCTCGACCACCGCCTGGATCTCCTGGATGTAGACGACGAACAGCACCCCCGCGATCACCCCGAGCACCGTGCCGACCACCCCGATGGCCGCGCCGCAGATGAAGAAGATGCGCAGGATCGAGCCCTGCGTCATGCCGAAAGTTCGCATGATCGCAATGTGATGTCCCTTTTCCTTCACAAGCATGATGAGGCCCGACAGGATGTTCATGCCGACGATCACGAAGATCAGCGAGAGGATGATGAACATCACGTTCGCCTCGACCTTCAGCGCCGCGATGAAGGCGCCGTTGGCGCGCTGCCAGTTCCACAGATAGGCGTCCTCGCCGATCAGCGGCAGCAGCTCGGCGCCGATCTGCTCGACCCGGTCGGGGCGCGCGACCATCACCTCGACCCCGTCGACCCGGTCGGTCTTGTTGAAATAGGCCTGCGCCTCCTCGAGCGGCATGAACACGAAGGCGTTGTCGTACTCGCTCATGCCGATGCGGAAGATGTAGGCGACCGGATAGCCCTTGACCCGCGGCGAGACGCCGAACGGCGTGGTCATCCCGCGCGGGCTGATCAGCGTCAGCGTGTCGCCCACGCCGATGCGCAGCTTGCGCGCCAGCCCGGCGCCGACGGCGATGCCCTCGCCGTAGTCCTCGAGGCTGCCGCGCGCCTCCTCGGGGTTGGCGACGCCGGGCAGGGTCGCCACGTCCCCCGCGCGCATGCCGCGGATCAGCGCGCCGGAGTTGCCCGCCTCGGTCGAGGCCATCACCTGCCCCTCGATCATCGGGGCGACGCGGGTGACCTGGCCGTGGCCGGCCAGCCGCTCGGCGATGGCGTCGTAATCGCCCAAGCCCGCGCCCGAGGACGACAGCACCAGGATATGCGGCTGGGCGCCGAGGATGCGCTCCACCAGCTCGGCGCGAAATCCGTTCATCACCGACATCACCACGATCAGCGTGCCGACGCCCAGCATGATGCCGGCGAGCGAGAACCCGGCGATCACCGAGATCGCCCCTTCCTTGCGCCGCGCCCGCAGGTAGCGCCAGGCGATCATCCACTCGAGCCGCGAGAAGGCGCGCGGCGGCGCCTCGCTCACGGACTCGCTCACGGGGTCACCCGAGGCGCCCTGGGGGCTGGCGGCAATCTCGCTCACCCCGCCCTCACAGGCGCCGATAGGCTTGGCGCATGCGCTCGACGGCGGCCTCGGGCGGCAGCTCCTCGGTCTCGCCGCTGCGCCGGTAGGTGAGCTCCACCATGCCGCGCTCGAGGCCGCGCGGGCCCACGGTGATGCGCCACGGCAGGCCGATCAGCTCCATGGTGGCGAACTTCGCCCCGGCGCGCTCGTCGGTGTCGTGGTAGAGCACCTCGAGCCCCGCCGCCCGCAGCTCGGCGTAGAGCTTCTCGCAGGCGGCGTCCGCCGCCTCGTCGCCCTGCCTGAGATTGACCAGCCCCACATGGAACGGCGTCACGCTCTCGGGCCAGACGATGCCCTTGCCGTCGTGGCTCGCCTCGATGATTGCGCCGGCGAGCCGGCTGACGCCGATGCCGTAGCTGCCGCCGTGCACCGGCACCTTCTCGCCCCCGGGCGTGGTCACCGTGGCCCCCATCGGCTCGGAATACTTGGTGCCGAAATAGAAGATGTGGCCGACCTCGATGCCGCGCGCCACCACGCGCCGCGCCTCGGGCACGCTCTCGCTGAACAGCGCCTGGTCATGGGTGTCGTCGGTGCGCGCATAGAAGCTCGTCCACTCGTCGCAGATGGCCTGGATCTGCGCCTGGTCGTCGAAGTCGATGTCGCGCCCGTCGAAGGTGAGCTCCAGCAGCCGGCTGTCGAGATGCACCTCGGTCTCCCCGGTCTCGGCGAGGATCAGGAACTCGTGCGCGTAGTCGCCGCCGATCGGCCCGCTCTCGGCGCGCATCGGCACGGCCTTCAGCCCCATGCGCTGGAAGGTGCGCAAGTAAGCCACCATCATCTGCCGGTAGCTGTGCAGCGCGCCCTCGCGGTCGATGTCGAACGAATAGGCGTCCTTCATCAGGAACTCGCGCCCGCGCATCACGCCGAAGCGCGGGCGCACCTCGTCGCGGAACGTCCACTGGATGTGGTAGAGGTTGCGCGGCACGTCGCGCCACGAGCCGCAATAGGCGCGGAAGATCTCGGTGATCATCTCCTCGTTGGTCGGGCCGTACAGCATGTCGCGCTCGTGGCGGTCCCTGATGCGCAGCATCTCCGGGCCGTAGTCGTCATAGCGCCCGCTCTCGCGCCACAGATCGGCGGGCTGGATGGTCGGCATCAGCATCGGGATGGCGCCGGCGCGCTGCTGCTCCTCGTGCACGATCTGCTCGATGCGGCGCAGCACCCGGTAGCCCATGGGCAGCCACGAATAGATGCCCGCGCTCGCCTGGCGGATCATGCCGGCGCGCAGCATCAGCCGGTGCGAGACGATCTGGGCCTCGGCCGGGGTCTCCTTGAGGACCGGCAGGAAGTAGCGGGTCAGGCGCATCCGTCTCCTCGCTGATCTGGCGCGAACGGCCCCCCGTGTAGGCGCAATGGGCCGCGAGGGCAAGCGGGCGGCGGGGCCCGCTCGGGCCGACCAAAGGCTCGCAAGCGTCCGTGTTCGTTCGATGTTCTAGGTGACAAGCGGTTTGCCATGCGCTATGGATTCCTCCCTCAAGAGGCCAGAAAGCGACAAGTTTTCGGCTCAAGTCTGAGGGAGACGGCGACCTGCGTCACGCAGGTCGTTCTCGTTTTTCAAGTGCTCATTTTCGGGCGCTCATTTTGGGCCGCTCATTTTCGCGCCGCCTCCCGGCCGGATGCCGCGCGCAGCTCTCCCGCCACGCCAAGCTCGACGGTGAGGTTGCGCAGGCGCTTCTCCACCTCCTCGCCCGCCAGCTCCTCCGCCGGCCCCTCCAGCACCAGGTCGAGCCGGCCCGGCGCGCGCACCATGCGGCACGACCCCAGCACGCCCGGCGTGGCGCCCGACAGCGCCGCGCCGAGGCCGAACACCAGCCCGTAGCGGATGGCGCGGTCGAGGGTATCGGGGTCCAGCAGCTTCATCAGCCGCGACTCCGCGACCCGGCGCCGGCCGCGCTTGTGCCGGGCGGTGAGCGCGGTGCCCAGGAACACCCGCCCGGCATGGCCGATATCGGTCAGCGTCGCCCGCGTCGCGGCCTCCCAGCTCCCGCTCACCCGGTAGTCCGGGTGCGTGCGCCAGTTCACGTCGGCGAGCCGGGCGGCGGCCTCCACCAGCCGCTCCTCCCCGGCGTCGAGCGGCGCCAGCACGGTCTTCGCCCAGGCGGCGAGCTCGGCCCCGAAGCCCGGCGCGCGGGCGGCGAGCCCCTCCACCGCCTCGCAGGCGGCGATCAGCGGGTCGCGGGCGCGGACCGGCGCGGGCAGGTGCTCGATGCACAGCCCCTCGCGCAGGCCGAACCCCGAGAACATCACCTCGCCGGGACCCAGCCCCTCGATCAGCCGGCACAGCAGGCGCCCCGCGACCGGCAGCAGCGGCGCGCGCTCCTCGGAGATGCCGCGCAGGCGCTTGAGCTTGTCGGGGCGCATCGCCGCCACCCACGCGCCCAGCTCGCGCGCCGCGGCGGCGCCGAGCGTGTATTCGTGCAGCACCTTGAGCGGGTAGTCGACGCGCTCCATCTGCGCCCGCGCCAGCGAGCGCCAGGCGCCGCCGACCAGATGGAGCCGCCCGCCCGCAACGCCGAACCGCCCGGCGAGCCCCTCGATCTCGGCGGCGATCTGGGCGTCGGTCAGCCCGTCCGGCCCGGCGCTCGTCAGCCGCAACGGGCCAAGCGGCACGCTCACCCCCTGCCCGACCCGGCCGCCGCCCACCCGGCACAGCTCGAGCGAGGCGCCGCCCAGGTCGACCACCACCCCCTCGGCGCGCGGATTGCCGAACAGCACGCCCTGCGCGGCGAGCCGGGCCTCGTCGGCGCCGCTGGCGATCTCCACCCGGATGTTGGTGCGGCGCCTGATCTCGGCACAGAACTCCGCCCCGTCGGCGGCCTCGCGCACCGCCGCGGTCGCCACCGCCGCCAGCGCGCCCACGCGCATCCCCCCGGCGATGGCGGCGAAGCGGCGCAGCGCCGCCATCGCCCGCGCGCGGCCGGCCGGGTCGAGCCTCCCGGTCTCGCCGATCCGCGCGCCCAGCCGGCACATCACCTTCTCGTTGAAAAGCTGGGCCGGGCTGCGGCGGTCGCCCTCGAACACCACCATGCGCACCGAGTTCGAGCCGACGTCGATCACGCCGATGCGCTCGGCCGCGCGCTCGATGCCGGGGAACGAGCGGGCCTGTCCGCCGAACAGGTCGGCCTGCCACGCGCCCGCAACCGGCCTGGCGCCGCGCAGCCCCGGCGCGTTGCCTGCGGGTTCAGCCAGTGGAGCCTCCCTCTATGCCGCCGTCAGGTCGCCCGTGGTCTTGGTGCCGGTCAGGCGCGGGGCATCGGCCGCGCCGCTGCGCCCCCGCCCCGAGAGCGAGGGATACTTCATGAAGAACGCATGGCAACCGAAAAGTTCCTCCCCCTCGGGCACCGTGGCGCGGATATAGGTGCCGTCGGGCATCAGCACCCAGCTCTGCGCCTCGTCGCGCAGGTTGGCGGCCATGATCTGGTCGATGATCTGGGCGTGCACGGTCGGGTTGTCGATCTCGACCAGCGTCTCGACCCGGCGGTTGAGGTTGCGGTCCATCCAGTCGGCCGAGGAGATGAACACCCGCGCCCCGCGCGAGGGCAGCCCGTGGCCGTTGCCGAAGCACACGATCCGGCTGTGCTCGAGGAACCGCCCGACGACCGACTTCACGCGGATGTTCTCGGACAGCCCCGGCACCCCGGGCCGCAGCCCGCAGATGCCGCGGATCACCAGGTCGATCTTCACGCCGGCCTCGGAGGCGCGGTAGAGCGCGTCGATCACCTCGTCCTCGATGACGTTGTTGAGCTTGGCCCAGACCCGCGCCGGCCGCCCGGCGCGGGCGTGCGCCGCCTCGGCCTCGAGCAGCTCGAGAATCGTGCGCTTCAGCGTCAGCGGCGCCACCTGCACCTTCTCCAGCCCCTGCGGCTCGGCGTAGCCGGTGATGAAGTTGAAGATCTTCGCGGCGTCGCGCGCATGCGCCTCCGAGCAGGTGAACAGCGCCAGGTCGGTGTATATGCGCGCGGTGATCGGGTGGTAGTTGCCGGTGCCGAAATGCGAGTAGGTGACCAGCTCGCCCGCCTCGCGCCGCACCACCGTCGAGATCTTCGCGTGCGTCTTGAGGTCCATGAACCCGAACACCACCTGCGCCCCGGCCCGCTCGAGCTGGCGCGCCAGGCGAATGTTGGTCGCCTCGTCGAAGCGCGCCTTCAGCTCGACCAGCGCGGTGACCGACTTGCCCTCCTCGGCCGCCTCGCACAGCGCCTGCACGATGGGGCTGTCCTTGTTGGTGCGGTAGAGCGTCTGCTTGATCGCCACCACGTCGGGGTCGCGCGCCGCCTGCTCGAGGAACTGCACGACGATCTCGAAGCTCTCGTAGGGGTGGTGCAGCAGCATGTCCTTCTGGCGGATGGCGGCGAAGATGTCGCCGTCGTGGTCGCGCACCCGCTCGGGCAGCCGCGGCGTGTAGGGCGGCCAGCGCAGCTCCGGCCGGTCGTCCACCACCAGCTCGCCCAGATCGGCGATGCCCACCGTGCCGCCGGCCTCGATCAGCTCGTTGTGGCCCACGTCCAGCCGCTCGCAGATCAGGCGCTTCAGCGCATCGGGCGTGCCGGCGTTCAGCTTCAGCCGGATCACGCTGCCGCGCCGGCGGCGCTTGAGCGCGGTCTCGAACTCGCGCACCAGGTCCTCGGCCTCCTCGGCGATCTCCAGGTCGCTGTCGCGCAGCACCCGGAAGACCGAGCGCCCGCGCGCCGCGTAGCCGGGAAAGAGCTGCCCGAGAAACATCTCGAGCAGCGCCTCGAGCGGCAGGAAGCGGATCTCGCCCTGCGGCCCGTTGGCCAGCCGGATATAGCGCCGCAGCTGGGCGGGAATCGGGATCAGCGCCCGCATCGGCTCGCCGTCCGCGACCCGCGCAAGGTCGAGCAGCAGCGCCAGCCCGCCATTGGCGATGAACGGGAAGGGGTGCGCCGGATCGAGCGCCAGCGGCGTGATCATCGGGAAGACCTGCGAGAGAAAATGCTCCTCCAGCGCCGCCCGGTCCTGCGCCGCCAGCCCGTCCGGCTCGACCAGGAGAATGCCCTGCTCTGCCAGCAGCCCGCGCAGCGTCGCCCAGCTCCGCTGCTGCGCGCGCTGCAGCTCGAGCGCGTCGCGGTCGATCAGTTCGAGCTGCTGCGCCGGGGTCAGCCCGTCGGCCGAGGGCCGGTCCAGCCCGGCCCGCATCTGCGCGCGCAGGCCGGCGACGCGCACGGTGTAGAACTCGTCGAGGTTGGTGCCCGAGATCGACAGGAACCTGAGCCGTTCGAGCAGCGGCTGGTGCGGGTTGTCGGCCTCCTCCAGCACCCGCCAGTTGAAGGCGAGCCAGGAGAGCTCGCGGTTGTGGAACCGCTCGGGGCTTTCGGGGTCGAAGCGCGCCCGGTGCGCTTCGGGGACGGGCTCGGCCGCGATGTTGAGGAAGTCGGCGCGCATGGCTCATTCCTCCTCGCCGCCGGCACCGGCAGCCTCGAGGCATTCCGCCGCCATCGCCACGGTCACCGGGCGCTGCAGCGCCAGCGAGCGGCGGTCGAGCGCCTCGACCGCGGCCTCCACCGCTTTGAACGAGCGCTCGATCCGGCGCAGCACGAACTTGATCACGTCGGGCCTCACCTGGACCTGCCGGTCGGCGAACAGCTTGACCATGAGACATGACAG
>DATKCQ010000162.1:0-7002 GCA_035513135.1 Thermohalobaculum sp.
GTTCCGCCTGCCCCTTTGACCGCTCCCGCCTTGCCGTTATAGAGGGCCGGCCGGATCCGCAGGCTCACAGAGGCACCCCATGGCCCGCATTCTCGTCACCTCGGCGCTGCCCTACATCAACGGCGTCAAGCACCTGGGCAACCTGGTCGGCTCGATGCTGCCGGCCGACGCCTATGCGCGCTACATGCGGGCGCGCGGCCACGAGGTGCTGCTGATCTGCGCCACCGACGAGCACGGCACCCCGGCCGAGCTGGCGGCGGCCGCCGCCGGCAAGCCGGTGGCCGCGTACTGCGCCGAGATGTGGGCCACGCAAAAGCGGCTGGGCGACGGGTTCCGCCTCTCCTTCGACCATTTCGGCCGGTCGTCGTCCGAGCGCAATCACCGGCTGACCCAGCACATGGCGGGCAGGCTCCACGAGGCCGGGCTGATCGAGGAAATAACCGAGCAGCAGTTCTACTCGCCCGCCGACGGGCGTTTTCTGCCCGACCGCTACATCGAGGGCACCTGCCCCAATTGCGGCTACGAGCGCGCCCGCGGCGACCAGTGCGAGAACTGCACCAAGCAGCTCGACCCCAAGGACCTGATCGACCCGCACTCGGCGATCTCGGGCTCGACCGAGCTCGAGCTGCGCGAGACCCGGCACCTGTATCTCCGGCTCTCGAAGATGCGCGAGCGGCTCGAGGCCTGGATCGAGGCGAAGCACGACTGGCCGATCCTGACGACCTCGATCGCCAGGAAGTGGCTGCACGAGGGCGAGGGCCTGCGCGACCGCTCGATCACCCGCGACCTCGACTGGGGCATCCCGGTCAGGCGCGGCGACGAGGACTGGCCGGGCATGCAGGGCAAGGTCTTCTACGTCTGGTTCGACGCGCCGATCGAGTACATCGCCGCCACCGCCGAGTGGGCCGACGCGCAGGGGCTCGACGACGCGGCCTGGCTCAGCTGGTGGCGCGAGGACCGGGGCGCGGCGGACGTGCGCTACGTGCAGTTCATGGCCAAGGACAACGTGCCGTTCCACACGCTGTCATTCCCGGCGACGATCATGGGCGCGAACTTCGACGGCGCCGAGCCGTGGAAGCTGGTCGACTATGTCAAGGCCTTCAACTGGCTGAACTACGAGAGCGGCAAGTTCTCGACCAGCCAGGGGCGCGGCGTCTTCATGGACCAGGCGCTGGAGATCCTGCCCGCGGACTACTGGCGCTGGTGGCTGTTGTCGAACGCGCCCGAGGGCTCGGACGCCGATTTCACCTGGCCCGCCTTCCAGGCCGGCGCGAACAAGGACCTGGCCGACGTGCTGGGCAACTTCGTCAGCCGGGTCACCAAGTTCTGCCGCTCGAAGTTCGGCGAGGCGGTGCCCGAGGGCGGCGCATACGGCCCCGGGGAGGAGGCGGTGACGACCGCGATCGCCCGCCGCCTCAAGGCCTACGAGGCCCACTGGGAGGCCATGGACATCCGCAAGGCCGCCATGGAGCTGCGCGCCATATGGGTCGAGGGCAACGAGTACCTGCAGCGCGCGGCGCCGTGGGCCGCGGTGAAGGAGGACCCCGCGCGCGCCGCGGCCACCATCCGCTACGCCTTCAACCTGATCCGACTCTACGCCATCCTGTCGCGGCCCTTCGTGCCCGACACCTCGGACCGGATGCTCGCCGCGCTGGGCATCCACGGCGAGGCCGAGGCGTGGCCGGCGGAGGTGAGGGCCGCGCTCGATGCCCTGCCCGCCGGCCACGCCTTCACCGTGCCCGACAACCTGTTCGCCAAGATCTCCGACGAGATGCGCGAGGAAATGGCGGCGCGCTTCGCCGGCAAGGGCGCGGCGGCCTGAACGCGCCGCTTGGCGCGGCGCGCGCCCGGCGCTAAATACGGCTCCATG
The DNA here is from genome assembly GCA_035513135.1 of Thermohalobaculum sp. Taxonomy (GTDB): domain Bacteria; phylum Pseudomonadota; class Alphaproteobacteria; order Rhodobacterales; family Rhodobacteraceae; genus Thermohalobaculum. The sequence continues at coordinate 1,871 of DATKCQ010000162.1, forward strand.
TCGCACAACACGCTGATCGCCGAGATCGAGAACTGGCTGATGGACGCCGCCCTCGGCGATCCCGAGATCGTGCGGCTGTTCGAGGGGCTGTGCCGGCGGCTGCACGCGGTTGGCGTGCCGGTGCAACGGGCGGTGCTGAGCTGGCCGACGCTGCATCCGCTGTTCCGCGCCGAGCAGATCTTCTGGTGGCAGGGCCAGGGCGCGAAGCTCGAGCGGTACTACCACTCGAGCGCCGGCAGCGAGCACTGGCTCAAGAGCCCGTTCTACCACGCGCTGACCCGCGGCCTGCCGCGCATCCGCCGGCGGCTGACCGGCGAGGGGGCGCTGCTCGACTTCGATGTGCTCAAGGAGTTCGCCGAGCAGGGCTACACCGACTACCTGCTGACCGCGGCGCATTTCTCCATCTCCGAGGTGGCCGACTTCGAGGGCGGGCCGACCGGCCTGCTCTCGAGCTGGGCCACGCGCCGCGAGAGCGGCTTCGGCGACGACGACCTCGAGGCGCTGAGCCGTATCCAGCGGATGCTGGCGATCGCCTGCCGCATGGCGATCCAGAATCGGGTGACCGAGAACCTGGCGCACGCCTATCTGGGCCCAACCGCCGGGGCGCGCGTGCTCGCGGGCGACATCAAGCGCGGCGACGGCGAGTTCATCCCGGCGGTGGTCTGGTTCTCCGACCTGCGCGGCTCGACGCGGCTCTCCGACATGATGAAGCCGGACGACTACCTGGCGCTGCTGAACTGCTACTTCGAGTGCACCGCGGCGCCGGTGATCGCGCATGGCGGCGAGATCCTGAACTTCATCGGCGACGGGGTGCTCGGCATCTTCCCCATCGACGGCGACGAAGCCGCCGCCGCGCGCCGGGCCACCGCCGCGGTGACCGAGGCGCTCGGCCGCCGCGCCGAGCAGCGAAAGGCCGGCACGCCCGCCGGCGCGGCGGTCGATTTCGGCATCGGCCTCGACATCGGCGAGCTGATGTTCGGCAATATCGGCGTGCCCGAGCGGCTCGCCTTCTCGGGCATCGGCCGGGTGGTCAACACCGTGCACCGGATCGAGGCGGCGACCAAGGTGGTGGGCACCCAGGCGCTGGCCACCGCCGCCGTGGCGGCGGCGGCGCCCGGGTCCTGGACGCCGGCCGGACCGCACTGCGTGCCCGACCTCGACCGCGCCATCGAGCTCTACACCTTCCGCCCGGCCGAGGCGCCCGCCGCCGAGGCGGCGGAGTAGCGCGGCAGGGCGGGCTTCAGCCCGCCACGCTGGCGCGTTCCGGGGAGCGGCGGACTGAAGCCCGCCCTATGCCACCCGCTCCAGCGCCAGCGCGATGCCCTGGCCGCCGCCGATGCACATGGTGACCAGGCCGTAGCGCCCGCCGGTGCGCTCGAGTTCGGCGAGGCATTTCACCGCGAGGATCGCCCCGGTGGCGCCCACCGGGTGGCCCAGCGCGATCGCCCCGCCATTCGGGTTCACCCGCTCCGGGTCCAGCCCGAGGCCCCGGTTGACCGCCAGCGCCTGGGCGGCGAAGGCCTCGTTCGACTCGATCACCTCGAAGTCCTCGAGCGCCAGCCCGGTGCGGGCGAGCAGGCTTTTCACCGCCGGGATCGGTCCGAGCCCCATGACATGCGGCGGCACCCCGGCATGGGCATAGCCGAGGATGCGCGCACGCGCCCTGAGGCCCGCCTTCTCCGCCGTCCCGGCCTCGGCCAGCACCAGCGCCGCGGCGCCGTCGTTGATGCCGCTGGCGTTGCCCGCGGTGACCGTGCCCTCCTTGGCAAACGCCGGGCGCAGCTTCGCCAGGTCCTCCGGGGTGGTGGCGGGCTTGGGGTGCTCGTCGGTGTCGAACACCACCTCGCCCTTGCGGGTCTTGAGCGTGATGGGCTCGATCTGGTCCGTGAAGCGGCCCTCCTCGATGGCCCGGCCGGCGCGGCGCTGGCTCTCGAGCGCGAAGGCGTCCTGGTCCTCGCGGCTGATCTGGTGCTCGGTGGCGACGTTCTCCGCCGTCACGCCCATGTGCCCGGTGCCGAACGGGCAATTGAGCGCGCCGATCATCATGTCGACGATCTTGGTGTCTCCCATCTTCTGGCCGAAGCGCGCGGTCTGCATGGCGTGCGGGCTGCGCGACATGGTCTCGCAGCCGCCCGCCAGCGCGTAGTCGGCGTCGCCCAGCGCCACCGCCTGGGCGGCCGAGACGATCGCCTGGGCGCCCGAGCCGCACAGCCGGTTGACGTTCATCGCCGGCGTGGTGTCGGGCACGCCGGCCTCGATCGCGGCGACGCGGCTGAGGTACATGTCGCGCGGCTCGGTGGCGATCACGGTGCCGAACATCACGTGGCCGATCTGGCCGCCCTCGACGCCGGCGCGCCTGAGCGCCGCCTTGGCGACATGCGCGGCGAGCGCCGTGGCGGGGGTGCCGGCGAGCGCGCCGCCGAAGGTGCCGATGGCGGTGCGGGCGCCGTCGAGAATGACGACATCGCGGGTCATATCGCGGGTCATATCGCGGGTCATTGGGGGGGGAACTCCTCGGGGCTGCTGGATGCTCGCCCCGAGTGTTGGCCCAAGCGGCGGGCGCGCGCAAGGGCGGCTCAGCCGGCCTCGCGCACCCAGACCTCCACCCGGCGATTGAGCTCGCGGCCCGCCGGCGTCTCGTTGCAGCCGACCGGGGTCAGCTCGCCGTAGCTGCGCACACCGATCGGGGTCTCGGCGAGCGCCCCCTCGGGCACGGCCGCCGTCAGCGCCTCGAGCACCGCCTCGGCGCGGCGCCGCGCCAGATCGCGGTTCACCTCGAACTCGCCCACCGAATCGGCGAAGCCGACCAGCAGGATCTCCTGACCCGCATAATCGCCCGCGGCGACACGGCGGGCCAGGCGCTCGGCCTCGGTCTGTGAGCGCGCCTCAAGATCGGTCGAGCCGCGGGTGAAGCGGAAGGTGGCGCTGAGCCGGCGCGCCTCCCTGAGCTCGCCCAGCATCTCGCGCAACAGCTCGAACGAGAACTCCTCGGGGCTGGTCAGGCTGTGCACCAGCCGCCCGCCCTGCGCCTCGATGCCCTGGCTCTCGACGGCGCGGTCGACGAAGCCCGCCCCGGCGATCACCGGCTGCGCCGCGTCCGACAGCGCGAAGCCGAGCAGCCCCTCGGCGTGGCTCGGCAGCGGGCCCTCGGCCGGGTAGGCGTAGAGCCGCCGGGCCAGCGGGTACTCCTCGGTCTTGATCGAGAAGCGGTCCGCGCGCGCGAGCAACCCGCACTGCTGGCGGATCGCCAGCGTCTTCGCCGCCCGGGCGAAGGCGAAACCGGTGACGCCGATGCCGGACGGGTCGATCGAGACCAGGTCCGCGAGGTTCGCGTTGCCCTCGACCCGCTCGGCGCTGTCCGCGAGCCCCAGGTCGCGCGGCGCCATGACCAGCCGCTCGAAGGTCTCGAGCGTGCCCGAGCCCGACGGCGGCAGGTAAAGGCTGACCGGACGCTCGGCACCGCCGAGCTGGGCCCAGCTGCGGATCCGCCCGGCGAACAGCGCCGCCGCCTGGTCCAGCGTCAGTTGGTCCACCGGGTTGTCGGGATGCACGACGAGGATCAGCCCGTCGAGCGCGAGGATGTGCTCGCGCTCGCTGCCGCGCAGCCCCGCCTGCCCCGCCTGCCCCGCCAGCGCCGCCTCCCCCGCCTCGGCGTCCGCCGCGCGGCGCGAGGCGAGAGCGATCGCGGCGCTGCCCGCGGCCAGCGCCGCGAAGCCGGCGGCCGTGCCGTCGGTGCTCAGGTCGATGGCGGCGACCTCCCTCTCCTCGGCATCGAGGAGGCGCAGGACCTGGCGCCGCGCCGCGGTGCCGACCTCGCGCAGCAGGCGGGCGTCGAGGGTGTCGGCGTAGCCCTCGACCAGGGCGGGCATCAGCCCCTCGCCGATCAGGCTCGAGCCGGCGATGCCGAAACGCTCGCCGTAGACGAGCTCCCTGGGGCAGCCCTCACCGTCGCAGATCACGTGCGCCGCCTCGATGATGATGGTGCCGACCCCGGTGCGCACCGTGTAGGTGGTGCCGTCGAAGTCGATGAGCTCGCCCGACACCTGCGTCGCGCCGTCATGCGAGCGCAGCGTCACCGGCTCGGCCCGCGCCGCGCCTTGTGCCAGGGCGAGCGCCGCAAGAGCGGCGGCAAGCCACGCCAGCCTCGATGCCATGTTCGCTCCCCGCTCCCCCGCCGGATCCCGGCCCCGTTTGCCCGTTCCCGCGTGCCCGTTGCTATCTGCGCCGCACGACCAGGTCGTCCACCGCCGCGTCGATGAAGCGCCCGGAACTGCGCCCCGCGCTGCGTCCCGGGTCGCGCGCGCCCTCGGGTCCTCCCGCACCGGCCAGCACCGTGCAGTCGCGTGGTGCGATGCGGCCGAGGCGCGGCCGCTCGAGCCGGCCACCCGTCATGCGCAGAACCCGGTAATCGGCGGCGCCCGCCGCCGCCCCGGCGCAGTCCCCCGCCCCGGCGGCGGGGTCGAGGCCCAGCCTGACCACGCCCGACGGCCCGCCGAAGCGGCGCCAGAAGCTGTAGACCTCGATGCGCCGGCCCTTGCCGTGCGCGGGCTCATAGGCCGCGAGCCAGCCGCCGCCGGTGCGGCGCACCGTCTCGAAGCTGCGCGGCTCGGCCGGGCTCACATGGCCCGGCGTGCCGGGCCGGGCGCCGAACTCGAAGGCATGCAGCGCCGGTGCCCCAGGTGCCTCGGCTGCGTCCGGTGTCTCCCAGACCACGGCGACCCGGTCGATGCGCTCGATCTCCCTGAACGGGATGGTGAATTCCCTCGCCTCGCGCCCGCCGAGGCCGAGCATCGCCTCGCTCGCACCGCGAAAGCCGGGCACCGCGAGGCTGCCGGCGCCCTGCGCGTCGAGCGGCAGGGCGAAGCGCAGGCCCTCATAGGCGAGCTCGGCCACCTCGCCGGCGTGGCAGGGTGCATTGACGCTCACCCGCGTCATCGCCGCGGGCTCGAGCTCGAGCGTGACCGTGGCCGGCACCGTGCAGTCCGGATCCGGTCCGGCCGCCGCGCCGCCGCTGTCGGGCGTCGTGGCCCCGGCGCTCCCGTCCGGCGAAGGCAGGGCGGCGCGCGGACGGGCCGGCGCGGCGTCCCCGGACACCCCCCCGGACACCCCCCCGGACACCCCCCCGGACACCC
>DATKCQ010000163.1:0-11216 GCA_035513135.1 Thermohalobaculum sp.
AGGCTTTGCAGGCGGGTAAAGAAGCCCGGCGACAATCCAGCTTTGGCACGGGAAGCTGGCAAACCGTGGACGACGCTTTTTGGCTTGTATTGCGTTCTACGCTCGATAGGTGTAGAACTTGCCTTGCACGAAGCCTCGTCAGGAACACACGTGCAAGAGCGCCGCCAGAGTCCCCTCGGGCGGCGTTCGCCTTTTCGGGCGAATTCGGTTGTGATCTGGTGAGAGACAGCGCGGTATCAGGTTCGCGCTCGGTTCGCGCTATGTCCTGATACTCATTCGGAGCTAAGGGATTGAGCGGCTTGGCAAAGGGCGGGGATTTGCAGTCCGCTGCGTAACCACTCCGCCACGTCGCCGAAAACGTCGCCGAAAACGTCGCCGAAAACGTCGCCGAAAACGTCGCCGAAACGTCGCCCGTTTCCTTCCGGACGGACGTCGCGAGCCATAGAACGCCGCCGTCCGGAACGCAAGGCCGCCGATCCGCCCCGGGCCGGTCGCCCCGATCGCCGATCCGGCCGCCTTCCGGCCGCTTTCTTGCGCGCGCCGGATGGATGTGGCAATGACACCGGGCAGTCGCAAGCCGCAGCGGAACACGCGCATGAGAGACTTCGCCGCCGCCCGCCGGGTCATGGTCGACAACCAGGTGCGCCCCGCCGACGTCACCAGCCACGCGATCATCGACGCCATGCTGTGGGCCCCGCGCGAGCGCTTCGTGCCGAAGGCGCGGCGCGACGTGGCCTATGCCGACATCGAGATCCCCCTCGGCCCCGGCCGCGTGCTCCTGCAGCCGCGCACCTTCGCCAAGATGCTCGAGGCGGCTTCCATCGACCCGCACGACCTGGTGCTCGACCTGGCGCCCGGCACCGGCTACTCGACTGCGGTGATCGCCAGCATGGCCGAGGCCGTGGTGGCGATCGAGCCGGACGCCGGGCTGACCCGCCAGGCCCAGGCGCTCCTGGTCGAGCTCGAGGTCGACAACGCCGTGGTCAGCCAGGGCGACCCCGCCGCCGGCGACCCGGCGCACGGGCCCTACGACGTGATGTTCGTCAACGGCGCCGTCGAGCTTTTGCCCGAGGCGCTGGTCGGCCAGCTCAAGCAGGGCGGGCGGCTGGTCGCCATCTTCCGCGACGGCGGGTCGGGCGGCGCCGGCGGGACCAGCGAGGGCGCGGTGGGCAAGTGCCGCGTGCTCACGCGCGCCGGCAACGGCGTCTCGCGGCTCTACGTGTTCGACGCCGATGCGCCGGTGCTGCCCGGCTTCGAGCGGCCGGTGGCGTTTGCCTTCTAGGCGATTTTGAGCGAGCATGGGCGCGTGGTGGCCGGGTTGGGGTCCGGGTTTGCGGGAGACGGGTTCGCGGGAGCTGGGAGGAGCCGAGGCATGAGATTCGCGCGCGATCCCGGGCTGCGCGGCTGCGCAGCCGCCCTGGTGCTGGCGCTGGCGTGCCCGGCCGGCGCCGCCGCCGGATCGCTCGCCGACGCGCTGGTCGCCGCCTACCGCAACAGCCCCGAGCTCGCCGCGGCGCGCGCCGACGTGAAGATCCTGTCCGAGCGGGCGGTGCAGGCCCGCGCCCAGGGACGGCTGCGCGTCGAGGGCAACCTCTCGAACGAGATCAGCCTGTTCGAGCGCAGCCGCGGCTCCTCGGCCGTTGCCGGCGGCGACCGCTTCGACTTCGCCTTCCCCAGCAGCGTGTCGCTGGGCTTCACCCAGCCGCTCTACACCGGCGGCCAGGTGGAGAACGCCACCGAGGCCGCCGAGACCCGGATCTCGGCGCAGGAGGCGGCGCTGGTCGCCACCGAGCAGGTGCTCCTGCTCGACGCCGTCACCGCCTTCATGAACGTGCGCCGCGACGCGGAGCTGGTCGACGTGGCGCGCAACAACGTGGGCGTGCTCAGCCAGCAGCTGCGCGCGGCCAGCGAGCGCTTCGAGGTCGGCGAGATCACCCGCACCGATGTCGAGCAGGCGCGCGCCCGCTTCGCCGCGGCGCAGAGCCGGCTGGCGGCGCAGACCGGCGCGCTCGAGGTTTCGCGCCAGGTTTACCTGCAGGTGGTCGGCGAGCCCGCGGGCGAGCTGGTCCCGCCGCCGCCGCTGCCCGACCTGCCGGGCGCACTGGACGTGGCGGTGGCCATCGCGCTGCGCGGCGACCCGCGCATCATCGCCGCCCGGCTCGAGCGCGAGGCGAGCGGCAGCGACGTGCGCTCGGCCATGGGCGCGCTGCTGCCGCAGGTCTCGCTGCAGGGTGCGCTCGGCAGCACGGACAGCGACATCACCGACGGCAGCATCCGCCGGCTCGAGTCGGTGGCGGTCGGGCTGTTCGTCACCATCCCCATCTGGAGCGGCGGGGCGAACTACGCGCGGGTGCGCGAGGCCCAGGCCTTCGCCGAGCGCGCCTCGGCCGACATCACCGCGCGCATGCGCGCCGCGGCGCAGCGCGTCGGCGTGGCCTGGGCGAATCTCGAGGTGGCGCGCGCCTCGATCGAGGCGGGCGAGCTCGAGGTGCGCGCCGCCGAGCTCGCCTTCGAGGGCGTGAACGAGGAGGCCAAGGTCGGCGCCCGCACCACCATCGACGTGCTCGACGCCGAGCAGGAGGTGCTCAACGCCCGCGCCGGCCTGGTCGAGGCGCGGCACGACGAGTATGTCGCCGCCTACGCGCTGCTCGAGGCGATCGGCAAGCTGACCGTGGCGCATCTGGGCCTCGATCTGGACGAGACCCCGTCGGTTGCGTCGTATTACGAGACGGTGCGCGATCGGAACTTTGGCTACGACAAGACTGATGATACCGTCTGGAGGTTCACCCTGCGGCCGTGAGGCGGCCGTGGCGGGGTCGGGGTAGGGCCAAGAGCGGGGACAAGGACGGGGAGGCGAGGGGTGGACGGCATGACCGGCGGATTCGGCTCGGGACGCGGCAAGGGCGGCCTGTTCTCCGCGATCGGCAGACTGTATGGCGGCCGGCGGGCAGACGACGACGCGGCGCAGCAGCCGCCCGACGGCCCCCCCGACGACTTCAGCAGCATCCTTTTGCAGCAAGGCACCGGGACCGGCACGGCGGCCAACACCGGGCCGGCGGGGCCGGCCCCCGCCGCGGACGATCCGGCGGCCGGGCCCGCCGCGCCAGGCGCCGGCCGGGCGGCCGAGGACGACGCCGAGGAGGAGCTGGTGCTCGGCCCGGCGCTCATGGCGTCCGCCGGCGATGCGCCCGGCACGGCGCGGGAGCCGCAGGCGGCCGATGCCGACGCCGGGGGCTGGCCGGCAGCGCAGGACGCGGCGGGGGACGGGGCGGAGGACGGGGCGGAGGACGCGGCGGAGGACGCGGCGGAGGACGCGGCGTTGTCCGAGGAGGAAGCCATCCTCGCCCGCCTGCGCGCCGCCCGCAGCGAGATCGACGGCCGGGAGGACACGGCCGGACCAGAAGACCAGGTGCCGACAACGGACGAACCGGGCGCAGAGCCCGGCGCCGCCGAGGCGGCAGCCGGGCCGGCTAAGTCCGACGGACCCCGCCTCCACGGGCTGTCGGGGGAGGAGCGCGACGACCGGGAGGGCGAACTTCCCGCAAGCGAGCCGGGCCCCGAGGGCCGAAAGGGCCACGAGTCAATGGAGGCGCAGGAGATGAACCGCAAGCACCAGAAGGACCGCGACGACGCGCAGCCGGCCGAGGATGCCGCCCCGGCCGCCGAGGCCGGAGCAGCCGAGGACACCGTCGGCGAAGCCCTCGCGGCGGCCGGGCCGCAGGACGCGGCGGCGGACCAGCCCGAGGCAAAGCCCGTCGCCGCCGGGGCGGAGGACGAGGCCGAGAGGGACGAGGCCGAAAGCGACGAGGGCGAAGCAGACGAGGCCGAACGCGACGAGGCCGAACGCGACGAGGCCGAAAGCGACGAGGCCGAAAGCGACGAGGTCACCGCCGCGACCGAAAACGAGACCGAGGAGGTCCTCAGGCTCGGCGCGCTCGCGGTCGCCGACGAGCTCACGCCGGACGACGCGGCCAGCGGGGACGGCTCCGGCGACGCCGTGGCCGATGTCCCGGCCCATGCGGCGATGGACGCGGCGGCCGTCGAGGAAACCGTGCGCCGGCTGATCCGCGAGGAGCTCGAGGGCGACCTGGGCGAGCGGCTGTCGCGCAACATCCAGCGCATGATCCGCGAGGAGGTGGCGCACGCGCTGTTGCGCCAGCGCTGACCCCACCCCTTTTCCCCCGGCGCGCTGCGGGTTATGAGACCGCCCGCAGCAGCGGCGAGCGAGAGCATGGACAAGACCTTCGACGCGGCCACGGCCGAGGCGCGCATCTACGCCCGCTGGGAGCGGGAGGGCTGCTTTCGCGCCGGCTCGGGCGCCCGCCCCGGCGCCGAGCCGTTCGCCATCGTCATCCCGCCGCCCAACGTCACCGGCTCGCTGCACATGGGCCACGCGCTCAACAACACGCTGCAGGACATTCTGGCGCGCTGGAAGCGCATGCAGGGCGCGGACGTGCTGTGGCAGCCCGGCACCGACCATGCCGGCATCGCCACGCAGATGGTGGTCGAGCGCCAGCTCGCCGAGACGGGCAACGTCAGCCGCCGCGAGATGGGCCGCGAGACCTTCGTCGCCAGGGTCTGGGAGTGGAAGGAGCAGTCCGGCGGCCAGATCCTCAACCAGCTCAAGCGGCTGGGCGCCTCGTGCGACTGGTCGCGCGACCGCTTCACCATGGACGACGGCCTCAGCGCCGCCGTCCTCAAGGTCTTCGTCGAGCTTTATCACACGAAAGGGCCGGACTGCCGTCCCTTGATCTACCGCGACAAGCGGCTGGTGAACTGGGACCCGTATTTCGAGACGGCGATTTCGGACCTCGAGGTCGAGCAGGTCGAGGCGAGGGGCAAGCTCTGGCGCTTCCGCTACAAGCTGGCCGACGGGGTGACCTACCGGCACCAGGTGGCGCATGACGAGGACGGCAACCCCACGGAATGGGAGGAGCGCGCCTATCTCGTGGTCGCCACCACCCGGCCCGAGACCTATCTCGGCGACACCGCGGTCGCGGTCCACCCGGACGACCCGCGCTATGCCGGGCTGATCGGCCGCGACGTCGTCCTGCCCATGGTCAACCGGCGCATCCCCATCGTCGCCGACGAGCACGCCGACCCGGAGAAGGGCACCGGCGCGGTGAAGATCACGCCGGCGCACGACTTCAACGACTTCCAGGTCGGCAAGCGGCGCGATCTTCGCATGATCAACGTGCTGGACTCGAAAGCTCACGTCACGCTCGAAGGCAATGCCGACTTCCTCGAGGGGTGCCAACCGGCGCCCGAGGCGATGCAGCTCGACGGCCTCGACCGCTACGCTGCGCGCGAGCGCATCGTCGCGCTGGCCGAGGAGCAGGGCTGGCTCGACGGCATCGACGAGGAGGTCCATGTCGTGCCCCACGGCGACCGCTCGAAGGTCGCCATCGAGCCCTGGCTCACCGACCAGTGGTTCGTCGACGCCGCGACGCTGGCGAAGCCCGCCATCGCGGCGGTGCGCGCGGGCGACACCCGGTTCGTGCCGAAGAACTGGGAGAACACCTACTTCCACTGGATGGAGAACATCGAGCCCTGGTGCATCTCGCGCCAGCTCTGGTGGGGCCACCAGATCCCGGTGTGGTATGGGCCTGATCCCGTCGAGTTCCAGCGCCCTTTCTGTGCTGAAACAGAGGCAGAAGTAATTTCTGCAGCGGAAGCCCATTACGGGCATCCCGTTGAAATATTGGCTGAGTCGGATCTCGGGCGAGAGGCCGTCGAATATCAGGTGCTCAAGGACGGCAATCTAGCGAGCTACAATAAACCGCTGGGGCTCACCCGCGACCCCGACGTCCTCGACACCTGGTTCTCCTCCGCGCTCTGGCCGTTCTCCACCCTCGGCTGGCCCGAGCAAACCCCTGAGCTCGAGCGCTACTACCCCACCTCCGTCCTGGTCACCGGGTTCGACATCATCTTCTTCTGGGTCGCCCGGATGATAATGTTCGGGCTGCACTTCATGCGCGACGAGCGGGAGCGCCCGCTGATCCCGTTCCACGAGGTCTACGTGCACGCGCTGGTGCGCGACGCGCACGGCAAGAAGATGTCGAAGTCGCTCGGCAACGTCATCGACCCGCTCGAGCTGATCGAGGACTACGGCGCCGACGCGCTGCGCTTCACGCTCGCCTCGATGGCGGCGATGGGGCGCGACATCAAGCTCGCGGTCAGCCGCGTCGAGGGCTACCGCAACTTCGCCACCAAGATCTGGAACGCCGCGCGCTTCGCCGAGCTCAACGAATGCAGGCCGGTCGCGGGCTTCGACCCGGCGCGCGTCGAGCAGACCCTCAACCGCTGGATCGTCGGCGAGACCGCGCGGGTGGCCGCCGCGACCCATGCGGCGCTCGGGACCTACCGCTTCAACGACGCGGCCAACGGCCTCTATGCCCATGTCTGGGGGGTGTTCTGCGACTGGTACGTGGAGTTCTCGAAGCCGCTCCTGCTGGGCGATGATCCGACAGCGCGCGACGAGACCCGGGCCACCATGGCCTGGGCGCTCGACCAGTGCCTGAAGCTGCTGCACCCGTTCATGCCCTTCGTCACCGAGGAGCTGTGGGGCCAGATCGCCGCGCGCCCGGCGATGCTGGTCCATGCCGATTGGCCGCAGCTTGCCGGGACGCTGGCCGACCCCGCCGCCGACGCCGAGATCGGCTGGCTGGTCAAGGCGATCGAGAACATCCGCTCGGTCCGCGCCGAGATGAACGTGCCCGCCGGGACGCAGGTCACGCTGGTCGTCACCGGCGCCGACGCGGCGGTGCGCGCGCGGCTCGAGCGCAACGGCGCGCTGATCGGCCGGCTGGCGCGGCTCTCGGGGATCGCCTTCGCCGAGGAGCCGCCGAAGGGCGCGGTGACGGTGGCGCTCGAGGACTGCGCGCTCAGCCTGCCGCTCGCCGGCGTGATCGACGTGGCCGCCGAGCAGGCCCGCCTCGACAAGGCGCTGGGCAAGCTCGAGCGCGAGATCGGCGGGCTCGGGGCCAAGCTCGCCAACGAGAAGTTCCTCGCCAACGCCCCGCCCGAGGTGGTCGAGGAGCAGCGCGAACGCCTCGCCGGCGCCGAGGCCGAGCGCGACAGGCTGGAAGCCGCCAGGGCCCGCCTGTCCGAGCTGGCCTGACCCCGGCCACGCCGCCATCCATTCCCGTTATGGCCCCGGCCGGGGCATCCGCAGCGCCGGCCGCCTCAAAGGCCAGGGCCGTTTCGGTGCTTCCTGACTCACCGGAACGGCCCTGACTTCTTGAGTTGCCGCGATTTCCGAGTCGCAAGGTGCGTCCACTTTGCTCGAAATCGCCATAAGCGTCAGCACGGCCCGCACGCGTGCCGGCCCCGGGTGGTCCCGGGGCCGCGCTGCTCCGTCCGGCGGCGCCGCCTCCTACGAGGTCAGCCACCAGCGCTCGCCGTTCTTGTGGCCGTCGAGCTCCCAGTTCGAGGCGAGCTGCTCGGGCATCCCGATGTCCTTGGTCGCCGCGTGGGTGTAGGCCATGAACAGCGGGATGATCGAGGCGCCCTCGTCGTGCAGGATGCGCTGCATCTCGACGTAGATCTCGCGGCGCTTGACCTCGTCGAGCTGGGCGCGGGCGTCCACCAGCAGCTTGTTGAAGCGCTCGTGGTCCCACATCGACTCGTTCCAGTCGGCGCCCTTCGAGTAGATCTGGCTGAACACCCAGTCCTCGGTCGGCCGGCCGCCCCAGTAGCTCGCCGAGAACGGCTGCACCAGCCAGACGTTCGACCAGTAGCCGTCGTCCGGCGCACGGTTGAGCTTGATGTCGATGCCGGCATTGCGCGCTGACTCCTGGTAGAGCGAGCCGGCCGAGACCGCGCCCTCGAAGGCGGTGTCGGCGACGTAGAGCTCGACCGAGAGCGTGTCGAGGCCGGCCTCCTTGAGGTGGAACTTCACCCGGTCGGGGTCGTAGTCGCGCTGCGGGATTTCCTCCTCGGTGGCGCGGTAGACGTTGGCCGGGCCGACCGGGTGGTCGTTGCCGAGCTCGCCATAGCCGCGCAGGATCGTCTTCATCAGCTGCGCCCGGTCCATCGCGTATTTCAGCGCGAGGCGCACGTTGTTGTCGTCGTAGGGCGCCTTGTCGGCGTGCATCGGGAAGGTGCAGTGCTTGTTGCCGTAGGTCGGGAACACCTGGACGTTGGGACTCTTCTCGAGCAGGTCGATGGTCTTCAGCTCGAGGTTCGACATCGAGTGCAGCTTGCCCGACATCACGCCCGAGGTGCGCGCCGTGGAATCGGCGATGAACAGGTTCTCGATCGAGTCGAAGAACGCCGCGCCCTCCTTCCAGTAGTTGGGGTTGCGCTCGACCACGGTGTTCACGCCGGGCTCGAAGCTGACCAGGCTGTAGCCGCCGGTGCCGACGCCCGACTCCCAGTCCATCGCGCCGTCGTCCTTCGCCGGGCAGATGCCCAGATGGTAGTCCGAGACCAGGAACGGGAAGTCGGCGTTGCCGCCCTCGAGCACGAACACCACGGTGTCGCCGCCGTCGGCACGCACCTCGGTGATCTGGCGCACGATGCCCTTGGCGGCGGATTCGGTCTCCTCGCCCATGTGGTGCTGGAAGCTGGCGACCACGTCATTGGCGTCCATCGTCTTGCCGTTGTGGAACTCGACGCCCTGACGCAGCTCGAAGGTCCAGGTGGCGGCGTCGGCCGAGGCCTCCCAGCTCTCGGCCAGCTCGGCGCGGAGCTGGTTGTCGGGGCCGATCTCGGTGAGGTTGTTCCTGAGCTGGCCCGAGCTGACGTTGATCATGTAGCTGTCGAGGATCTTCGCCGGGTCGAGCGAGTCCGAGGTGGCGCCGCCGGTCAGCGCCTGGCGGTAGGTGCCGCCCCGCTGCGGCATGGCGGCCAAGGCCCGGCCCATCATCATCTCGGCCGCGGCGACGCTGGCGCCCAGCGCCATCGCCCCCTCCATGAACGTGCGGCGCGAGACCCTGCCGGCAACCAGTTTGTGCTTCAGCTCGTCGAGTGTGGTCATGTCTCTCTCCCCTTGGCGGTGCTGCGCGGATGGAAGGGCTGTGCCCTCGCCGCCGGTCCCGTCCGGTTCTCGTTGCGATCCCGTGGCACGGATCTCCTCCGCCCCGTCGCACGCCCCTGAAGCGTCGAGCCTAGCCGAGTGCGGGCGGGCGGGCAAACCCTATGAGCGGGGGGCTCACGGGTCCACGTGCACCACGTCGGGCAGGCGCCGGCGCGCCATCAGCCAGCGCATGCCGATGAGGTCGCGGGCGCCGGCCAGCGCCCGGCCGGCGAGCGTGTAGTGCGAGCGGCCGGCGCGGCGCGGGCGGTGGGCGACGGGCAGGTAGGCGACCGCCCGGCCCTCGCGCCGCACCAGCGCGGGCAGGTAGCGGTGCATGTTGTCGAAATGCGGCAGGGCGAGGAACAGCGCGCGCGGGAAGGCCTTCAGGCCGCAGCCCGAGTCGCGGGCGCCGTCGCCCAGCAGCACCGCGCGCAGCCGGTTGGCGGCGGCCGAGGCGAGGCGGGCCGGGGCCGGGTCGGCGCGCCGGTGCCGCTCGCCCGCGACCAGCCCCAGGCCGGGCTGGCCGGCGAGCAGCGGCGCGACGATGCGCGGAATCTCGGCCGGCGGGTTCTGGCCGTCGCCGTCGAGCGTGCAGATCAGCGGCGCGCGGGCGGCCAGCACGCCCGAGCGGATCGCCGCCGACTGGCCGCAGGGCCGGGCGTGGCGGACCTCGCGCAGCCAGGGCAGCTCGGCGCGCAGCGCGGCGATGCGCGCCGCGGTGGCGTCGCGCGAGCCGTCATTGACGAAGATCGCCTCGAACGGCGCGAGCCTGGCGCAGGCGGCGGCGATCTCGCGCGCCAGCGGCTCGACGCTGGCCGCCTCGTCGCGCATCGGCACGACGATGGAGAGGCGCGGGCCCGGCGCGGCGGTCGGCGCGGTGGTCGGCGCGGTCGTCGGCACGGTGGTCGGCACGGTGGTCGGCGCAGTCGTCATGGCTGCGAGGATATTCCCGCGCGGCGCGCGCGTCCAACGGGGCGCACCGCCCGGCAAGTTCAGACATGCAGGGGACGGGCAGGCGTCCGCGGGCGTGCGCCCCGGGAGCGGCGCCAGGCACTGTCGCGCGGACGGTGCGACCCGGTGTTATTCGCGGCCATTCGGGGCCATTCGGGGCTATTCGGCGGGCGCCGGCGGCACGAGATCGCCCTCGCCGGAGGCCGGCAGGCCCAGGTTGGGCAGCGGGATGGCGCCGCCGCCGTCGGCCTCGAAGCGCTCGAGCACCGAGCCGGTGCCGCCGCGCTGCGCCAGGATGGTGAGCGCCATCGAGGTGCAGAGGAATCCGATCGCCAGCGCCCAGGTGATCTTGGCCAGCGCCGTCGTCGCGCCGCGCTGCGAGATGGCCCCGCCGCCGCCGCCGCCGATGCCGAGCGCGCCGCCCTCGGAGCGCTGCAGCAGCACCACGGCGATCAGGCAAAGCGCCAGGATCAGGTGGATGATCAGGACGACGTTCAGCATCTCGGATTCCGCTCGCTGGTCGGTCTGGCCGCTTCGTGCGGCCCGGTTGGTTGCGTGTTCCTTCGGGGCGCGTTCTAGCGGCTCGGCGCGCGGATGTCGATTGCAAAGGCGTGGGCCTCGTCGAGGCCAAACGCGCCGGCGGCGCCGCTGGGGCGCCGCCGGGTCTTTCGGACGCTTGCCGCGTCGCAGGGGGTGGGGTCGGAGACGCTGGCCCCGTTTGGGGTTCTCTGGGTTGTACCCCCGTTGCCGGAGGTCCGTCTCACACCTGGCCGCGCACTTTACGCATCAGAGTACAGGGCGCGTCATCCGTCCCCACCCGACCGTGCTCAGGAAGATGCCTGGGGCACAACCTGAGAATCACATGGACGAACTGGACTATCCTTGCGGTTGAACATGCGTTAGTCGGGCGAATTTGTCAAGAATTGGGCACGGCGGCCCCACGCACGCCACCATGCCCAAACGCCGCGCGCCCGTACCGGCGCCCGCCCGCAGCTCCTGCGGGATATGGTGCGGGATCCAGTACAGGCGCCGAAGGCGACGGTGAAGCGAGGGGGCGAGACGAAGCGGTCGGGAGGTCGGGGCGGGGCCGGGCGGCCGGCCCCCTCTGTGCGTTCGCTCAGTTCTTCGCCTTGTCCACCAGGGCGTTGGCCTTGATCCAGGGCATCATGCCGCGCAGCTTCTCGCCGACCTGCTCGATGTGGTGCGCGTCGTTGTTGCGCCGGATCGCCTTGAACGAGGGCTGGCC
>DATKCQ010000164.1:0-7362 GCA_035513135.1 Thermohalobaculum sp.
GGTCGGCGCGCTGGTCGCGCGGGGCAAGCTCACCCACTCCTACCCGCACTCCTGGCGCTCGAAGGCGCCGGTGATATTCCGCAACACGCCGCAGTGGTTCGTCGCCATCGACAAGCCCTTGGGCGACGGCATGGACGAGCTGGGCGGGACGATCCGCGCCCGCGCGCTCGCCTCGATCGAGAAGCTGGTGCGCTTCGTGCCCACCGCGGGCCGCAACCGGTTGCATTCGATGATCGCGCACCGGCCCGACTGGGTCCTGAGCCGCCAGCGTGCCTGGGGCGTGCCGCTGACCTGCTTCGTGCGCGAGACGCCCGGTGGCGCGGTCGAGATCCTGCGCGACGGCGAGGTCAACGCCCGCATCGTCGAAGCCTTTCGGGCCGAGGGCGCCGACGCCTGGTTCGCCGACGGCGCGCGCGCGCGCTTCCTCGAAGGCCGCGCCGACGCGGACCAGTGGGAGATGGTCGACGACATCCTCGACGTGTGGTTCGATTCGGGCTCGACCCACGCCTTCGCGCTCAGGGACCGGGCGGATGGCGTGTGGCCGGCGGACGTCTATTTCGAGGGCACCGACCAGCACCGCGGCTGGTTCCATTCCTCGCTGCTGCAGTCCTGCGGCACGCGCGGCCGCGCGCCCTACAAATGCGTGATCACGCACGGCTTCGCGCTCGACGAGAAGGGCCAGAAGATGTCGAAGTCCCTGGGCAACACGGTGGCGCCGCAGGACGTCACCAGCCAGTACGGCGCCGACATCCTGAGGATCTGGGTGGCGCTGTCGGACTACACCCAGGACCTGCGCATCGGCCCGGAGATCCTGAAAAGCGCCGCCGACAGCTACCGCCGGCTCAGGAATACCCTGCGCTTCATGCTGGGCGCGCTGGGGAGTTGGGACGGCGCGGCCCGAGTCGAGGCCGCCGAGATGCCCGAGCTCGAGCGCTGGGTGCTGCACCGGCTGGCGCTGCTCGACGCCGACGTGCGCCGGGGCTACGCCGATTTCGACTTCCAGGCGGTGTTCCAGCGGCTGTTCACATTCGCCACCGGCGATCTCTCGGCCTTCTATTTCGACGTGCGCAAGGACGCGCTCTACTGCGACGCGGAAGCCAGCCTGCGCCGGCGCGCGGCGCTGACCGTGATGGAGGCGCTGTTCCACCGGCTCGTCACCTGGCTCGCGCCCATCGTGCCGTTCACCGCCGAGGAGGCCTGGCTCGCGCGCCACCCCGGCCCCGAGAGCTCGGTGCATCTCGAGGACTTCCCCGCCACCCCCGCGGGCTGGCGCGACGACGGGCTGGCCGAGAAGTGGGCCAGGGTGCGCGGGGCGCGGCGCGTGGTGACCGGCGCGCTCGAGATCGCCCGTCGCGACAAGGTGATCGGCGCCTCGCTCGAGGGCGCGCCGGTGCTCCATATCGACGATGCGGAGATCGCGGCGGCGGTGCGTTCGGTCGACATGGCCGATCTGTGCATCACCTCCGCGCTGACCGTCGCCGAGCAGGCGCCGCCCGACGCGGCGTTCCGGCTCGACGACCCGGCGATCGGCGTGGTGTTCGAGCGCGCCGAAGGCGCCAAGTGCCTGCGCTGCTGGAAGATCCTGCCCGATGTGGGCAGCCATGCCCATGCGGGCGTCTGCGCGCGCTGCGACGCGGCGCTCGGCGGGCAGGGGTGACGCGCCGTGGCACGCGAACATCGCCCGGATGCCCGGCGGGGACGGCCACGCGGCCCGGCGCGCACGCGCCAGCGGCTGCGCGGGGCGCTGCGGGCGGCCGCCGGGACCCTCGCCCTCGCGCTCGCCCTCGGGCCGGGCCTCGAGGCCGCGGCGACCGACCGCGAAATCGCCGCGGGCGGGCGGGCCGACCTCGCGCATGCGCCGCGCAAGCTGGCCTCGAACGGCGCGATCGTGCTGATGCCCGAGATCGCCCGGCTCGACTGCCGCGACATGACCGAGGTGCTGGCCCTGCTCGACCGCTCCGGCTACCGCGGCCCGGAACCGCTGCAGGCGGGCCATCCCGACCGGGAAATCTTCGCCTACGAGCACCGGCTGGCGTCCGCCTATTTCCGCGACTGCATCCTCGACGGGCACTGGCTCGACGACCCGGGCGCCGCCTTCTCGCAGGGCTTCGCGTCGCCGTGAGGACGCGGCGATCGTGACGCAGCGCAAGCCGACGCGCTGGGCCCGCCTGTGGCGCGGCGTCGACCCGGTGACCCGGCGCATGCTGGTGGTGGCGCTGGCGGTGCTGGCGCTCGACCGGGCGATCAAGTGGTGGGTGGTCGAGGCCATGGACCTGGCGCATCTGGGGCGCATCGAGGTCTGGCCGCCGTTCCTAAACCTGGTCATGGCCTGGAACCGCGGCATCAACTTCGGCATCGGCGCCGGCGGACCTGAGGTGATGCGCTGGCTGCTGCTGGGGCTGGCGGTGGCGATCTCGGCGGCGCTGGCCCTGTGGGTGCGGCGCCGTGCCGCGCGGGCCGGCGCGGGTCCCGCCATGCCGCTGGCCTGGGGCGCCGGCATCGTCATCGGCGGCGCCCTGGGCAACGCGTTGGACCGGCTGATCTACGGCGCGGTGGCGGACTTTCTCAACATGAGCTGTTGCGGAATCGCCAATCCCTATGCTTTCAACGTGGCCGACGTGGCGATCTTCGCCGGCGCGGCCCTGATCGCCTGGAAGGCCTGAGGCGGGCCAGGGGCTTTACCGGGGTGTTCGCGGGCCGTTACCGTGGCGTTACCGGGGGGCGTTGCGCCCGGCGGCCGGGACGGGCAGTATGCACGGCACGCCGGGGCGGCAGGCAGCGGGGCGCGTTGCATCCCGGCGGGACAGAGGAGCGGACAGGATGAGCTTGGCACGAGCGGCCCGCATGGCGGGCCGGATGACGGGCCGGTTGGCGCTGCTGCTGGGGCTGGCCGCCTGCGGGCAGTTCGGCGACCCGCTCGAGGCGATCGGCGCCCGGGTTCCGCCGCCCGACGAGTTCCAGGTGATGACGCACGAGCCACCGGTGATTCCCCAGACCTACAGCCTGCCCGAGCCCAGGCTCGGTGCGCCCTCGCCGCGCGCCCCCGACTCGGAGCGCGCGGCGATTGCCGCCCTGCTCGGCCCCGAGGCGGCGGCCCGCGCCGCCGCATCCTCCCCGAGCCCGGGTGAGCAGGTGCTGCTGAGCTCGGCCAATGCTGCCTCGGCCTCGAGCGACATCCGTGTCCAGCTCGAGGAGGAGAAGCGCCAGGCCGAGGCGGACAAGCCCTACGAGCCGCCGCTGCTGTGGGACCTGCTGGGGCTGACCCGCAAGAACGGAGAGGCGGCGGTCGACGAGACCGAGGTCATCGACCCGGCCGTCGAGTCCGAGCGCCTGCAGGCTCAGGGCGTCGCCACCCCGGTCGATCCGGACGCCGCGGCCCGGGCCGAGGAAGAGAACAAGCCCAGGCCCGAGCCCGAGCCCATCGACCGGCTCCCGAGAAACCGCATCGGCCCGCCGCCGCAACCGGCCTTCTGAGCGCGGCAGGGGTGTTCGGCGAGGGTTTGGCACGCGGTTTGGCACGCGGTTTGGCACGGGTGGGGGCGAGCGCATGAACCTGACGCGGATGGCGGCGGCCGTTCTGGTCGTGCTGGCGACGGGCTCGCCCGCGCGCGCCGAGCCGCCGGTCAGTGACTTCCGGCTGGAGAACGGCCTCGAGGTCGTGGTGATCGAGGACCACCGGGCGCCGGTGGTCACCCATATGGTCTGGTACAGGGTCGGTGCCGCCGACGAGCCCTGGGGCCGCTCGGGGATCGCGCACTTCGTCGAGCACCTGATGTTCAAGTCGACGGACGGGCTGGCCGACGGCGAGTTCTCCTTGATCATCGCCGCCAATGGCGGCACGGACAACGCCTTCACCTCGTATGACTACACCGCCTACCACCAGCGCATCGCCGCCGACCGGCTCGACCTCGTCATGCGCATGGAGGCCGACCGGATGGTGAACCTGCGGCTCACCGAGGAGGCGGTGGAGACCGAGCGCGCGGTGATCCTCGAGGAGCGCAACCAGCGCACCGATAACAGCCCGCAATCGCTCTTTGCCGAGCAGATGCGGGCGGCGCTCTACCAGAACCACCCATACGGTTTGCCGGTGATCGGCTGGCGCCACGAGATGGAGCGGCTCAGCCTGGCCGACGCCCAGGCATTCTACGAGCGCTACTACGCGCCCGACAACGCCATCCTGGTGGTGTCCGGCGACGTGACGCCCGACGAGGTGCAGGCGCTGGCCGAGACGCATTACGGGCCGCTGCCGCCCTCGGGCCGGCCGCCCGAGGCGCGGCCGCAGGAGCCACCGCCCCGCGCCCCCCGGCGCCTCGAGATGCGCGATGCGCGGGTCAGCCAGCCGGTGATCAGCCGCGACTACCTGGTGCCGAGCTACGACTCGGCGAACCCGCGCGAGTCGGCGGCGCTCGACCTGCTCGGCGACCTGATCGGACGGGGCATCACCGCGCGGCTGGCGCGGGCGCTCGAAGTCGAGCAGGAGATCGCCATCGACACCGGCGCCTATTACACCGTGGGGTGGCGCGACCCCGGCGAGTTCACGATCTGGGGCGTGCCGGCGGCCGGCCGCTCGCTGGCCGAGGTCGAGGCGGCGATCGACGCGGTCATCGCCGAGTTCATCGCCGAGGGGCCGGGAAGCGCGGAGCTGGACCGCGCCAAGCGGCTGGCGCGCGCCGCGCTGATTTACGCCCAGGACGACCAGGCTTCGCTGGCGCGGCGCTACGGCGCGGCGCTCGCTTCGGGGCGCAGCGTCGCGGACGTGCGCGCATGGCCCGAGGTGATCGACGCCGTCACCGCCGAGGAGGTGCGCGCGGTGGCCGAGACCTACCTGGTGCCCGAGCGCTCGGTCACCGGCTGGCTGATGGGCAGCGGGGAGGAGGATTGATGGCCGCTCGCAGACGCAGGGCGACCCGGCTGGCGCTGCTGGCACTGCTGGCGCTGATGCTGTTCGGGACGGCGCCGGCGCGGGCCGTCGAGATCGCCGAGGTCACCAGCCCGGCGGGCCAGGTATTCTGGATGGTCGAGGAGCCGGCCATCCCGATCGTCGCCCTGGAGATCAGCTTCGCCGGCGGCGCCCGGCTCGACCCCGAGGGCAGGGCCGGGCTGGCGCGGATGGTCATGGGGCTGCTGGACGAGGGCGCCGGCGAGCACGACGCGGTGGCCTTCGCCACAAGGCGCGACGAGCTGGCGGCGCGCTTCAGCTTCGATGCCGGGCGCGACGCGGTGCGCGTGAGCGCCCAGATGCTGGTCGAGACGCTGGGGCCGAGCGTCGATCTGCTCGCCACGGCGCTCGCCGCCCCGCGCTTCGACCCGGCGGCGGTCGAGCGCGTGCGCGGCCAGCTCCTGTCGCAGATCGCCGAGGACCGGAACGATCCGGGCGCGGTGGCGGGGCGCGCCTGGAGCGCCCGGGCCTTCCCCGGCCACCCCTACGGCACCCCGGTCGAGGGCACCCTGGAGAGTGTCGCGGCGATCACCGGCGCGGATCTCGCCAGCCAGCACCGGCGCCTGCTCACCCGGGCCAACGCACGCATCGCCGTGGTCGGCGCGATCGGCCCGGACGAGGCCGGGCGCCTGGTCGACACGCTGCTGGCCGGCCTCGACGCGGGCGCGCCGCTCGAGCCCCCGCCGGCGGGCGAGGCCCCGCCGCCCGGGATCGAGGTCATCCCGCTCGACGTGCCGCAATCGGCCGCGGTGTTCGGCCATGCCGGGATCGCCCGGGCCGACCCGGACTTCATTCCCGCCTACCTGATGAACTACGTGCTCGGCGGCGCCGGGCTGACGTCGCGGCTGATGCAGGAGGTGCGCAACAAGCGCGGCCTGGCCTACGGGGCCCACGCCTTTCTCGTCACTTACCAGGGCGCGTCGCTCTATCTGGGCAATGTGCGGACGGAGAACGCACGCATCGCCGAGAGCCTCGAGGTGATCCGGGCCGAGTGGGCGCGCATGGCGGCCGAGGGGGCGACGGCCGAGGAGCTGGAGACCGCCAAGCGCTACCTGACCGGCGCCTTCCCGCTCAACATCGATTCGAACGCCAAGATCGCCAACTACCTGGTGTTCATGCAGGAGGAGGACCTTGGCATCGATTACATGGACCGGCGCAAAGAACTGATCGAGGCGGTGACGCTCGAGGACGTGCGCCGCGTGGCGGCGCGGCTGCTCGACGCGCAGGCGCTCTCCATCGTGGTCGTCGGCCAGCCCGAGGGGCTGTAGGGGCCAGCGCCGATTCCCGTTCCAGAATCGGCCGCTTCCATGCTATCCCTTGTAGCATGAACGAGCACAGCCGCAATATCATGCCCGGGCGGATCCGGCGGCTCGACGAGGCGGCGGCGAACCGCATCGCCGCCGGCGAGGTGATCGAGCGGCCGGCCTCGGCGGTGAAGGAGCTGGTCGAGAACGCCATCGACGCCGGCGCCGGCCGCATCGAGGTGGCGGTCGCCGAGGGCGGCAAGGCGCTGATCCGGGTGGCCGACGACGGCACGGGCATCCTCGCCGAGGATCTCGGCCTGGCGCTCGACCGGCACGCCACCTCGAAGATCGACGGCTCGGACCTCGTCAACATCACCAGCTACGGCTTCCGCGGCGAGGCGCTGCCCTCGATGGCCGCGGTGGGCCGGCTGAGCCTGACCTCGCGCGCCGCGGGT
The DNA here is from genome assembly GCA_035513135.1 of Thermohalobaculum sp. Classification (GTDB taxonomy): domain Bacteria; phylum Pseudomonadota; class Alphaproteobacteria; order Rhodobacterales; family Rhodobacteraceae; genus Thermohalobaculum. The sequence goes on from DATKCQ010000164.1 coordinate 6,639, forward strand.
GCCGCCGAGGCCTGGGAGATCGCGGCGCGCGCCGGCGCGATCGGCCGGCCGCGCCCCGCCGCGCGCGCCCGCGGGACCACGGTCGAGCTGCGCGACCTGTTCTGCGCCACCCCGGCGCGGCTCAAGTTCCTGCGCAGCGCGCGCGCCGAGACCCAGGCGATCGGCGAGACCGTGCGCCGGCTGGCCATGGCCGAGCCAGGCATCGCCTTCGAGCTGCGCGAGGTCTCGCACGGGGTGGCCGCCGCGGGGCGCATGCTGTTTTGCGCCGAGGCCGAAGCGGGCGCGCTGGCCGAGGCGCGGCTGGCGCGCATCGGCCGCATCCTCGGCACGGGGTTCGCCGAGAACGCCATCCCGATCGAGGCCGAGCGCGACGGCGTGCGGCTCACCGGCTTCGCGGCGCTGCCCACCTACGCGCGGGCCGCGGCGACGGCGCAGTACCTCTTCGTCAACGGCCGGCCGGTGAAGGACCGGCTGCTGGCCGGGGCCCTGCGCGCGGCGTATGCGGATTTCCTCGCGCGCGACCGGCACCCGGCGGCGGCGCTGTTCCTCGAGCTCGAGCCCGGGCGGGTCGACGTGAACGTCCACCCGGCCAAGGCCGAGGTGCGCTTCCGCGAGCCCGGCGTGGTGCGCGGGCTGCTGGTCTCGGCGATCATGCACGCGCTGGCCGGGGCGGGGCACCGGGCGTCGACCACGGTCTCGGCGGCGGCGCTGGGCGCCTTCCGGC
>DATKCQ010000165.1:0-3950 GCA_035513135.1 Thermohalobaculum sp.
CGGCTCGATCTCGATGCCCTGCCAGACCGGCACCCAGGTCACCCCCTTCGAGTGCCCGCTGCACGGCTTTGCCGCGCATGTGGGCGAGAGCCTGCTGGCCCAGGGCTACATGGCCCAGTCGCGGCACGCGCTGGTCGCGACCAAGGAGACGGCGGTGATCGACTTCCGCAGCGCCGCCGAGCGGCAGATCCTCAACTTCGACCGGGCGCTGGCCGGCCGGCCGCTCGAGGGCCACCGGCTGGAGTCGGCGGTCGCCCTGGTCGAGCGGCTGAAGGAGGGCCTGGGCTCGAGCCTGAACGGGCTCTCCGAGGATGCCCGGATCACCGCGCTCGACTGGTCGGTCTCGATCGAGACCGGGGGCGATTCGGGCACCGTCACCAAGCGCGTGCCCTGGCCCACAGCGCCGCGGGGGCGTGAGGCGGGCCGCGAGGGGTCGTGACGGGGGCATTGCGCTCCGAACATTCGGGTCTCGGAGCCGTTTCGGTGCGTCCTGAATCACCGAAACGGCCCTAACATCTTGAGTTGCCGCGATTTCCGAGCCGCAAAGTGAGTCCACTTTGCTCGAAATCGCTCTAGCGCGGGCGAATCAGGCCGCAGGCCAGGGCGCGGCGCACGATCGCCCGGTCGCCCGGCACGTCGAGGCGGCGCGCCGCCTCGGCCGGGGTCAGCCAGACCGGGGTGTGGCCCGGCTCGAGCGGCGGGCCGGCCCGGCGCACGGCGCGGGCGAGGTAGACCAGGTGCACCTTGCGCGCCCAGTAGCGCAGGTCCCACAGCCAGGTGAAGCTCTGGAACGCGGCGAAGCGGCGGGGTTGGCCGACGACCCAGCCGGTCTCCTCGCGCAGCTCGCGGTGCAGCGCGCGCGTCGGGTGCTCGCCCGGCTCGAGGCCGCCGCCGGGGAGCTGCAGCTCGCGCTCCGACGGGGTCTTCTGGTGGACGCAGAGCAGCCGGCCGTCGGCCCCCGCCACGAGGGCGTAGACGCCGATGCGGTCGCGGTAGGGCCGGCCGGGGATCCAGGGCTCGCCGATGCGTTCCATGGCGCGATGATTGCCACGCGGCGCGACGCCGCGCCAGCGGGGCGGGCGATTGTCCTGCCGGGTCCGAGGGGCTATCTGGCAGGGCCTGGGGAAGAGAAGCGACGGGATGGCAGCCATGAGCGAGGGATATCGCCTCTCGGGCGACGACACGATCCTGCCCTTCGGGCTGGAGCGCGCCGGCATCCGCGGCCGGGTGGCGCGGCTCGACGCGACGCTCGGGCGCATGCTCGAGCAGCACCGCTACCCCGTGCCGGTCTCGGCGCTGGTGGCCGAGGCGGTGATGCTGACCGCGCTGATCGGCCAGGCCATCAAGCTGCGCTGGAAACTGTCGCTGCAGGTGCGCGGCGACGGGCCTGTGCGCCTCATCGCCACCGACTACTTCGCCCCCGAGCGCGCCGGCGCCCCGGCGCGCATGCGCGCCTACGCCTCGTTCGAGATGGGCGAGGTGGTCTCGAGCCGGGCCGCGCCGTTCTCGCTGATCGGCGAGGGCATCTTCGGCGTGATCATCGACCAGGGCGAGGGCATGCGGCCCTACCAGGGGCTGACGCCGCTGGCGGGCGGCTCGCTGGCGGCCTGCGCCGAGACCTACTTCGCCCAGTCCGAGCAGCTCGCCACCCGCTTCCACCTCGAGGCGGCGCGCGCCGAGATGCCGGGCCGCAGCGCGCACTGGCGGGCCGGCGGGCTGATGCTGCAGCAGCTGCCCGACGACCTCGGCCAGGCGCCCGAGGGCCCGAGCGAGGCGCACGGGCTGCTGACGGCGGACGAGGTGGCGGCGATGGGCGGCGGCGAGGAGGACTGGAACCGGGTCAACCACCTGATGCGCACGGTGGACACGCACGAACTGCTGGGCCCGCACCTGGCGATGGAGGAGCTGCTGCTCAGGCTGTTCCACGAGGAGAGCCCGCGCGCCTACCCCTGGCAGCCCGTCGAGTTCGGCTGCACCTGCTCGCCCGAGCGGGTGGCGCGGGCGCTGGCCGGGTATTCGGCCGCCGACATCGGCGAGATGACCACCGAGGACGGGCGGGTGACGGCCGACTGCCAGTTCTGCTCGGCGCACTACGAGTTCGACCCCGAGATGCTGGGCTCGGAGGCGACGCGCAACCTCGACGGATCCAGCCGGCAGTGAGCCGGGCGGTCAGGTGATCTCGTCCGAGGCGATGTGCATCGCCTCGGTCACCTGCTCGAACGGGATCTGCGCCTGCCGGTTGACCTCGCGCACCACCTCCGCGCTCGGCCCGTCGAACAGGCAGTAGCATTTCTCCTCGCCGGGGACGAAGATCGAGCGGAGGTAGCGGACCGGCGTTCCCGCGGCCGTCATCTCGGCCGTCGTCGCCTTGGCGCGCGCCGCGGCGGCGGCAAGCTCCTCCGGCTTGATCCCGGGCAGGTGGCGCTCCACCAGGTACTTTGACATCGGGCACCCTCTCTCGGCCAAGTGGTTGCGTTGCGCGGCCGGGGTTCCATCCCGGCGAATCATGATATCACTCGGCGCCTGGATTGGGAGTCGATCTTGTGGCGGAATATTACGCGGCCGTGTTCGTCGACCTTGAGCGGCACTCGCGGATGTGGACGCGGACCTCGCGTGCGAACGCGGTCGCGATCATCGCCGAGTACCGCTATCTCGCCGAGCGGACGGCGAGCCAGCTCGGGGTGCTGCACCGGAACTTCACCGGCGACGGCCATCTGTTCCTGTTCCGTGACGCGAACGCAGCAGCCGACTTCGGCGCGCGGCTGATCGCGGAGTGGGAACGGTGCTGCGAGACGGTGCCCGTGCTGCGCGAGGCGCCGCGCATCGCGCTGAGGGTCGGCTGCCATATCGGCGAGTGCTTCGCGCTGGGCGACGACTGGATCGGGCGCGGCATCGCGCTGGCGAAGCGGGTGGAGGCGGCGGCCCAACCGGGTGCGCTGCATGTGACCGAGAACGTGCTCGAGCTGGTGGATCTCGTGCGTTTCGAGTTCGAGCCCGCGGGCGAGCACGCGCTCAAGGGCGACTTCCTGCCGCGGCGGCGGCTCTATCGGCTGCGCCCGAAGGCGCCCGAGCCGGGCGGCGAGCGGCCGGAGACGGCCGGGGCGCTGTTCCTGCGCGCCGTTGCGAGCGAGGATCCGGCGGAGGAGGTAGCGCTGCTGCGCCGGGCGCTGGAGCTGAGGCCCGACTACCCGGAGGCGCACAACAACCTGGCGGTCGCGCTGCGCCGGGCGGGCGACCTCGAAGGGGCGGCGCGGCACTACCGCGAGGCCCTCAGGCTCAGGCCGGACTACCCGGAGGCACATTGCAACTATGCCTTCCTGCTCGAGGCGCTGGGCCGGACCGAGGGGGCGCTGCAGCACGCGCGGGAGGCGGTGCGGCTCAGGCCCGACTATGTCGACGCGCATCACCGGCTGGCGAATCTCCTGGCCGCGCGCGGCGATCTCGAGGCCGCGGCCGTGCACTACGAGCGGGCGCTGGACCTGCGCCCGACGGCGGCCGAGGTGCACAACAACTATGCGGTCGTGCTGGAGCGCCGCGGGCGCGCGGAACTGGCCCAGGCGCACTACCGGCAGGCGATCCGGCTCAAGCCCGACTACGCTCCGGCGTTCTACAACTGCGGGCTGCTGCTCGAGGAGACGGGGGCGCGGGAGGAGGCCGAGGCGCACTACCGGCGGGCGCTGGCAATCTGGCCGGACTACCCGGAGGCGCACAACAACCTGGCGATCCTTCTGCATCAGTCGGGGCGGCTGGCCGAGGCGGAGACGCATTACCGCGCGGCGGCGGAGCTGCGGCAGAACGACCCGGAGGCACACTACAACCTGGCGCTGCTGCTGCAGGCGCTGGGGCGGGAGGACGAGGCGGAGCGGCACTTCGCGGCGGCGCGCGAGCTCGCGCCGGCTGCGGACCAGTTCACCTCGCCGATCGAGACGCCCGACTGAGGGCGGGGACGG
>DATKCQ010000166.1:0-19029 GCA_035513135.1 Thermohalobaculum sp.
GATCGCCGGGTCCTGCGTCTCGAGGCCGACATTGGCGGGCAGGATGCCGGCCTCCATGGCGTCGAGGCACATCACCGCCTCGACCGCGCCCGCCGCGCCGAGGGTGTGGCCGATCATGCCCTTGAGCGAGGCGGCCGGAACCGTCTGGCCGAAGATTTCGGCCACCGCCGCGCACTCCGCCGCGTCGTTGGCGGGCGTGGCGGTGCCGTGCAGCTTCACCAGGCCGATCGCCTCGGGCGCCAGCCCGGCGCGGGCCAGCGCGCGGCGCATGGCGGCGGCGGCCCCGGCGCCGTCGGGTGGCGGCGTCGACATGCTGACCGCATCGGAGGTCTCGCCGAAGCCGGCGAGGCGCGGGCCGTCGCCGCCGCGCTCGATGAGCACGAACCCGGCGCCCTCGCCGACCGACAGCCCGTCGCGCCCGGTGTCGCACGGGCGGCAAGGCGCGCGCGCGACCAGCTCGAGCGCGTCGAAGCCGCACAGCGAGGTCATGCACAGGCTGTCGACGCCGCCCGCCAGCACGGCATCGCACAGCCCCGCCTGGATGAGCTGGGTGGCGTCGACGATCGCCTTGGCCGACGACGAGCAGGCGGTCGAGACCGTGTATCCCGGGCCGCCGAGCCCGAGATGCTCGAACAGGAAGCTGGTGACCGCGTGGTAGTCGTTGTGGTGGCGCATCGAGTAGTCGCTGGCCAGCGGCGCGTCCGCCCGGCGCGCGCGGTAGACCCGCTCGAGGCGCTCGATGCCCGAGGTCGAGGTCCCGAGCACCAGCCCGACGCGATGGCGGCCGAACCGCGCGCAGGCCGCGCGCACATGCTGCGCGAAGCCGTCGGCCGCCAGCGCCGCCAGCGCCAGGCGGGCCGCCCGGTTGTCGAACGCCCTCAGGTGCCGGGGGAACGCATCGTCCTCGATGCCCGCCACGCGCCCGATGAAGCAGGGGACATCGACGTCCGCGTAGTCGCACGGCGTCAGCCCGCAGCTTCCCGCGCGCATTGCCGCCAGATGGGCCTCGCGGCCGCGGCCGAGGCAGGTCACGCAGACCCTGGCCGTGATCGCCATGCCGTTGATCGGGAGCGGTGCCGCCTCGGTCATCGCCTGCCGGTCTCTCCCGCCGGTCGCCGCAAAACGTGCACGGCCAGCATGGCCACCACGCCGACGCAGACCGTCGCCCCGATCTCTTCGAGCACGCCGACACCCGAAAGCGCCAGGGTCGCGAATGCGATGAGCGTCGAGGCCGCGCACACCAGAACCGAGCGCAGGGCGGAAGTATAGGGCTCGCCGCTCTCGCTCAGCGTGAGGAACAGCCCATAGTCGATCCCGATTCCGATCACAAGCGTCAGCGCCACGATGTCGAGGACGCCGAGACCGCCGGTCAGCAGGACGTTCGCCGCCCCGGTCAGCAGGCCCGCCGCGAGGCAGGCCAGCGCGATCTCCGCCACCGCGCCGCGCCGGCGCACGGCCAGCAGAAGGAACAGGAACCCGGCCGCGGCACCGGCCGCCATGCAGCGCGCCGCGTTGGCGGCGAGCGCGTCCAGCCGCGCCGACATCGCTGCGACCTCGTCGATGAATACGACGCCCTCGGCATCGAGCGCCGCCACGGCGGCGGCGAGGCGGTCGGGATCGGCGACCCCCCAGAGCTGCGCCGGCGCCAGCAGGGCGCCGTCGTCGGGCGAGACCAGCCCGGCGACGGCGACCAGCCCGGCGAGCGGCGCCAGCGCCTGCGGATCGAGTGCCGGCAGGTCGCGCGCGGCCCCGTAGGCGGCGAGGACCTCCGCGCGGAAACCCGGCGCGAGGCCGGCCGCCTCCAGCGCCTCGGCAACGGGCGCCGAGAGCGCACCGGGGTCGGGCAGCCCCGCCGCGGGCCGATCCGCCGCGGGCGGGCGGGGCGGGAGATGGCGCGCGAGCAGCTCGAAGCGGCGGATCGTGCCGTCGCGCTCGGCCGCGCGCAGCACCTCGAGCAGCGCGGCCTGGCGGTCGAGCACCGCGTCGAGCGTGGAGCCCCGGACATCGATCCGGTAGCGGCCCGAGGGCAGGTCGATCAGCCCGCCGAGCCGCTCGATCGAGCGCTCGATCCCGGGCGGCAGGTCGATCAGCCGCTGCGGCGCGCCGCCCGGCGCAAGCCAGATCACCAGGCCGGCGGCGACCGAGATCACGGCCAGCGCCAGGTGCTTGGCGGGAACCGCGATCGGGCGCAGGGCGCGCGAGGCGGCGCCGGGTGCCGTGCCCGCGCCGGCTCCGATGAGGCCGGCCGAGCACGCCGCCGCGCCCGCCAGCCCGCTGGCGGCGAACACCCCGACCTGGCCGAGCACGGCGATGCCCGAGCCGAGCAGCGCCAGGAACGCCACGCCCGTGGTGGCGGCGCACAGCGCGACAAAGCGCCGGGCCCGGGCGAGGTTCTCCGCCCGCCCGCGATGGGCGATCAGGTGGATCGGGTAGTCCATGGCGAGGCCCATGAGCGCCCCGCCGAAGCCGATCGCGATCACGTGGACGGAGCCGAACACCAGCATCACCGCGAGCGCGGCGGTGCTCAGCCCGATCCCCAGCGGCACCAGGCACAGCAGGACATTGCGCGCCGGGCGCAGCGCCACGGCGAGCCAGAGCAGCAGCAGCAGGCCGGCGATCGCCGCCGCGCGCGCGGACCGCGCGGCGATGTCGTTGCTGATGCGGGCGCTGATCGAGCGCGGCCCGACCAGCAGCGCCTCGGCCCCGGCGCGCTCGACGCGGGCGACCAGCCGGTCGTCGAAGGCGCCCTGTGCCGCCACGTCGAAGGGCCGCTCGGCGAGCCTGATGAACAGGAGCGCCGCCGTGCCGTCGGCGGACTGCGCGATGCCGCGATGCTGCGCGGGGGCCACCGGGGACGCCACCGGGGACGCCACCGGGGACGCCGCCGGGGACGCGGCCGGGGACGCGGCCGGGGACGCCACCGGGGACGCCGCCGAGATCGCCTCGATCACCCGGCGGAAGCTGCCGGTGGGGTCGAGCAGGTAGCGGTCGGCGAGCGTGCCCCCGGTCAGGCTGGTCAGCGCCGCGCGGGCCCGGCGCAGCTCCCCGGCCATGCTCGGCGCGGTGAAGGCCGCCGCGGCCGGCGGCGCCAGGACCAGGCGGTGGCGCCACAGCCAGTCGATCAGTTCGGCCGAAGGTGCACCCGACGCGCCCGGCGTGCTCACCACGCGGCTCACCATCGGATCGCGCCTGAGCTCATCGGCGATTTTGGCGGCCAGCGCGCTGCGCAGATCGCGGTCGGGATGCAGGATCGCCAGCGTCAGCACCCGCCCCTGCGCCGTGTCGAGCGTCGCCACCAGCCGGTCGTCGGCGCCGAACAGCCCGCGCGCATCGGTGTCGACCTCGAGGACCGCCGCGACGAGGCCCGCCAGCACGGCGAGCAGGCCGAGGAAGGGCCAAAGACGCCTCATGGCTGGCTTTCGAACCTGATCACGCGGCGCACGCCGCCCGGCTGGCGGACCTCCATGCCGCGCAGGCGCGCGCCGCAGCCCGCCACCACGAGCTCGATGCCGCGTGCCGCGCTGTCGCTCGGCACCAGGCGCACCCGCCACAGCGGTGCGCTCGCCACCAGCTCGAGATCGAACGCCGCCGCGATCGCCTCGGCGTCCCCGCCGACGACCCCGCGGATGGCGTCGAGCATCGGCTTGAGCTCGGACGGGACCGGCAGCAGGTTCTCCGGCGCGTCCGGCCCCTGCCGCACGGAAACGAAGGACTCGCCGATCTCGCTGATCTCGCGCTCGGGCCGGCGTTGGTCGCGGACCAGGCGGCCGTCCGCCGTCATCGACATTGTCCCGCTGGCGACCTCCGGCTGCGCCAGCGCCGGGTGGTGGACCTCCTCGCGGTAGCCGACGCGCGCCGCCGGGCCCGCCTGCAACCCCTCGATCGCCGCGGCCGCGCTCGGCGGCGGCGGGGCGGCGCAGCCGCCGAGATCCGCCTCAGCCCCAGATATCGAAGAAATTGAACCAGTTATAAGGATGCCGACGGCACATCCGCTCAAGCTCGTGCGCATAACGCTGCGCCAGTTCCCTGCACTTCGCATCCCGTTCCTCGCGCGCCACCGGGGCGCCATCATAGATTTCACTGAACTCGATGTCATACGACCTCGCCCCGACCCGCGGCGCGAAGCACAGGAACAGTGGCACCTCCGCGAGCATCGCGATGTGATAGGGCGCGCGGGGCAGGCGCACCGGGCCGCCGAGGAACGCGGCCGTGACCTCGGCGCGCGGGTTGCGCACCGGCATGCGGTCGCCGAGGAAGGCGATGAACTGCCCGCCGCTCAGCGCCTCGCGCGCCTCGATCATGGCGCTCGGCCCGTCGTCGAGCGGGATCACGGAGGCCGCGGTCCCGGGGCTGAGACGGTCGACCACCTGCGCGAGCTGCCGGGCATTGGCGCTGAACATCAGGTAGCGCACCCGGAACCCCGGCAGCGCGTCGCCGAAGGCGCGCAGCGCCTCGAAGCTGCCGAAATGCGCGCCCAGCAGCACGCCGCCGCGCCCAGCCGCGTGGCAGCGCACCACCGCGCCGGCATTGACCGGCCGGACGCTGAAACCGCCGATGCCGTCGGTCAGCAGGCGCACCCGGTCGACGATGACATGGGCGAAGGTGCGGACATGGCGGTGGCGCTCGGCAAGGCCCGGGCGCCGGCCGAGGATGCGCCGCAGGTAGGCACGCGACGCCGCGGCCGAGCTCCGGCTGGGCAACAGCGTGAAGTAGAGCGCGATCAGCCAGATCAGCGGGTCGGTGACCCAGCCCGGCCCGCTGCGCGCCAGCCGGCTGATCCAGCTCAGCGCCAGCGCGTTGCCGCGCTCGCGCTCCCGCAGCCACTCGGGCGTGCGCTCAGTCATCGCGCGGGCGCAGCACCAGCCTGCCCGCGGCGAACACGCCCTCGGCGTCGCGGAACTCGGCCGCGGCGCCGTCGGGCCTGCCGTCCACCCGCAGCTCGAACGGCATCCCCGGGCGCAGGATCCGGCGGAACTTCATCCGGTCGATGCGCGCGACGGCGAGGTCCGCCTCGGCGAGCCGGGCGGCGAGAAAGCCGATCAGCACCGACCCCGGCACCACCGGGTTTGCCGGGAAGTGCCCGTCGAGGAACCGGCTGTCCGCCGGGAATCCCGCGTCGAGCCGGAACCGCAGGTGAACCTCGCCCAAGCCGGCGCCTACCTCAGCCGGCCTGCATCAGCGTGATCTCGGCCTGGATCTCCTGCTGCAGGTTGGAGACCCAGGAGTTGTAATTGGGATGGATCTGCTGGCGCGACGGGTTGTAGTTGAGGTTCTGCGACGCCTTGTGCGTGATCGAGAACTGCTCGGTGTCGAACATCACGTCGACCTTGGCGTGATGCTTGCCGCGCACGGTGACGCTGCCGACCAGGTGGCCCGGGCCGGCATCCTCGAAGGTCCAGCCGCGCTTGGCGCCGCCGCGGATGATGGCGTTCCGGTAGTCGTCGAGCGTCAGCCGCGCGGCGCTCGTCGAGGCCGGGCTCGCGAAATTGACATCGGTGGCGTTGTAGAGCGGCGCGGTTCGGCAGCCCGCCACGGCGAGCACCGTCACCAGGATCAGGCCGGACATCAGGCGCAACATCTCGTTCTCCTCGACTGTCGATGAAACGGAATAGGTTCGAGAGCCTTAGCGCAGCAGGCCCAGCGCTAGCAACAATCCTCGCGGCCGGAAGCCGCGCCGGGCCAGGAATCCGGTCACGGCCCGGACGATCCTGAGCGTGTCGAGGATCGGGCGGAAGTGGCTCCGTCGCCGCACGAAGCCGGCATAGCGTGCCTGCACCGGCACGCGGACGAAGGGGACCCCGGCCTCGGCGGCGCGCAGCAGGATCGCGGTCTCGAAGATGAAGTGCGCCCGCTCGGCCGGGGGCATGCGGATCGCCTGCCACAGCGCGGCCGGGTAGAGCCGCATGCCGCACTGGGCGTCGCGCACGCGTCGCCCGGTCGCCCAGCTGATGAAGAAGTCGCCAAAGCCGACCGATTTGGCCCGGAGCCGCGGGATCGAGGCGCGGTCCGCCGAGCGGTCGCCGATCACCAGGCAGCCGGGCGCCGCACCTGCGGCGGCCAGGAAGTCGGGGATGCTGTCGGGATCGTGCTGCCCGTCGGCATCGAGCGTCAGAACTGCCTGCGCGCCTGCTGCGAAGGCATGGTCGAAGCCTTCGGCGAGACGCCACCCCTTGCCGCGGTTGTGCGCGTGCGCGACGATCTCGACCGGCAGCCCGGCCAGCGCCGCCACGCTCCCGTCGGTCGATCCGTCGCTGATCACCACCACCCGCTCGGCGTGGGCGAGCGCGCCCTCGACCACGCCGCGGATCGTCGCGGCCTCGTTGTAGGCGGGGATGAGAACCGTGCAGCCGGCGCCGGGCCGGGCCTCCCGGTGCATCAGCGAATCGCCTCGTACTCCGAGAAGCAGCCGAGCAGCACGCGGTGCGTCACCGAGCGGAACCCCGCCTCGCGCATCAGCTCGGCCACCTCCTCGCGGCCGGTCATCTGCTCCATCGTCTCCCAGTAGTACTGCATCAGGCGATGCGCGTCGCGGTTGCGGCTGAAGACCAGGGTGAGCGCCGGCAGCACATGCTTGAAATACGCCTTGAAGAGCAGCCGCCCGACGCGGTTGTCGGGCATGGTGACATCGAGCACGAGCGCCTTGCCACCGTCCTCGAGCACCCGGCGGAACTCGCGAAAGCTCGCGTCCAGGTCGTCGACATGGCGCAGCGCGAAGCCCATGACCAGGAAGTCGAAGCTGCGGTCCGCCACCGGCAGCGCCTCGGCGGTCGCCTGGTGGTGCACGCAGGGCAACGCCTTGCGCGACTGGGCGATCATCCCCGCCGACGGCTCGACGCAGACGATCTGGTCGGGGCTGTCGAGCAGGCGCATCAGCGCGCGGCCCACCGGGCCGGTCCCCGAGGCGACGTCGATCACCCGCATGTGCGGCTTCAGGCCGGCACGCCGCAGCACGTTGCGCCGGTAGATGCCGCCCGTCCCGAACCAGCCCCAGGTGGCGATGCCCTCGTAGTACGGCGCCGCCCGGTCGAAGATCTTGCGCAGGAAGCGCTGTTTCTCCGCGCGGGTGGTGTAGTAGTCTCCGACGACGAACGGCTTGCGGCTATCCGCCACGATGTTCTCCAATTCGACTCGGATGCACGGGATTGGAAACGCACGGGATTGAAACGCACGGGATGGGAGTCGCCGCGCGGTCCGGCAGGCCGGATGCGGCCGGCGCTCCAGCCACGGATGAGAGCATGAATCAGCGGAGCGGAGCAAGGGCCGCCGGTGCGGGGACCGGGCGAATCGCGCAAGCCGGAGGCGCACCGGCCGTGCGGCAGGGACCGGCGCGGTGACGGGCCGGCCGCTCGAGGTGGCCGCCCGCCCCACGGCGCGGCCGGGCTACTGGCTCCAAACCCTGCGCACGCGGGTCTTCGAGCTGGCGGTCCTGCTGTGGAGCCTGCTGTTCGGGCTGGCCATCGTCGCGGTCCTGCGGTTCTGGCGGCCGCCGCGCGTGGTGCGCCGGGTGCTGTGGCTGTGGTCGTCGGGCTTCGTCGCCGCCGCGCGCTGGATCGTCGGCGTGCGCTACGTGCTCGAGGGCCGTGCGGAGCTGCCCGACCGCCCGGTGATCTTCGTGTGCAATCACCAGTCCTACTGGGAGTCGATTGCCTTCACCGCCTTCTTCCCCGACCTCAACGTCATCACCAAGGCCGGCGCCATGGATATCCCGGTGTTCGGCTGGGGGCTGCGGCACGCACCGATGATCCGGGTCGACCGCGAGCGGCGCGGCGCCAACCTGCGCCGCATCGTGCGCGAGGCCCGCGGGAGTCTGGCCGAAGGCCGCTCCATCCTGATCTTCCCCGAGGGAACCCGCGTCGAGCCGGGCGCGACCCGGCGCTACCAGCGCGGGCTGGCGCTGCTCTATGGCGTCTGCAAGGCGGAGATCGTGCCGGTCGCCCACAATGCCGGGCTGTGCTGGACCAAGGGCTTCGAGACCAAGCGGGCCGGCCTCGTCACCATGCGTTTCCTGCCGCCGATCGCGCCGGGCGGCGACCCCGAGGCGGTGGCCCGCGAGATCGAGGAGCTGATCAACCGCGAGAAGGAGGCGCTGCTCCGGCGCGGGTCGCGGTGCGGCTGACGCGCCCGCGCGCCCGCGCGCGCCCCGTGCCGGGCGGTTCCGTTCCCCGCCCGGACGGGCTAAGCTCGCCGGCCACGCATCCCCCCGTTCACGCAGGATCGCATCATGCCCCGCACCGGATCGAGTCTCGCCGCCACGCTGCTGCTGATCGGCCTCGCTTCCTGCAGTCAGGAGCGCGGAGACATCGGCCGCGGCCCGGCCTGCGCGCAGGGCCTGGAAGCCGGCTATAGCGAGCTGAACCAGGCCAAGGTGGACGGGCTGAGCAGCAGCGTCCGGTGGAGCCAGGCGGCGAGCCTGCTGGCGGCCGCCAAGGTGCAGCAGCAGTTCGAGGAATACCAGAACTGCGTGCAGAAGACCCGCGAGGCACGGCGATACCTGAGCGAGATCCGCCGCTAGCCGGCCTCGTGCGCCGGGTGGCGCCCGACCGGCGCGGCGGGCCCTTCGACCCGCGGCTCGACAGACGGTGCTTCGCTGCGACACAATGCCGGCATGCGCGCGCGCCTCGCCATCGTCTCGATCCTCGCCGCCTGCGCCGCCTGCACCCTGGGCCCCGCGGCCCTGGCGCAGGGCGAGCTGGAGGTCGATGTCGAGCTGGTGCTCGCCGTGGACGTCTCGCGCTCCATGACCCCGCGCGAGCTGGAGATCCAGCGGCGGGGCTACGCCGAGGCGCTGGTCAGCGACGAGGTGGTCTCGGCGATTCGCAACGGCATGCTCGGGCGGGTCGCGCTGGCCTACGTCGAGTGGGCCGGCGAGCAGCGGGTCGTGGTCGACTGGACGCTGGTGCGCGACCGGGCCGGGGCGGAAGCCTTTGCCGGGCAGCTCACGGCGGTCTTTGACAGCTCGCTGCGGCGCACCTCGATCTCGGGCGCGCTCGACTTCGCCGCGACGCTGTTCGACGGCAACGGCTTCACCGGTCTGCGCCGCGTGATCGACGTCTCGGGCGACGGCCCCAACAACCAGGGGCGCCCGGTCGCGGCGGCGCGCGACGCGGTGCTGGCCAGGGGCATCGTGATCAACGGCCTGCCGCTGATGACCCGCGAGGGCATGGGCAGCCAGTGGCATCTGCAGGACCTCGACGAGTACTACCGGCATTGCGTGATCGGCGGACCGGCCGCCTTCGTCATCCCGGTGCTCGAGTGGCGCCACTTCCCGCAGGCGGTGCGCCGCAAGCTGGTGCTCGAGATCGCCTCGCGGCCCGCGCACCCGCCCGCGCACCCGACCGCTCCGCACGATCGCGTCCGCCCGGCCGCGGCGGACTACGACTGCCTGATCGGCGAGCGGATCTGGCGCGACATGCAGAACGACTGGAACTGAGCCGGGCCCGGCCGCCGATGGCCCGGCGGCGCAATCAGCCCCGCGCGGGCCCTGCCGGGTCCTGCGCAGCGCCAGCCAGCGCCAGCAGGCGCAGCCGGGCGATGCGATGGACCTGGTCCAGCGCCTCGCGGAACTCGGTCTCGCGGTCGTTCGCCACCCGGCGCCGGAAGGCCCCGAGGATCGCCGCGCGGTCGAGCCCCTTCACCGCGACGATGAACGGGAAGCCGAAGCGGGCCTTGTAGGCCGCGTTGAGGGACTGGAACTGGGCGAACTCCGCCTGCGTGCAGCGGTCGAGCCCGGCTCCGGCCTGCTCGGCCGCCGACTCGCGCGTCAGCGCGCCCTGCACCGCCAGCCTGCCGGCCAGGTCGGGATGCGCCCGGAGCAGGGCAAGCTGCGCCGCCGCGCCGGCGGCCTCGACGACGCCGGCCATGGCAGCGGCAAGGGCCCGCGCATCGTCCGCGACCCGGCCGGCATCCCACACGGCCGCCGCCACCCACGGGCTGCGCTCGTAGACGCCGCCGAAGCGCGCCACGAACGCCTCGCGGTCGAGCCGGGCCGGGCGCGCTTCCCCCGGTGTGGTCATGCAAGCCTCCCGACGCGCTCGGGGCGAAACCTGCCCCTGACATACACGTCTCGCGGCGTGGCGATTATCAAGTTTTTCCTGATGAGATCTGGCGGTCTTTTCGCGATGATCGCGGCAGCGGGCGGTGTAGGGTCGCTCGCGAAGGCTGCTCGGGCAGAGGCACCGCGGGACCGTTCATGAGCGCCATCACGCAGGACTGGCTCAGCCTTTTCCTCCGCTGGGCGCACATCGTCGCGGCGATCGGCTGGATCGGCTCGTCGTTCTACTTCATGTGGCTCGACGCCAGCCTCAGGCGCGCCGCCAACCTGCCCGAGGGCGTCACCGGCGAGAGCTGGTCGGTGCATGGCGGCGGCTTCTACCGCGTGCAGAAATACGCCGTGGCGCCCGAGCGCATGCCCGCCGACCTGCACTGGTTCAAGTGGGAGAGCTATCTCACCTGGCTGAGCGGATTCGCGCTGATGGCGGTCACCTACTACTGGAGCGCCTCGAGCTACCTGCTCGCGCCGGGCTCGGGCCTCGCGCCTTGGCAGGGGGTGGGGATTTCGCTGGCTGGCCTCGCGCTTGGCTGGGTCTTCTACGACCGGCTCTGCAAGTCGCCGCTGAAGGCCAACCCGTCGCTGATGTTCGCCGTGCTGTTTCTCGGCATCGTCGCCGCCGCCTGGGCCTACGGCCTGGTGTTCTCGGGCCGCGCCGCCTTCCTGCAGACCGGCGCGATGATCGCCACGCTGATGACCGGCAACGTGTTCCTCGTCATCATCCCCAACCAGAAGCTGGTGGTCGACGACCTCAGGGCCGGCCGCACCCCCGACCCGCAATTCGGCGAGATTGCCAAGCTGCGCTCGACGCACAACAACTACCTCACCCTGCCCGTCATTTTCCTGATGATCTCCAACCACTACCCGATGACCTTCGGGCACGGGCGGAGCTGGGCCATCGTCGCGCTGGTGCTGGTCATGGGCGCCATCGTGCGCCACTGGTTCAACCGCTACGAGGCGGGCGCCACCGGGGTCGCGGTGCAGTGGCAATGGCCGCTCTCGGGCGCCATCGCCGCCGCGCTGATCGGGCTCACCGCCTGGCAGCCCCCGGGCCGGGTCGCGGTGGGCGAGCGGGTCACCACCGGCGAGGCGCTCGCCATCGTCGAGGCGCGCTGCGCGTCGTGCCACGCGGCCGCGCCCACCGACCCCGGGTTCGACGCGCCGCCCGGGGGGGTGGCGCTCGAGACCCCGGCCGAGCTCAGGGCCCATGCCCAGCGGGTGCTGGCCCAGACCGTGCTGAGCGACGCCATGCCCCTTGGCAATTTGACGGGCATGACCGAGCAGGAACGCGCCCGCCTCGGCGCCTGGATCCGCGCCGGTATGCCCGACGAGTGAGGGAGGGGTCTTGTACGCCGTCGATGACATGACCGTCTTCGGGCGCGTGGTCGAGCGCGCCGGCAAGCTGCCCCCGGCAGCGATGGCCCGGCGAGCTGGCGTGAGGGCCGGCGACCGGCAAGAGGCGCTGTCCAAATTTGGACGCCACCCTAACGCATTGGAATCATTGTGTTCGCGATTTGGACGGATTTCATGGTTAACGGGCGGTGACGGTTACTTCAGCCCGCCAGCGCCGCGTCCACCCGCTCGCACCAGTGCGCCTTCTCGGCGTCGGGCAGGAACGAGCCGGTGAAGCTGTTGCGGGCGAGCTGGGCGATGTCGTCCCCGGTCAGCTTCAGCGCCTCGGCCACCGCCTCGAGATTGGCGTTCACGTAGCCGCCGAAATAGGCCGGGTCGTCCGAGTTCACGGTGACGTTGATGCCGGCGTCCAGCATCCGCCGCACCGGGCTGTCCTGCATGCGCCGGATCACCTTGAGCGCCGTGTTCGACAGCGGGCAGACGGTCAGCGTGGTGCCGCGCCGGGCGATCTCGGCGACGAGGTCGGGGTCCTCCATCGCCCGGTTGCCGTGGTCGATGCGGTCCACCCGGATGTCCATCAGCGCCTCGCGCACGTACTGGGGCGGCCCCTCCTCGCCGGCGTGGCAGCACAGCCTGAGCCCCATCTCGCGGCAGCGCTTGAACAGGCGGGCGAACTTCGCGGGCGGGTTGCCCTGCTCCGAGCTGTCGAGGCCGGCGGCGACAAAGCGGTCGAGCCAGGGCTCGGCCTGGCGCAGCGTGGCGAAGCCGTCCTCCTCGGAGAGGTGGCGCAGGAAGCTGATGATCAGCCGCCCGCTGATGCCGTGGCGGCGCTCGCCGTCCTCGAGCCCGGCGAGGATGCCGCGGGTGACCACCTCGAACGGCAAGCCGCGCGTGGTGTGGCCTTGCGGGTCGAAGAAGATCTCCACATGGGTGACGTTGTCGGCCTTGCAGCGCCCGAGATAGGCGCGGGTGAGGTCGAAGAAGTCCTCCTCGGTCCAGAGCACCCCCATGCCCTGGTAATAGAGGTCAAGAAACTCCTGCAGATTGTTGAAATTGTATACTTTCCGCAGCTCTTCGACGCTGCGGTAGGGAATCTCGATGCGGTTCTCGCGGGCCTTCTCGAACAGGAATTCGGGCTCGATGGTGCCCTCGATGTGCAGATGCAGCTCGGCTTTCGGCAGGCGTGCGATCAGCTCCTTCATCGGCCTCCTCCGTCGGTCAGCGGGACTCGCTGATAGCATGGACCACCGTGCCGCCGGAAATGGTTGACTGCACGGCCCGTTCGTCGGCCAGCACGATCTGGGCGAAGAGGATCTCGGTGATCGAATCCGCCCGCCCCACCCGGTGGCGCAGGAGCGGCGTCGATTCGAGGTCCAGCACCACCGCGTCCGCCTCGAGGCCGAGCGCGAGGTTGCCGACCCGGTCGCCGATCCCCAGCGCCCTTGCCGCGCCGGCGGTCGCCAGCCACCACAGGTGCACGGGCCCGAGCGACACGCCGCGCCGCTGCGCCACCTCGTAGGCGGCCTTCATCGTGTGGAACATGGAAAGGCTCGAGCCGCCGCCCACGTCGCTCGCCAGCCCGACCCGCACGCCGAGCCCGGCGAGCCCCGCCACGTCGCATTCGCCCGAGCCGAGGAACTGGTTCGAGGTCGGGCAATGCGCCACCGCCGCCCCGGCCTCGGCCAGCCGCGCCCGCTCGCGGCGGCGCAGGTGGATGGCGTGGCCGAAGATCGCGCCGGGGCCCAGCAGCCCGTGGCGCTCGTAGACGCCGAGATAGTCGGGATCCCTGGGAAAGAGCGCGCGCACCCAGTTGATCTCGTTGGTGTTCTCGCAAAGATGCGTCTGCATCGGGCAATCGGGGTGCTCGGCCCACAGCGCCCCGGCCGCTTTGAGCTGCGCCTCCGTGGAGGTCGGCGCGAATCGCGGCGTCACCGCGTAGAGCGCCCGCCCCACCCCGTGCCAGCGGGCGATCAGGGCTTTCGACTGGTCGTAGCCGGACTGCGCCGTGTCGCGGACCTCCTTGGGCGCGTTGCGGTCCATCATCACCTTGCCGCCGAGCGCGCGCAGGCCGCGCCGCGCCGCCTCCGCGAAGAAGGCGTCGACGCTTTCCGGGTGGACGGTGCAGAAGGACGAGACGGTGGTGACGCCATGTCGAAGTGCCTCGTCGAAAAACACCCGCGCCGCTTCGCGCGCGTAGGCAGGATCGCCGAAGCGCGCCTCCTCGGGGAAGGTGTAGGTCTCGAGCCACTCGATCAGTTGCTTGCCGTAGGAGGCGATCACCCCGGTCTGCGGGTAGTGCACGTGGCAGTCGACGAAGCCCGGCGCGATCAGGCGGCTGCCGACGTGCTCGACGGTCGCGCCGGGATGCCCGGCCTGCACCTGAGCCGCGGCGCCGACGCCGACGATGCGCCCGTCGCGCATGGCCAGCGCGCCGTCCTCGTCGCAGGCGAGCGCCGCATCGGCCCCGATCTCGAACGGATCGCCCGCGAAGCGCATGAGCCGCCCGCGCAGGATGGTGGTTTCACGCATTTCCGGTTTTCCTCGGATTGTCAGGCGGTTTCGCGCGATGTCTGATGTGCGTTCGCGGCACTCACCTGCAAGAGCTGCGCCGCCACCGCGGCCGCGATGACCTCAGGCCGCTTGTCGCGGACCCCCGGCACGCCGATCGGGCAGGTCAGCCGCGCCAGCCGCGCCTCGGGCACGCCACGCTCGCGCAGGCGGCGCAGGAAGACCCGCCGCTTGGTGGCCGAGCCGATCAGGCCGAGAAAGCCGAATTCGCCGCGCTCTAGCACCGAAGTGACGATCTCGAGATCGAGCGCGTGGCTGTGCGTCAGCACCACGTGCAGCGCCTCGCCCGGCGCGGCGCGCGCCGCGGCCTCGGGCAGCGGCGTCGCCAGCGTCTCGACCCCCTCGGGCACCGCCTCGGGGAAGCCGTCGCGCCGCGCGTCGATCCAGCGCACGGCGAAGGGCAGCGGGCTGAGCGCGCGCACCAGCGCCCGGCCCACATGCCCCGCGCCATAGACCAGCACCGGCCGGCCCGGGGCATCTTCCACGACGACCGGCCCGCCCTCCCACAGCGCCAGCGTGCCCCGCGCCGCGCGCAGGCGGGGCAGGTCCGCCACATCGAGGACGGCGAAGGCGAGCCGCATGTGCCCGCCGCAGCACTGGTCGAGCGCCGGGCCGAGGGAGATTTCCTGGACTGCCGTGGCCTTCCGCGCCTCCCTCCCCCCTTGTGGGGGAGGGTCGTGGAGGGGGGAGGTGCAATTCAGCATCTCGCGCGCCTGCCCGATGGCGCGGTGCTCGACGGCGCCGCCGCCGATGGTGCCGCGCGCGCCCGAGGCCGTCACCAGCATCGCCGCCCCCGCCTCGCGCGGCACCGAGCCGCGCGCCCCGGCGACCAGCACGACCGCCGCGCGCCCCTCGCGCTCGACCGCCGCGACGAGATCGGCGAGGCGCATGATCAGCCCCCGCGCACCCGCTCGACCGCGCCCAGCACGCGCTCGGGCGTGGCGGGCGCATCGAGCGCCGGATACACCTGGTGATCTCCCGCCGCCGCCACCGCGTGCGAGATCGCCTGGAAGGCCGAGATCGCCAGCATCAGCGGCGGCTCGCCCACGGCCTTCGAGCGGCGGATGGTCAGCTCGCGGTTCATGCCCCTGGACCACAGGCGCATGCGCATGTCCGGCGCGCGGTCCGAGCAGGCGGGGATCTTGTAGGTCGAGGGGGCGCGGGTCCTGAGCTCGCCGGTCTCGTCCCACCACAGCTCCTCGGTGGTCAGCCAGCCCGCGCCCTGCACGAAGCCGCCCTCGACCTGGCCGAGGTCGATGGCCGGGTTCAGCGATTTTCCCACATCGTGCAGGATGTCGACACGGATGAGCCGGTTCTCCCCGGTCAGCGTGTCGATGATCGCCTCCGAGACCGCCGCGCCGTAGGCGAAGTAGTAGAACGGCCTGCCCTGCGCCTTCGCCCGGTCCCAGTGGATCTTCGGCGTGGCGTAGAAGCCGGTGGCCGAGAGCGGCACGCGGGCGAGGTAGGCGCGCCTGACCAGGTCGGCGAAGGGGATCTCCTCGGGGCCGACGCGCACGCGGTTGGGCAGGAAAGCGACGTCCGTCTCAGTCGCGTTCATGCTCTCGCAGGCGAAGCGCACGAGCCGCGCCTTCAGCGTGGCGCAGGCGTCGCGCACCGCCATGCCGTTGAGGTCCGAGCCCGAGGAGGCGGCGGTGGCCGAGGTGTTCGGCACCTTGTCGGTGCGCGTCGCGGTGATGCGGATGCGCTCGAGATCGAGGTTCAGCTCGGACGCCGCCACCTGCGCCACCTTGGTCATGAGCCCCTGGCCCATCTCGACCCCGCCATGGTTCAGCATCACCGAGCCGTCCTGGTAGATGTGCACAAGCGCGCCGGCCTGGTTGAAGTGCACGGTGGTGAACGAGATGCCGAACTTTACGGGCGTCAGCGCGATGCCGCGCTTGAGCACCGGGCTTTGCGCGTTCCAGTCGCGGATCGCGGCGCGCCGCGCGGCGTAGTCGGCGCTTGTGGCGAGCTCCTCGACGATCTCGCCGATGACGCTGTCCTCGACGCGCATGTGGTAGGGTGTCATCACCCGCTCGCCCGGGCCGTCCGGCGCCTCGTAGAAGTTGACGCGGCGCACCTCGAGCGGGTCGCGGCCCAGCGCGAAGGCGATCTCGTCGATCACCCGCTCGATGCCCATCATGCCCTGCGGCCCGCCGAAGCCGCGAAAGGCGGTGTTCGAGACGGTGTTGGTGCGGCAGCGCCAGGAGACGATCTCGGCCGCCGGCAGGTAGTAGGCGTTGTCGGCGTGGAACATCGCCCGGTCGCAGATCGCGTGGCTGAGGTCGAGCGACCAGCCGCAGCGCGCCATCTGCTCGAAGCGCACGCCGAGGATGCGGCCCGCCTCGTCGAAGCCCACCTCGTAGTCGATGCGGAAGTCGTGGCGCTTGCCGGTCAGCACCATGTCGTCGTCGCGGTCGAGCCGGCACTTGGCCGGGCGGCCCGTGCGCCTCGCCACCAGCGCGGCGGCGGCGGCCATCAGGTTCCCCTGCGTCTCCTTGCCGCCGAAGCCGCCGCCGAGCCGGCGCACCTCGACCGTCACCGCGTGGTGCGGCACGCCGAGGATGCGGGCGACGATCATCTGGCACTCGGAGGGGTGCTGATTGGACGAGATCACCCTCACCTCGTCGTCCTCGCCGGGATACGCCACGGCGACCTGGCCCTCGAGGTAGAACTGCTCCTGCCCGCCCATCGTAATGCACCCCGCCAGCCGGCGCGGCGCCGCGTCGATGGCGGCGCGGGCGTCGCCGCGGGCCATGCGGTAGGGTTCCTGCAGCAGGCTGCGGGCCTGCATCGCCTCGGCGATGGTCAGGATGGGGGTCTCCTCGGCGTAGTCGATCACGGCCCGCCCGGACGCCGCCCGGGCTTCGGCGAGGCTCCCGGCGGCGACCACGAAGAGGGCCTGCCCGGCGTAGTGCACCTCGCCGCCGGTCTTCCCGGAAGCCGCCAGCATCGGCTCGTCCAGCACCGCCGGGCCGGTGTCGTTGACCCCGGGCACGTCGTCGGCCGTAATGACCGCCACCACGCCGGGCGCCGCGCGCACGGCCGCGAGGTCCACCCGCACCAGCCGCGCCCGCGCCTTCGCCGAGAGCGCGATATGGCAATGCAGCAGGTCGCGCGGCTCGGGCTCGTCGTCCGTGTAGACCGCCTCGCCCGCGACGTGCCTGTCGGCCGAGTCGTGCCGCCGCGCCGCGTGCGCGCCATCGCGGATCGCCTCGGGCGGGGCCTCGTCGCGCATCGCCATCACCCCAGCGCCGCGCCGGCGCCGACCAGCCTGGTGGCGGTGGCGGGGGCGGTTCGCTCGATGAAATGGCGCATCAGCAGGTTCTGCGCCGCCCGCATCCGGTAGCCGGCGCTGGCGCGCATGTCCGTGAGCGGCGTGAAGTCGCGCGCCAGCGCTTCCATCGCCGCGCGCACGGTCGCCTCGGTCCAGGGCTGGCCGGTGAGCGCCGCCTCGGCCGCCGCCGCGCGCCCGGGCACGCCCGCCATGCCGCCATAGGCGAGGCGGGCCGCACGCACCGTGCCCGCCTCCACGTCCACGTCGAAGCAGCCGAGCACGGCGGTGATGTCCTGGTCGAAGCGCTTCGAGAGCTTGTAGCAGCGCAGCCGGGCGCCGTCCTCGGGGACGGGCAGCCAGACGCCCTCGACGAACTCGCCGGGGCGCCGGTCCTGCCGGCCGTAGTCGAGGAAATAGTCCTCGAGCGGCAGTGCGCGCCGCGTCGCCCCCTTGCGCAATACCAGCGTCGCCCCGGCGGCGATCAGGGCCGGCGGGCTGTCGCCGATCGGCGAGCCGTTGCCGATGTTGCCGCCGATGGTGCCGGCCGCGCGCACCTGCGCGGCGCCCAGCCGGCGGATGAGCTCGCCGATGTCGGGGTAGAGCGCCGCGATCCGCCCCCGCGCCGCGCGGTAGGTGACGCCCGCGCCGATCCACAGCCGCCCGGCTTCCTCGCGCATTTCCGCCAGCTCGCGCACCCGGCCGGTGTGGATGATGATCTCGGGGTCGAAGGCCCGCTTGGTCACCCACAGCCCGACATCGGTGGCGCCCGCGAGGATCGTCGCCTGCGGGTGCGCCTCGGCCAGCGTTGCCAGCTCGTCCACCGTCTCCGGCGCGAGGAAGCGCCGCCCGCCGGCCTGGTAGTCGAGCCCCTCGGCGCCCAGCGCGGCCAGCCGCTGCGCCGCCGCCGCGGCGTCGGCGTCGTCCCATTCGGGGCGAGGGTGGTCGTAAGCCTGCTCGGCGGCCTCGATGATCGGGCCGTAGCCGGTGCAGCGGCACAGGTTCCCGGCCAGCAGGTCGTTGATGCGGGCGCGATTGGGGCGCGCTTCGGCGCGGTAGGCCACCCACAGGCTCATCACAAGCCCGGTGTGCAGAAACCGCACTGCGAGCCGTGTCCCTGCGCCAGCGCCGCCTGCACCGGATGCAGCCGCCCGTCCGGGGCGCGCAACCGCTCGACGGTGACGACCTCGCGCCCGTGCAGCATGGGCAGGAGCTGGATGCAGGCGCAGACCGGCTTCGTCACCACGCGCTCGCCGTCGAGTTCGCGCAGCCCCACGGTGCAGGCGCCGCAGTCGCCCTCGGCGCAGCCCTCCTTGGTGCCGGTCAGCCGGCGCTCGTAGCGCAGCCAGTTCAAGAGCGTCGTGGTCGGCGCCGCGCCCGCGACCTCCACCGGCTCGCCGTTCAGGATGAAGCGGATGGTCGAATCCATGCCTCAGCTCCCGCGATAGGTGGCGCAGCCGAAGGGCGCGAGCAGGAGCGGCACGTGGTAGTGTCCGCCCGGCTCGGCCACCCCGAAACGCACCGGCACGCGGTCGAGGAACTTCGGCTCGGGCAGCGCCAGCCCCAGCGCGTCGAAATAGGCCCCTGCGTGGAAGACCAGCTCGTAGACCCCGGCGGCGAGCGCCTCGCCCTCGAGGAGCGGCCCGGCGCAGCGCCCGTCGGCGTCGGTCACCGCCTCGGCCACGCGGCGCCGCCCGTCGCCCTCGATCCGGTAGAGCTCGATGCGCACCCCGGCCGCCGGGCGGCCGTGCGCGGTGTCGAGAACATGGGTGGTCAGGCGGCCCAT
>DATKCQ010000167.1:0-16909 GCA_035513135.1 Thermohalobaculum sp.
CGGGGCGCAGCGCCGGGGCGCGGCGCGTGGCCTCGGCGGCCGCCAGCACCCGGCTCAACTCGTCGAGCCATCGTCGACAGGGCGAGACGGGGCTCGCGGTACCGCGCATCCACGGCACGGCGGGCGGAACGGCGGGCGGCATGGCGGGCTTCATCGGCCATGCTCACCACACCTCGATCTCGCGCGTCGCGATCACCTGCCTGCCGGCGCCCTCGACATAGCCGATGAG
Source organism: Thermohalobaculum sp. (assembly GCA_035513135.1). GTDB lineage: Bacteria > Pseudomonadota > Alphaproteobacteria > Rhodobacterales > Rhodobacteraceae > Thermohalobaculum. The sequence continues at coordinate 230 of DATKCQ010000167.1, forward strand.
GTATGTCCCGGGCTCGCCGGGCGCGGTGAACGGGGCGGTCGGACTTCGTGCCGCGGGCAGGCTGGCGAGCGGCTCGCCGGGGCCGGTCCGCCCGGCGAACAGCGCGATGCGATCATCCGGCCCGCCCGGCCCGGTCCAGGCCACGCGGAAGCGGCCGCCAACATCGACGGCGACCAGCGCCATGAGCGTTGCGACGGCGCCGGAGGCGCCCTCCTCCCGCGCCCCCGCGGCGGCGCCGCGCCCGTCGGCTTGCCCGGCCCCGGGCTCCGCCGCGCGCGGCTCCACGCGCACCGTGCCGCGCGCCACCACGGCGAGGTCCGCAGCGCTCACCTGGCGGATCTCGTAGAGCCCGGCCTGCGCCGGCGCCGGCAGCTCGACCCGGGTCTGGCCACGCAGGCGCACATAGGCGCCGATCGTGTCGTCGGGCGCATCCGCCGGCACCACGGTCAGGAAATCGGCGGGCTGGCCCGGCAACTCCACCGTCACGCCGAACGGCGCCTCCGCCACCACCGTTTCCGGCGCCCGTAGCCCGGCGGCGCGCCCGGCGCGGACTTCGACGGGCGCCGCGGCGAGCACGGCAAGGCTCGCCGCCGAGATGTAGCGAACCTCGAAATCCCCCTCCGTGTCCGGGGCGGTCTGCCGCGCCGGCGCGCCGCGCGCCGTGCGCGCATAGCCGAGGTATTCGTGCGGCGGCGCGCCGGGCCGGGCGAGGGCGATGAAATCGCCCGCGGCGTCCGGCCCGCTCCAGCCAACCTCGAGCGCGGCGCCGGGCGCGACGCGCCCGGGCGGCGAGACCTGCACGTCCTGCGCCCGCACCTCCTGCGCCGCCATCGCGCCCCATGCCAGCGCGAGCGTGGCCAGACACGCGACCGCCCGGCACCGCAGCGCGAAGATCAAGGCCCGCCTGCACATATCCGCACCCATGACACGGCCATGCCACATGTCCGCGCCTTCGGCGTCAAGCCTTCACTGTCCCTGGAGCGCCTCGACGGCGGCCCGGCACGGGCGCTCCGCGGGCGACGGCGCCGCGGATTCCGGCACGGCGCGCCGGAATTGTCGTCTGCGCGACAAAAATTGTCGCGCCCATGCCCTGACGCGCACGACAATTCGCTTTGATACTCTCCCCAACGCGCATTCGCTCTTGGCCGCGCGCCAGCACCATGCTTAGCTAAAACAACGCCAACGATAAAACCCGGGTTGGGAGGATCACATGACCAAGCTGATGATGACGGACCGGCCGCTGCACCCGATGGCCGAGCCGGTCGCCGAGAAGTTCAGGGCCGGCCGGATGAACCGCCGCGAGTACCTGGCGACCATGGCGGCGCTGGGCGTCACCGCCTCGGGCGCCTTCGCGCTCGGCGGCATCACGCCAACGCCGGCCGTGGCGCAGGCGCCGCAGAAGGGCGGCGTGCTGCGCGTCTCCATGGACGTCAGGGCGTTCAAGGACCCGCGCACCTTCGACTGGTCGCAAATCGCCAACGTCGCCCGCCAGTGCAACGAGTACCTGGTGCGCTGGACCCGCGACTTCACCTTCGAGCCGCGCCTGCTCGAGAGCTGGGAGGTCAGCGACGACGCCAGGACCTACACGCTCAACATCCGCCAGGGCGTGAAATGGTCGAACGGCGACGCGTTCAACGCCGACGACGTGATTCACAACATCACGCGCTGGTGCGACGCGACCGTCGAGGGCAACTCGGTCGCCGCCCGCATGGGCACGCTGGTCGACCCCGAGACCAAGAAGCTGCGCGAGGGCGCCATCGAGCGGGTCGACGACCACACCGTGCGCCTCAACCTGACCGAGCCCGACATCACCATCGTCGTCGGCACCTCCGACTACCCGGCGCTGGTCATGCACCGCAGCTATGAGGGCAGCACCGACCCGATGGAGGCGCTGGCCATCACCACCGGCCCCTTCGAGCTGGTGCGTTACGAAGTCGGTGTCGGCGCCGAAGTGCGGCGCAAGGAGACCCCGTGGTGGGGCGGCGAGGTCTGGCTCGACGGTGTCGAGTGGGTCGACCACGGCACCGACCCGGTGCCCATGGTCGCCTCGTTCGAGGCCGGCGAGGTTGACGCCAACTACGAGACCACGGCGGACGCCCTGGCGCAGATGGAGTCGATCGGCATGATCAACTCCAACATCGCCACCGGCGCGACCATCGTCATTCGCTTCAACGTCAACAACCCGCCCTATGACGACGAGCGGGTTCGCCGGGCCGGCCAGTTCGCGGTGGACAACAACGTGGTGCTGTCGCTCGGCTACGACGGCAACGGCGCCGAGGCCGCGAACCACCACGTCGGCCCGATGCACATCGAATACGCCGACATCGGCCCGCATGTGCGTGACGTCGAGAAGGCCAATGCGCTACTCGAGGAGGCTGGCCAGACGGACCACGAGTTCGATCTCATATCGGTCGATGACGACTGGAACCGGAACAGCTGCGATGCCGTGGCCGCGCAGATGCGGGATGCCGGCTTCAACGTGAAGCGCACGGTCATCCCCGGCTCGACCTTCTGGAACGACTGGACCAAGTATCCGTTCTCGGCGACGCAGTGGAACGGTCGGCCACTGGGCGTCCAGGTCTATGCGCTCGCCTACATGTCGGGCGCGGCCTGGAACGAGACGGCATACGCGAACCCCGATTTCGACGCCGGGATGGAGAAGGCGCTGGCCACGCCCGACCCGGACGAGCGCAGCAAGATCATGGCTGATCTCGAGACGATCCTGCGCGACTCCGGCATCATCATCCAGCCCTACTGGCGCTCGGTCTACCGCTCGTTCCGCGAGGGCGTGCACGGCTACGAGGCGCACCAGGCGTTCGAGATGCACTTCGACCAGGTCTGGCTGGAGAACTGACCGTCGCCGCGGGGCGGCCCGAAGGCCGCCCCGCACCCCCCGACCGGCCGCGGCCCGGCCGCGCAAGACACCAAGCACCGCCGGCGGGGACACAGACAGGGGGCGTCTCATGCTGATGTTCATCCTGCGTCGCGTGGGAACCATGCTGCTCACCATGGTCGCGCTGACGCTCGTGGTGTTCTACCTCGTGAACCTTCCGGGCAATCTGGAAAAGCTCGCCAAGACCGAGGGCAACATGCGCATGTCCGACGCCGAGGTGGCCGACTGGATCGAGAACCAGGGCTACAACCGGCCGTTCTTCCTGCGCTACGGCGAATGGATCGCGGGCACCATCCAGGGCGACATGGGCTGGTCGCGGGTGTTTCGCAAGCCGGTCAGCGAGGTGATCGGCGAGCGCCTGACCTACACCGGCATCCTGATGTTCTGGGTGATGGTGGTGATGGTGCCGACCGCGCTGCTGTTCGGGATTCTCGCGGGGATGCGCGAGGGCACCTGGCTCGACCGAAGTCTGTCGGTGACCTCGATCACCTCGACCTCGGCGCCCGAATACGTCACCGGCATCGTCTTCACCATCGTCTTCGCGAGCTGGCTGGGGCTGCTCAGCGGCGTCGCCCGCGCCGGCGACGTGACGTTCGAGAACTTCACCCTGCCGGTGATGACCATGGCGATCTACGGCATGGGCTACATCGCCCGGCTGACGCGCGCCTCGATGGTCGAGGTGATGACCTCGCAATACATCCGCACCGCCCGGCTGAAGGGCTTGAAGTTCCGCACCGTGGTGCTCAAGCACGCGCTGAGGAACGCCTTGATCACGCCCTTCACCGTGATCATGCTGCAGTTCCCCTGGCTGCTCACGGGCGTGGTCGTGGTCGAGGCCATGTTCAACTACAAGGGCTTCGGCTTCGCGCTGATCTCGGCGGCGGGCAACAACGACATCAACCTGCTTCTGGCGATCTCGTGGGTGGCGGTGATCGTGGTGCTGCTCACCCAGCTCATCTCGGACATCGGCTACGCCTACCTCAACCCGCGCATCCGGGTTAGCTGAGGGAAGGGGGGGAGCCATGCCCGAACACATCGGCGCCGCCGAGATCGTGCTGCAGACGGTCGCCCGCTTCTGGCCGGTCTGGCTGGCCATCGCCGTGACGCTCACGGCCGGCTGGTTCGTGCGCGAGCGGATGGGCATGTTCGGCCGGCTCTACGGCTCGCGCATCGGCATGGTCGGCGTGATCCTCGTGCTGTTCTGGATCTTCACGGCGCTCTTTGCCGACGCCATCGCGGTGACCGGCGCGGTCGACCAGTCGTTCTCGCCGGGCATGAAGAAGGGGCTGCCCGGCGTGGTCGACGGCTCCTCGGGCATCGTCTACCTGTGGGGCGGCGACAACCTGGCGCGCGACATCTTCTCCCGCGTGGTCTACGGCAGCCAGATCGTGCTGGTGATCGCCCCGGCGGCGACGCTGATCGCCTACATGGTCGGCTCGACGCTCGGGCTGCCGGCCGGCTACTACCGCGGCTTCACCGACACGGTGACCTCGTTCCTCGCCAACATGATCCTGGCCTTCCCGGTGATCCTGCTGTTCTACCTGCTGGTCACGCCCGAGGTGCGCACGCCGCGGCCGCTGGATCTCGGGCTGTTCTCGATCCCCTGGTCGATCCCGATCGCCATGGCCGGGGTGTTCTTCGTGTTCCCGATCCTGTTCCTGTGCACCATGTGGTTCACCAAGTACGAGAACAACCGGCCGAAGACCGCCATCTACCTCGCGGTGACCCTGGTGATCGGCATCTGGGCCTATCTGGGGCTGGTCTTCAACAGCGACCCGCTGGGCATCCTCTCGCTCGACGCCAACGAGCTCAACATCTTCGCCGCGGTGGTGTTCGCCTCCAGCCCCGGCGTGTTCCGCATCGTGCGCGGCCTGACCATGGACATCAAGACGCGCGACTACGTGGCCGCCGCCCAGACCCGCGGCGAGCGGCCCTGGTACATCATGCTGTGGGAGATCCTGCCGAACGCGCGCGGCCCGCTGATCGTCGATTTCTGCCTGCGCGTGGGCTACACCACCATCCTGCTCGGCACGCTGGGCTTCTTCGGGCTGGGGCTGGCGCCCGAGAGCCCGGACTGGGGCTCGATGATCAACCACGGCCGGCCCTTCGTGCGCCTGTTCGACACGGCGCACCTGGCGCTGTTCCCGGCGCTGGCGCTGATGAGCCTGGTGCTGGGGCTGAACCTGCTCGCCGACGGGCTGCGCGAAGAGTCGCTCAAGGACTGAGCCGCTCAAGGACTGAGCCGCTCAAGGACCGAGGGAGCCCGGGAGGGCCAGATGACCGAACCGATCCTCGACATCGACGACCTGAACGTCTCGTTCTACACGCGCGCCGGCGAGATCCCGGCGGTGATGGACTTCTCCATGACCGTCATGCCCGGCGAGGCGATGGGGCTGGTCGGCGAGTCGGGCTGCGGCAAGTCCACGGTCTCGCTCGCCATCATGCGCTATCTCGGCAACAACGGGCGCATCAAGTCGGGCTCGATCAAGTTCCTGGGCCGCGACATGGCGGAGATGTCCGAGGACGAGCTGCGCCACCTGCGCGGCTCGAAGATCTCCATGGTCTACCAGGAGCCGATGGCCTCGCTCAACCCGGCGCTGAAGATCGGCAAGCAGCTCGCCGAGGTGCTGACCATCCACGAGGGGCTGTCCGAGGCCGACGCGCTCAAGCGCGCCGCCGAGATGGTCTCGGCCGTGCGCATCCCCGACCCCGACCGCATCCTCGGCGCCTACCCGCACCAGCTCTCGGGCGGCCAGCAGCAGCGCATGGTGATCGCCATGGCGCTGCTGTCGAAGCCCCAGCTCCTCTTGCTCGACGAGCCGACCACGGCGCTCGACGTCACCGTGGAGGCCGGCATCGTCGACCTGATCAGGGAGCTGGCCAAGGAATTCGGCACCTCGATGCTGTTCGTCAGCCACAACCTCGGGCTGATCCTCGAGACCTGCGACCGGATCACCGTGATGTATTCGGGCGAGGCGGTCGAGGAGGGCGACATCGAGACCGTCTTCAACAAGATGCGCCACCCATACACCATGGGGCTGATGCGCTCGATCCCGGTGCCCGGCGCCAACAAGTACGCGCGCCCGCTGGTGCCGATCCCGGGCCAGCTCCCGCTGCCGCACGAGCGGCCCAGGGGCTGCAATTTCGGGCCGCGCTGCCCGCACTTCGAGGACAAGTGCGACGAGGGCGAGATCAAGATGCGCGACCTCGGCAGCCGCCACCGCAGCCGCTGCTGCCGCATCGACGAGATCGACTGGAGCGCCGACGCCCTGGCCGGCGAGGCGGACGAGCCGATCCAGGTCGGCGACGTGGTGCTCGCCGTGGACCGCCTGAAGAAGTACTACGAAGTCTCCTCGGGCATGTTCGGCGGCGGTGCCCAGCGCGTCGTCAAGGCCAATGAGGAGCTGACCTTCGACGCCCGCGAGGCCGAGACGGTGGCCATCGTCGGCGAGTCCGGCTGCGGCAAGTCGACCTTCGCCAAGGTGCTGATGGGGCTGGAGACCGCGACCGACGGCACGGTGGCGCTCGGCAACCTCGACATCGCCCACCTGCCGGTGGAGAAGCGCGGGCCCAAGGTCGTCTCCCAGGTGCAGATGGTGTTCCAGAACCCGTTCGACACGCTCAACCCCTCGATGACGGTGGGCGACCAGATCATGCGGGTGCTGGAGATCTTCCAGGTCGGCGACAGCGACGCCGACCGGCGCGCGCGCATGCTCGACCTGCTCGACCTGGTCAAGCTGCCGCGCGAGTTCGCGACCCGCATGCCGCGCCAGCTCTCGGGCGGGCAGAAGCAGCGCATCGGCATCGCCCGCGCCTTCGCCGGCCAGCCCAAGGTGGTGGTGGCGGACGAGCCGGTGTCGGCGCTCGACGTCTCGGTGCAGGCCGCGGTGACCAAGCTCTTGACCGACATCCAGCGCGAGAGCCGCACCACCATGCTGTTCATCAGCCACGATCTCGGCGTGGTGCGCTACCTCGCCGACCGCATCGTCGTGATGTATCTCGGCGAGATCATGGAGCAGGGCAACACCGAGGACATCTTCTCGCCGCCCTACCACCCCTACACCGAGGCGCTGCTCTCGGCCGTGCCCGTCGCCGACACCCGCGTCAAGAAGCGCCACGTGGTGCTGGAGGGCGAGATCCCCTCGCCGCTCAACCGCCCCAAGGGCTGCCCGTTCCAGACCCGCTGCCAGTACTTCATGCCCGGCACCTGCGAGCAGCCCCTGCCCCACAAGGACATGGGCGGCGGCCACATCATCGCCTGCCACCTCAGCAACGACAAGCTCAACGCCATGGAGCCGGTGATCAAGGTTGAGGACGCTGCCGCCGCCGAGTAGAAGGGCGCGAACCGACGGGCGCGGACGTGCTCCGGCAGGCTCCGAAGCCTCGCCCCTGACCCCCCTCCCAGGGGGAGGGGGGAACGCCCGGCGCCGGCGCCTTGCGCCCCCCTCTCCCGCTGGGAGAGGGGCCGGGGGAGAGGCACGGACCCGGCATCGCCCGACGGAGCGGGCCGGATCGGCAGAGGCGAGGCGCGGCGCATGATGAAGACCATCTACCTGCTCAACGGCCCGAACCTGAACCTGCTCGGCTCCCGCGAGCCCGAGATCTACGGCCGCGAGACGCTGGCCGACCTCGAGGCGCGGGCCGGTGCGCGCGCCGAGGCGCACGGGCTGGCGCTGGTGTTCCGCCAGTCGAACCACGAGGGCGAGCTGGTCGACTGGATCCAGCAGGCGCGCACCGAGGCCGCCGCCCTGATCCTCAACGCCGGGGCGTACACGCACACCTCGGTGGCGATCCTCGATGCGCTGAAGACGCTGGAGATCCCGGTGATCGAGCTGCATCTCTCGAACCCGCACCGCCGAGAGGGCTTCCGCCACCGCTCCTACGTGGCGCTCGGCGCCACCGCGGTGATCGCCGGCCTCGGCCCCTTGGGCTACGAGCTGGCGGTGGACGCGGCGGCGGGGCTGATCGGCTGAGGCGGCACCCTGGCCGGGTCCGGGCGTGACCGGTCTGTCGTAGGGTGCGCGCTTGCGCGCGCCGGCGGCGGCGGTCAGGAAGCGGTGCGCGCAAGCGCGCACCCTACGGGGCAGCGCTCGAGGGCGCGGACGGCTACCGACCGTATTTCGCCCAGTAATCCCCGAACAGCGCCTCCTCCGAAGGGCGGTCCTCGGGGATCGTCGTCACCAGGTGGGTGACGTTGATGAAGTGCCGCCAGTTCAGGTTCTCCGAGATCGAGTTGCCCGCCCAGGTGCCGCAGCCCATCGACAGCGTGAACGGCAGCGCGTTGTCGAAGCTCCCGCCATTGCCGAAGGTGTGCGCCTGGTTGACCAGCACGCGCACCACGTCGAGGTCGGCGGCCAGCTCGCGCGCCCGCTCGGGGCGGCGCGTGTGCAGGCCGCAGGAGTGCCCGATGCCCTCATGGGCCAGGATCTCGCCGACCAGCGCCTTCGCATGCGCGAAGTCCCGCGCGCGGTAGACCGTGAGCACCAGCGACAGCTTCTCGCCCGAGAGCGGGAACTCCGGTCCAATGCCGGTCTCCCCGACCATCAGGAACCGCGCGCCCGCCGCCGCGGCGCCCAGCCCGAAGGCCTCCGCCAGCACGGGCATGTCCCGGGCGATCAGGCGGCGATTGAGCTGGCCGCCCTGCCACAGCGTGCCGACGATCCGCCCGTGCGCCTCGGGCGGCGCGAGGAATCCCCCTGCCCGGCCGAGCGCCGCGATGGCGTCGTCGTGGATGACGTCGAGCAGCACCACCGAATTCTCCGACGAGCACGAGGTGGCGTTGTCGAAGCATTTCGAGGCGGCGATCTTGCGCGCCGCGTCGTCGAGATCGGCGGTCTCGTCGACGATCACCGGCACGTTCCCCGCGCCCACCCCGATCGCCGGCGTGCCCGAGGAATAGGCCCGGCGCACGTTGTTCTGCGAGCCGGTGACCACAACGAGGTCGGCCGCCTGCATGAGCGCCTGCGTCGCCGCCTTGTCCACCGGGGAGCCAAGGATCTGCACGAGGTCGGGCGCGAAGCCGGCGCGCTCCAGCTCGGCCCGCGCCAGCTCGACGAAGCGCGCGCCGGTGGCGTGGCCCGCCGGCGAGGGCGCGACGATCACCGCGTTGCCGCCCTTGAGCGCCATCATCGCCTTGTTGGCGGGCGTCGCCGCCGGGTTGGTCGAGGGGCACACGGCGGCCACCACGCCCACGGGCTTCGCCCACTTCACCAAGCCGCACGCCGGGTCCTCCTCGATCACGCCGACGGTGCGGGCGCGCATGAGGTCGCGCAGCGTGCCGAAGGTCTTGCGCTGGTTCTTCGTGACCTTGTCGGCGACGTTGCCGAGCCCGGTGTCGGCCACCGCCAGCCCGGCCAGCTCGCGGGCGTTCGCGGGCTTGTAGATCGCCCAGGCGAGCGCCGTCACCGCCTCGTCGATGCGCGCCTGGCTGGCGCCCTTCAGCGTCGCCATGGCGGCGCGCGCGCGGGCGACCTGCGCGCCGATGGGGTCCCGGCTGTCGGCGTCCATCAGGCGGCTCCCTTGCGCGCCGCCCCGGCCAGCCCGCGCACCCGGCGCGAGGCCGCGACCCGGCCCTCGGCGGCGTAGGCCTCGTGGTTCTCCTCGATCCGGTCGAGATCGTAGAGGTAGTTCGCCATGATGCCGTAGGCCTGCGCCAGCCCCTTCCCGGACGGGTCGCCCATCCAGTGGATGTCCATGAGGCTGGCGCCGTTGCCCAGGTGAAAGCGCGCCACCGGGTCGACCGGCCCGCCATCCTTGCGCTTGGCGCCCAGCAGATAGCGCGCCGCCAGCGGCAGCAGCAGGCCCTTGAGCTCGGCCTCGCGCTTTTCGTCGTCGCGCCAGCCATCCGACTCGAGCAGCGCCATCGCGCGCGCCGCCGGCAGGTCGGGGTCGCGCTTCGCCTCGCCGGCCAGCCAGCGGGCGAATCCGGGGACGGGCGACAGCGTCACGAAGGTCTCGAGCTTCGGCAGGTCGCGCGCGAGATCCGCGGCCACCTGCTTGATCAGGAAGGCCCCGAACGAGACGCCGCGCAGCCCCGCCTGGCAGTTGGAGATCGAGTAGAACACGGCGGTCGTCGCGTCGCGCGGGTGCACCGGCGCGCGCTCGGGCGTCAGCACCGCGTGGATCGAGCCGGGCGTCTCGCGGGTCAGCGCCACCTCGACGAAGACCAGCGGCTCGTCGGGCATCGACGGGTGGAAGAAGGCGAAGCAGCGCCGGTCCTCGGGCTGCACCCGGCGGCGCAGCTCCTCCCACGAGTCGATCTCGTGCACCGCCTCGTAGGCGATGATTTTCTCTAGGATCGCCGCGGGCGTGCGCCAGTCGACCGGCCGCATGGTCAGGAAGCCGCGGTTGAACCACGACGAGAGCAGGTGCCGCAGATCTCCGTCGACCCGCGCGAGATCGTGATCGCCGTCGAGCAGCTTCAAGAGATCGGCGCGCATCCCGACCAGCCGCCGGGTGCCCTCGGGCGCGAAGTTGAGGCGGCGGAACAGCTCCTGGCGCCCCGGCTCGGCGACCCGCGTCAGCGCCCAGAGCGCCTCGGGCGTGCGCTCGGCGGCGTAGCGCGCGACCGCCCGCTCGAGCGCCTCGACGTCGAGGTCGAAGTCGCGCGCCAGCATCGCGAAGAAGGCCCGCTGGCCCTCGGCGTCGAGCCGCGCGTAGCCGTCGAGGATGCGCGCGGCCAGCGCCACCCCGGTCGCCTCGCCCCGCGACGACAGCAGGTCGGCGCAGTGCCGCGCCAGCATCTCGGGCGTGGCCCGCTCGGTGCCGCGCCAGTCGATCAGCCGGGCGCCGCGCTCGATGACCGTGGAGAGCAGTTCGTTGATCGCGGGCATGGTCGCTCCTTCAGGCGATGGCGTTGGCGATGGCCGCGCCGAGCTCGGCCGTGCGCGCCGTGCCGCCGAGATCGCGGGTGCGCGGCGCCGCCGCGTCGCCCAGCACCGTCTCGATGCCGCGCAGCACGGCTTGCGCCGCCTCCGGCTCGCCCAGATGCTCGAGCATCATGGCGGCCGACCAGATCTGGCCGATCGGGTTGGCGATGCCCTGCCCGGCGATGTCGGGCGCGGAGCCGTGCACCGGCTCGAACATCGAGGGATACGCGCGCTCGGGATTGATGTTCGCCGCGGGCGCCACGGCGATGGTGCCGGTGACGCCGGGGCCGAGGTCCGAAAGGATGTCGCCGAACAGGTTGGTGGCGACGATCACCTGGAAGCGCTCGGGCGCCATGACGAGGCGCGCCGCCATGATGTCGATGTGGTGCAGCTCGGTCTCGATCTGCGGATACTCGGCGGCGATGGCGCGAAAGCGCGCGTCCCAGTAGGGCATCGAGACGAAGATGCCGTTCGACTTGGTGGCCGCGTCCACCCGCGTCTTGCCCTTCGCGCGCGCCAGCTCGAAGGCGTGGCGGATGATGCGGTCGCAGCCCTTGCGCGTGAACACCGCCTCCTGCACCACGAACTCGCGCTCGGTGCCGGCGAACATGGTGCCGCCGATCTGGCTGTACTCGCCCTCGGTGTTCTCGCGCACCACCCAGAAGTCGATGTCGCCGGGCTGCTTGTCGCGCACGGGGGGCGTGATTCCCGGCAGCAGGCGCACCGGGCGCAGGTTCACGTACTGGTCGAACTCGCGCCGGATCGGGATCAGCAGGCCCCACAGCGAGACATGGTCGGGCACGCCGGGAAAGCCGACCGCGCCGAGGAAGATGGCGTCGTGGTCGCGCAGTCGCGCGATGCCGTCCTCGGGCATCATGGCGCCGGTCGCCTTGTAGCGCTCGCACGACCAGTCGAAATGCGCGAGCTCGAAGCGCGCGCCGCTGAGCGCGCCGGCGGCCTCGAGCGCGCGCAGGCCCTCGGGCATCACCTCGTTGCCGATGCCGTCGCCGGGGATCACCGCGATCCGGTAGGTGGTCATCTGCGCCCTCCGCCGCGCCTCGCCTGAACCGACGATAGCCCATGCGCGCCGGCGGCGAAACGGGACGCAATGGCGCGGGCGGGCGAATCGGGGGCCGGCGGGTCCCTGTGCGATCCCCCGTGCGATCCCGTGCGATCCCCCGTGCGATCCCCCGTGCGATCCCGGGGCCGGGCCGGCCCGAGGGGCCCCGGCCGGGCCGCTGAAGAAAGCGGCGCAGAGGACTGGCGCGGTTGCGAAGCTTTCGATTTTCCCCATAATTCACAACGTTTTATCCACAAGAAAGTGGCGTCTTCGCGACGAAATTCGTTGCGCGGGCGGGGCGGATTGGCGATCTTGTCCCTGCGCACGAAAGGGTCCTCGGATCCGGACGGGCGCAGGCCGGAAAAGCCCTCGGGCGGACCGGTCAGTTGACCGGGAGACCTTCGGGCCGCCTGGTCGGATGATCGGAAGGCCAGTTGGCCGGAACGGTCTGGGAGGCGTCAGGGTTGCCCGCAAGGGCACGCAGCGAAGACTCCGCGTCTGAGCACCTGATGCCTCCCTTTCCGTTTGCGCGTTTTTGTTTGCGCTCACGGCCAGGACGCTTCCCCGGAACCCGCTACAGCGCGCTCACCCCTGCCCGGCGGCGCGGGCGGCGGGGCGGATCTCGGCCTCGTCGGCGATGAGCTCGGCGAGCCGGGCGTTCCAGTCGCCAAGCGGCGGCCCGAGGCTCTCGATCCCGCCCGGCGTCGCCGAGAGGCGCGGCAGCACGGCGGGCACGGCGATCTCGCCCAGCGCTGGGTCGGCGATTCGCTCGATGGTGCGGCGCGCGGCGAAGTGCGGATCGGCGAAGATGTCGGCGATGGTGTTGATCGGCCCGCAGGGCACGCCGCCGGCGGTGCAAAGCTCGACCACCTGCGCCGCCGGGTGCCGGCGGGTGAACGCCTCGACCGCGCCGTCGATCGTGGCGCGGTCGGCCAGCCGGTCGGCGGTGCGCGGGTGGCTCTCGGCCAGGTCCGGCTGCCCGAGCACGTTGAGCGCCATGCGCTGCCACATCTTGTCCGAGGTGCAGGCGATGGCCACCCACTTGCCGTCCGAGCAGGCGAAGTGCCCGTGCGGGCAGACCTGCCGGGTCATCACGCCCTCGCGCCCGCGCACGATGCCGTAGCGGTCATGGGCCGGGGCGATGTCGTCGAGCACCCTGAAGATCGCCTCGTGCAGCGCCACGTCGATCACCTGGCCCCGTCCGGTCGCCTCGGCCACGCGCAGCGCCATCATCACGCCGATGGCGCCCTGGAAGCCGCCGATGTAGTCGGCGAGCGAGGTCGAGCCCGGCGTCACCGGCGGCCCGTCCGGCATCCCGGCGAGGTGCGTCAGCCCGCCGACCGCGTGGGCGATGCGGGCAAAGCCCGGCCGGTCGCGGTAGGGGCCGGTCTGGCCGTAGCCGGTGATGCGCAGGATCACCAGCGCCGGGTTGAGCGCGTGCAGCACGTCGGGGCCGAGGCCCCAGCCCTCCAGCGTGCCGGGGCGGAAGTTCTCGCACAGCACGTCCGCGCGGCGCACCAGCTCCCTGAGCGCCGCGGCGCCCGCGGCCGCGCGCAGGTCGAGGGTGGCCGAGTGCTTGTTGCGTGCCTCCGAGAGCCAGGCGAGCGAGCGGTCCGGGTCCTCGCTCGCCGTGCCGAAGCGGCGCATGGGGTCGCCGCCCGCGGGGTGCTCGATCTTGATCACCTCGGCGCCGAACTCGCCGAGGATCGTGGCGCTCAGCGGCGCGGCGATGAAGGTGGCGAGGTCGATGACGCGGACGCCGTCGAGCGGGCGCATCCGGGGTGGCATCACCCCCCTCCCCACCCCTCCCCCACAAGGGGGGAGGGAGGCGCGAGCATCCGACCGCTCACGGCGACAGCACGCGGAGCGGGTTGCCGGCGAGCCAGGCCTCGATGTCCTCGACGATCTCGCCGTAGAAGGCGCGGTAGGTGTTCCGCGTCACGTAGCCGAGATGCGGGGTGAGCAGCGTGCGCGGACAGCTTCGCAGCGGGTGGTCGGCGGGCAGCGGCTCCTCGTCGTAGACGTCGATGCCGGCGCCGGCGATGCGGCCCTCGGTCAGCGCCGCGACCAGCGCCTCGGTGTCGACGACCGGCCCGCGCGAGGTGTTGACCAGAAACGCGGTCGGCTGCATCAGCCCGAGCTCGCGCGCGCCCACCAGCTTGCGCGAGCGCTCGCCGAGCTTGTAGTGGATGGTGATGAAGTCGGCCTCGCGGAACAGCTCGTCCTTGCCGACGCGCCGGACGCCCGCGGCCTCGGCCTGCTCGTCGGTGAGGTTCTGGCTCCAGGCGATGACCTCCATGCCGAAGACCCGGCCGATCTCGGCCATGCGCCGGCCCAGCCGGCCCAACCCGATGATGCCGAGCGTGGCGCCGGCCACATCGGTCCCGAGCGTGGTGATCCAGCTCCCCTCGCGCATCCGCGCGTTTTCCACATGGATGTGGCGCGCCAGCGAGAGCATCAGGCCCCAGGCCAGCTCGGGCGTCGATTCGACCGAGCCGCCGGTGCCGAGCACCGGGACGCCGCGCTCGCGCGCCGCCTCCATGTCGATGGCGGCGTTGCGCATGCCCGCCGTGACCAGCAGCTTGAGGCCGGGCAGCCGCTCGATGACCTCGCGGCCGAACGGGCTGCGCTCGCGCATGATGCAGACGATCTCGAAGGGCGCGAGGCGCGTCGTAAACCCCTCGAGCCCCTCATAGGGCTGGTCGAAGAAGGTGACCTCGTGGTCGCGCTCGAGCCGGCTCCAGTCGGCCATGTCGCGGGCGACGTTCTGGTAGTCGTCGAGGACGGCGATCTTCATGGCTCGGCTCTCCGTTCGGGGCTGGCGGGCAGCATGGCCCGGCGGTGGAAGTCCAGCAGCAGCGGGTTCAGCGCCTCCGGCGCCTCGTACATGGCCCAGTGTCCGCAATTGGGGATCACGTGCGTCTCCACGTCGGGGCGCGCCGCGCGGCAAAGCGCGAAGCGCTGGTCGATCGGCGGGATCGCGGCGGCGTCGTGCGCGCCGTAGATCACCGCCACCGGGCAGGCGAGCCTGCCGATCAGCGACGGCGTGTCCCCCGACCAGCTCAGCCGGCGCGAGTCGAAGCGCGTGCGCTCGACATTGCGGAACTGCATGTCGATGGCCCAGCCGTCGATCTTCGCGCGGTCGTGGATCATCAGCTTGGCGAGGTTCTCCGCGTGCATGTCGCGCAGCTCCTGCGCGGTCGGCGCCCGGCCCAGCCGCTGCGCCAGCTTGCGCCGGCTCTCGAGCGTGAAGGACCGGCCCGAGGGCGGGCCGTAGCCGGCGCCGCCGGTCATCGACAGCGAGCCCGCGCGCGGGCCGAGCGCCAGCGCGGTCGCTGCCGCGACCAGCCCACCGAACGAGAAGCCGGCGAGGTGGATGCGCGGCGCGCCGGCGGCGATCTCCTCGACCGCCCCGACCACGTACGCCAGGTAGTCGTCGGTCGAGATGTCCCATTCGGGCCGGTCGGAATCGCCGTAGCCGGGCAGGTCGAGCGCCAGCACCCGGAAGGCGGTCGCCAGCGCATCCACGCTCAGCACCCAGTGCTCCCACGAGCCGGCGCCACCATGCATCAGCACCAGCGGCTCGCCGGCGCCGAAGGTCCGATAGGCAACGCCGCCGGCGGTCTTGGCAAACGGCACCGGGGCCGCGCGGCGGTCGGGCATGTCGTCCACGGCCCGGCTACTCCCACGCCGTCTCGTCGTCGTAGACGCGCTCGGGCATGGGCAGCCCGGCGAGGTCGTCCGCCGTCAGCGGGCGGTCCGGCGCGATGCCGAGCTTCTCGAGCACCAGCGCGAGCTGGCGGGTGTGCTGGGCCGAATGCCAGGCGGTGCGCTCCATGTAGTCGTGCAGGGTCTGCTCGCCGTAATAGACCGCGGCCGGCCGGCTGAAGTCGTCGCCCTCGTGCGCCCGCCACCAGGCGTCGAAGCGCGCCTTCGTGGCCTGCCCCTCGGCGACGAGGTCCGCCGGGGTGCGCGAATTCGGCGGGGCGGGGCGCATGTAGACGTCCTCGGTGAGCGGTGTGCCTTCCGTCTCGTCGATCAACGCGCCGACGATCTGGAAGACGTGGCTCGAGAGGTCGCGGTAGCTGCGCGGCCGCCCCGGCACCAGGTCGCCGAGCCGCGCCTCGGGCAGTTGCGCCGAAAGCCGGATGGCGGCGTCGAGAACCCGGTCGATGCGCAGCTTGAGCTCGGCGGGCGGCAGCACCTCGCGGCGCCCGTCGATGCCGGCGATGCGGGCGACATCGCGCAGGATCTGGCCCGAGACCCATTCCTTGCCCCGCGTCACGATGGGCACCGAGCGCACCCCGAGCGCCGCCATCTCCCGCAGCCCGTTCTCGTCGGCCAGCACGTTGACCGAGACGAACGGCACGCCGTGGCTTTTCAGGTACTCCTTGGTGCGCAGGCAACTCGAGCAGCCGGGCTGCCAGTAGACGCGCAGCTCGGGTTCTTGCGTGGTCATCGGAATATCTCCCCTTGCCCCGCCCCGGCGCTTGCGCCGGCGGGCGGGCGGTCCCTAGGATGGCGTGCAGGTTAGCAACGCGAAACACCGTTCCGCAAGCGGCGCGGGGAGGCGGGCGGCCTCGCGCCGCTGCGCGGCCACCGCAGCCTGCCGCGGGGCTCTCGGTGGATGCACTGATCGTCACGGGAGGATGAGATGGACACGCAACCGAGCCTGAAGGACCAGGTGAGCCCCGACGAATGGGCCATGCGGGTGGACCTCGCCGCCTGCTACCGGCTGATCGACCTGCATGGCTGGTCGGACCTGCTGGGCACGCATATCTCGGCCCGCGTGCCGGGCGAGGAAAACGCCTTCCTGATAAACCCTTACGGCCTTCTCTTCGAGGAGATTACGGCCTCCT
>DATKCQ010000168.1:0-2470 GCA_035513135.1 Thermohalobaculum sp.
TTTCTGGGCAGCGATGCCCCCGAGGCGCAGGATGCGGTGAAGGCGCTGCGCCACCGCTATGGCCACGTGGCGCCGGACGAGGCCGAGGTGATCGTGGCGCTGGGCGGCGACGGCTTCATGCTGCACACGCTGCACGCCACCATGCAGCTCGGCGTGCCGGTCTACGGCATGAACCGCGGCACGGTCGGCTTCCTGATGAACGACTATGACCCGGAGAACCTGCCCGAGCGGCTTGCCGAGGCGCGCCTCGCCGTGATCAACCCGCTGCGCATGACGGTCACCGACAGGGACGGGCGGCGCAGCGAGGCGCTGGCCTTCAACGAGGTGTCGCTGCACCGCGAGACGCGGCACGCGGCGAAGATCCGGGTCCTCATTGACGGGGTCGAGCAGATGTCCGAGCTGATTTGCGACGGGGTGCTGGTGGCGACGCCGGCGGGCTCGACCGCCTACAACCTGTCGGCGCACGGGCCGATCCTGCCGATTCGCGCGCGGCTGATGGCGCTGACGCCGATCGCGGTGTTCCGGCCGCGGCGCTGGCGCGGCGCGATCCTGCCCTGGGAGGCGGAGATCGCCTTCGAGGTGCGCGAGCACCGGCGCCGCCCGGTCTCGGCCACCGCCGACCATGTGGAGCTGCGCGACGTCGCCAGGGTCGAGGTCGCCGCGGTGCCGGAGATCGAGGTGAAGCTGCTCTACGACCCCGGCCACGGGCTCGAGGAGCGGCTGCTGCGCGAGCAGTTCACGGCATGACGCTGCGCAAGCAGGCACGCATCTGGGCCATTGGCCTGGCGGCGCTGATCGTGCTGCTGTGGCTGCTGGGCGACGTGCTGCTGCCGTTCGTGCTCGGCGCGGCCATCGCCTACGCCGCCGATCCCTTTGCCGACCGGCTCGAGCGGCTCGGGCTGTCGCGGCTGATGGCGACGGCGGTGATCGCTCTGGTCGCGCTGGGCGTCACGGCGCTGGCGCTGGTCCTGATCGTCCCGACGCTGATCGAGCAGGTGAGCCGGGGGATCGGCAACGTGCCGGCCGTCATCGAGTGGGTGCGGGGCCTGATCGCCACGCATCTGCCCGACCCTTCCGCCGAGGACTCGCCGCTCGCAGGCGCGTTCGAGCGGCTCTCCGAGTGGAGTGCGTCGTTGGTCACGGGGATCTGGTCGGGCGGACTGGCGCTGATCGACTTCGCGATCCTGATCGTGGTGACGCCGGTCGTGGCCTGCTACCTGCTGTACGACTGGGACCGCATGGTGGCGGCGATCGACGAGTACCTGCCGCGCGAGCACCGCGACACGATCCACGAGCTGGCGCTGAAGATCGACGGGGTGCTGGCGGGGTTCTTGCGCGGGCAGCTTCTGGTCTGTGCGATCCTCGGCACCTTCTACGCCGTGGCGCTCAGCCTGATCGGGCTGCAGTTCGGGCTGCTGATCGGGGCGTTCGCCGGGCTGGTCAGCTTCATTCCCTACGTGGGCGCGATCCTCGGCGGGGCCCTTTCGGTCGGCATCGCCGCCGCGCAGTTCTGGGGCGACTGGTGGATGGTCGCCGCGGTCGCCGCCGTGTTCGTGGCCGGGCAGGCGGCCGAGGGCAATGTCCTCACGCCCAAGCTGGTGGGCGACAAGGTGGGGCTGCACCCGGTCTGGCTGCTCTTCGCGCTCGCGGCCTTCGGCTCGGCCTTCGGCTTCGTCGGCCTGCTGGTGGCGGTGCCGGCGGCGGCGGCGATCGGCGTGCTGGGCCGTTTCGCGCTGGAGCAGTACAAGGAGGGCGGCCTCTACCAGGGCTCGGCTGGCGCGGCGGACGCGACGTCCGAAGACGGCGCCAGCCTCAAGCGGGAGGCGGGGGAATGAACCGGGATGTGCGCCAGCTTGCGCTCCGGCTCGAGCACCGCCCGGCGCTCGGCAGGGCGGATTTCCTGGTCTCGGCCGCGAACGCCGAGGCGGCGCGGCTGATCGCGGACTGGCGCGACTGGCCGGGGCGGCGGCTGGCGCTGGTCGGCCCGGCGCGGGCCGGCAAGACGCATCTCGCGCATGTCTGGATGCACGACGCGGGCGCCGAGCGCCTGGCCGCCGCCAGCCTCGACGACGCCGCGACCGAGCGGCTGACCCGGCACGGCAGGGCGGTGGTCGAGGACGTGGAGGCGCTGGCGCTGCTCGACCCGCCCCGGCGCGATGCGGCGGAGCGGGCGCTGTTCCACCTGATGAACCTCGCCGCGGCCGAGGGGGCGTGGCTGCTGCTGACCGGGCGCGCGGCGCCGGCGCGCTGGCCGGTGCGCATGCCCGATCTCGCCTCGCGGCTCGGGGCGCTGCCGCTGACGCGCCTGGCGCGGCCCGATGACACATTACTGTCATGTCTCATGGTCAAGCTGTTCGCCGACCGGCAGGTCCAGGTGAGGCCCGACGTGATCAAGTTCGTGCTGCGCCGGATCGAGCGCTCGTTCAAAGCGGTGGAGGCCGCGGTCGAGGCGCTCGACCGCCGCTCGCTG
>DATKCQ010000169.1:0-28320 GCA_035513135.1 Thermohalobaculum sp.
GGCGAGGCGCCGGCCGAGCTTGGCGATCCGCGCCTCGCCCACCAGGTCGCCCAGCCGCGGCCGCCTGAGGAAATTGATCGAGAGGTTCGTGGTCACCGCCTGCGCCTGCGGCCCGACCGAGGCGAGCACCGCCACGTAGAAGGCGCAGTCGGCCAGCCAGAACATCGCCGGCCCGGCGATCGTGTCGCCCGGGCGCAGGTGGCTCTCGTCCATCGGCATGCGCACGCGGGCGCGGCCGTGGCCGACCTCCTCGATGACGAAGCGCCCGCTCGACTGCGGGAACACCTCGTCGAGGAACTCCGCCACCTCCGCCGCCGTCATCCTCGCGCTCGTCCGCGCTGCCATGGCCGCCCCTTTCCGCCGTACCGCCACTGGCCTAATGTCATGCCAGATCGGCCCACGAAGGCAAGGGAGCCCGCCATGACCGAGGTCCTGCTGCGCGAGGACGAGGGCGGCATCGCCACGCTGACACTCAACCGCCCCGACCAGCTCAACGCGCTGAGCGAGGCGCTGATGGCGGCGCTGCAGGCCGAGCTCGACCGCATCGCGGCCGAGCGTGCGACCCGCGTGGTGATCCTCAAGGGCGCCGGGCGCGCCTTCTGCGCCGGCCACGACCTGCGCGAGATGCAGGGCAGGCGCCAGGCGCCGGACGGCGGGCGCGCCTATTACATGGCGCTGTTCGCCCAGTGCTCGCGGCTGATGTCCACCATCCCGCGCCTGCCCCAGCCGGTGATCGCCCAGGTGCACGGCATCGCCACCGCGGCGGGCTGCCAGCTCGCCGCCGCCTGCGACATGGCGGTGGCCGCCGACACCGCGCGGTTCGGCCTCAACGGCGTCACGGTCGGCCTGTTCTGCTCGACGCCGATGGTCGCGGCCAGCCGCAACATCGGCCGCAAGAAGACCTTCGAGCTGCTGACCACCGGCGAATTCCTCAGCGCGGCCGAGGCCGAGCGCGCGGGCCTGATCAACCGCGCCGTGCCCGAGGCCGAGCTCGGCGCCGCGACCCGCGCGCTGGCCGGCAAGGTGGCCGCGAAGCTCGGCTCGGCGGTGCGCATCGGCAAGCGCGCCTTCTACGAGCAGCTCGAGATGGGCCTCGACGCGGCCTACGCCTACACCGGCCGGGTGATCGCCGAGAACATGCTCGACCCCGACACCGCCGAGGGCATCCAGGCCTTCCTCGAAAAACGCCCGCCGCGCTGGGAGGGCTAGGGCCGTCTCGGTGATCTCTGAATCACCGAAACGACCCTGGCATATCGAATTGCCGCGATTTCCGAGTCGCAAAGTGCCTCCGCTTTGCTCGAAGGCGCGCCAGCGCGCTCGGATCTCGTGCATCACTCACGTGATCCGCTTGACAGATCAATGCCTTGCCTATGTGTGCACGTGTGCACACCCCGCGCGCGCCCGCCGCCCGGCTCAGGCCAGCTCGAACGCCACGCCCGCCGAGACCGGCCCGCGCGGCCGCACGCGGCCCTCGTCGGCCAGCCACAGCAGCGTCGCCAGCACGTTGCGCCTTGCCGCAGGCAGCAGCGCCGGGTCGAGCTCGGTGTAGATCGCCCGGGCCAGGCCCGCCGCCTCGGCCGGCCCGGTCTCGAGCGCGTCGAGCACCTGCATGCGCCGCTCCTCGCGGTGCGTGATCTGCCAGGCCAGCATGCCCTTGGGGTCGGTCACCGGGTGGCCGTGGCCGGGCAGGTAGAGCCGGTCGTCGCGCGCCGCCAGCCGGCTCAGCGAGTCCATGAAGGCGGCCATGTCGCCCTCGGGCGGCGAGACCAGCGTGGTCGCCCAGCCCATCACCGTGTCGCCGGTGAACAGGATCCCCGCGCCCTCGAGCGCGAAGCCGAGGTGGTTCGAGAGGTGCCCCGGCAGGTGCAGCGCGGTCAGCGCCCAGCCCGGACCTTCGACCGTCTCGCCGTCGCGCATCGCCTGGTCGGGGCGGAACGCGCGGTCCGCCCCCTCGCCGCCGCCCAGCGCGGCGCCCTCGGCCGCCAGCCGGCGCATGGTCTGCGACATCCCCGCCCCGTGCGGCCCGTAGGCGTGCACCGGCGCCCCGGTCGCCCCGGCGATGGCGCGGGCCGCGGGGCTGTGGTCCAGATGCGTGTGGCTCACCAGGATGCGGGCGATGCGCTCGTCCCGGCCCAGCGCGGCGCGGATCGCGGCGTGGTGGCGGGAGTCGTCGGGCCCCGGATCGATCAGCGCCACCTCGCCCTCGCCGACCAGGTAGCTGCGCGTGCCGGTGAAGGTCATGCGCGAGGGGTTGCGCGCGGTGATCCGGCGCACGCGCGGCGCGCCCTCGGGCGCCAGCTCCTCGGGCACGCCGTAGCGCACGGTGGGGTCTCGGTCGAACGGGTCTTGCAACTTGCGCGGCCTCCCTGCGGCCCATAGCTTTGCCACCCATGCGCGCCCTGATAAAGCCCCTCGGCAAATACTTGAAGCGCTACCTGCCGAAGAGCCTGTTCGGCCGGGCGCTGCTGATCGTGCTGGTGCCGATCCTGGTGCTGCAGGGCGTGGCCGCGGGGCTGTTCGTGCAGCGCCACTACGACCGGATCACCGCGCAGATGGCCAGCGCCGTGGCGCACGAGCTGAACTACGCCATCGCGCGCATCGAGGAGGCCGGCTCGGTCGCGGAGGCCCGCGCCGCCATCGCCGAGATGTCCGGGCAGTTCGGCATGGAGATGGGCCTCGACGAGGCCGCCACCGTCGAGTCGCGCCTGCTGCGCAACGTCTACGACGTGACCGGGGGCATCATCCACGAGACCTTCAAGGACGAGCTGCGCCGGCCGCTGGCGCTCGACCTGGTGAACTTCCGCAAGCACGCGCACGCCCGCATCGTCACCACGCGCGGCGTGCTGCGGGTGCTGGTGCCGCGCGGCCGGCTGAACCCGTCGAACCCGCACCAGCTGCTGATCTGGACGACGCTGACCGCGGTGCTGCTGGCGCTGGTGGCGGCGCTGTTCCTGCGCAACCAGATCCGGCCGATCCGCGAGCTGGCCCGCGCCGCGTCGGCCTTCGGGCGGGGCTTGAGCGTGCCCTTCCGGCCCTCGGGCGCCATCGAGGTGCGCTCGGCCGGGGCCGCCTTCGTCAACATGCGCGCACGCATCGAGCGGCAGATCGAGCAGCGCACCCGCATGCTCTCGGGCGTCAGCCACGACCTGCGCACGCCGCTCACCCGGATGAAGCTGGCGCTGGCCGTGGCCGACGACACGCCCGAGCTCATCGAGATCGCCCGCGACGTCGACGAGATGGAGCACATGCTCGCCGCCTTCCTCGACTTCGCCCGCGGCGAGGGCGGCGAGCCGGCCGAGCCGGTCGACCCGGTGGCGCTGGCCGAGGAGATCGCCGACGACGCGCGCCGCCGCGGTGTCGAGCTCACGCTCTACAACCAGGTCGAGACCCCCGACGAGCGCCTCGTCGAGCTCAGGCGCGGCGCCATGAAGCGCTGCCTCACCAACCTCGTGGAGAACGGCGCGGTGTGGGGGGCCCAGGTGACGGTCTCGACCCGGCTGACCCGGCATTTTCTCGAGTTCGCCGTCGAGGACGACGGCCCCGGCATCCCCGAGGACAAGCGCGAGACGGTGCTCAAGCCGTTCACCCGGCTCGACGAGGCGCGCGGCCAGAACATCGCCTCGGGCGTCGGGCTGGGGCTCTCGATCGCCCAGGACGTCGCGCGCAGCCACGGCGGCGCGCTGACGCTCGACGACAGCCCGCGGCTGGGCGGACTGCGTGCCACCGTGTCGCTGCCGCGCTAGTTGGTGGCGCCCTGCCGGCGGAAGGTTGATTCCGGAAAAGTCCTCGAATCAACGGGTTAAAGGCGTGCACACTGTGTGCAGACGCTGCCGGGCGTCCCCTCTCGCTCAGCCCGCCGCCGCCCCGGTTCGGGCGCCGCGCATCTGCCGGGCCGCCGCGGCATAACCTCCGCCGCTGCCGTCGATGAAGTGCATGTGGTCGGGCGTCAGCGCCGAGGGCACGAAGCAGGTGACCAGCGCGTCGTCCTGCAGGTGCAGGCCGTAGACCGCCGCGCCGTCGCGCGCCGCGCGCTTCAGGATCGCGCGCACCCGGGCGGCCACCCGGGGCGGGCAGTCCACGGTCATCATCAGCCCGTCGGAGAACTTGCGAAAGTCGGTGTTGGCCGCCAGCTCGCGCCGGTAGCGCCCGGCGTCGAAGGCGCCGAAGGTCAGGTCCAGCCGGAACACCAGCCAGACCAGGGCCAGCGACACCGCCTGGCTCAGCCGCCGCCGCCAGCGCGGCCGGCCCCTGGCGGCGAGGCGGGCATGCAGCCCGATCTTTTCGGCCGAGGGCCAGTGCATCGGCGGTCCGTCCACGGGCACCGGGTTGAGGCAGGCGGCGCCCTCGAGCTCGCGAATCACCCGCCGCGCCACGTCTTCGAAGCGCCCGGGGGCGGCCCCGGGCACCGGCTTGGCGATCAGCGACATCACCTTGCCGCGGGCCGGGCGCATCGGGCCCCAGCGGCAGGTCAGGCCGGTCAGGTCCGGCTCGGCCCCCTCGGGCGCCGGCGGCAGCATCAGGGCGCCGCGCTTCAGCTCGGCCTCGGCCCACTCCACGCCGCCGCCGCTGAACATGGCGTAGCGGACGTGGTCCGAGGCCTTCCAGAAGGCCACTCGGGCGTCGTGTCCGGCGGCGCGCACCTGCCGGACCGGCACCATGCCGACGCGCAGCTCCAGCTCCAGGTCGCGCCGCGCCCACGCGGCGGCGCGCGCCAGTGCCTCGGCCGCCGGCGCCGCCGCCTGCGGCGGCACGGCAAAGCCGGCGCCGTCGCCGCCGAAGACGAACACCTCCAGACGCCCGCCCAGCGCGTTGGCCACGGCGCTGATGCAGCCGGCCCCGGCCAGGTTCACCGCTTTGTAGCGCCCGGCGGCGATGGCCTCGGTCGAATCGACCACGTCGGCGACGCCGATCACCCAGTCGTCGGGCAGGGGAGCATAGCTGGCCGGGTCGGCGGCGCGGGCGAAGTCGTCGAGCAACGGCACGCCCGCAAGCCAGTCACTCCCCGGCGGCGGGGCTGCGGCGGCGGGGGCTGAGGCATCGGTCATCTGCGATCCCGGTTCACGGCCCCGGGGGTGGAGTCGGGGGCGCGGTCAAAGCGGATACGCCGCGCCACCGGCGCCGGATCACTCCCCGTCACCCGGGCCGCCAAGGCCCTCGCCGGGCGCCGCCTCAGTGCAGCCGCCCGCCGGGCGGCACCTCGCCGTCGGGGCCGATCAGCACCACCCGGCCGTCGGCGTCGGTGACGCCCAGCGTCAGCACCTCGGAGAGGAACGGGCCGATCTGGCGCGGCGGGAAGTTCACCACCGCCAGCACCTGCCGGCCGATCAGGGTCTCGGGGGTGTAGAGCTCGGTGACCTGGGCCGAGCTGCGCTTCACGCCGATCTCCGGGCCGAAGTCGATGCACAGCCGCAAGGCGGGCTTGCGCGCCTCGGGAAACGGCCGGGCGTCGACCACGCGGCCGGCGCGGATGTCGATCTTCAGGAAGTCGTCGAAGCTGGTCGTCGGCGGGCGGTCGTCGGCGGGCATGGGCGCTCTCCTCGGCCCGGGCCTGATAGCCGGGGCGGGCGCGCGAATGCAAGAGGGCCGCCTGCACTGGGCAGGCGGCCCTCGAACTCGGTCCCTCGCCAGGCTTGATGCCTGGGTCCCGGTCGCGGGGTCAGGCGGCCTTCTCGGCGGCCGACTTGACCTCGGAAACCGCCTCGACGGCGCGGTCCTTGACGATCTCGAAGGCGTTCAGGTTCGCCTTCTGCATCAGCTCGGCGAGCTCGCGGGCGTCGGTGATCGACTGCTGCACCGCGGTCTGGAACGCCTCGACGTTGTTGGTGAAGTGCTCCGGCGAGAGCGGCTGGCCCTGCAGCTCGTTGATCTTGTCCTTGGTCTGGGCGACAGCGGCCTCGGCCAGCGCGGCCTGGCGCTTGAACACCTCCTGGTAGCCCGCCATCACGGCCTTGTTGGCCTCGATCAGCGCGTCGACGTTCTTGCGCTGGGCGGTGAAAAGGGCGTTGGCGTCGAACGCGGGAAGCTTCGCGGAGCCAAAGAACTCCTGCATTTTCTCGGCGTCGTAGAACATCGGGAACTTGTCGGCGGCCATGGGGGTATCTCCTCAGGTTACGTGGTTCAGGTCTCTCGGGACGATTCGGGCCCGGTGGCCCTGTTTCGCCTCTGCATCCTATATTGTGCAGTGCACAAAACATGTCAAGGGCGGATTTGTGCAATGCACCAAATTTTCGGCAAACCCGAATTCCGCGAAAAGCACGGCAGCCCGGCAGCATGGCAGCATGGCAGCATGGCAAAGGCCGCCGCGACTGGACCCGACTGGGCGCCGCCTATTGCGCCAGCTCGCGCGAGCGCCGGGCGGCGGCGGCCACCGTGCGGGTCATCAGCCCGGGCAGCTCGGCCATCAGCACGGCGAGCCCGGCGGCCGTGGTGCCGCCCGGGCTGGTGACGTTGACGCGGAGCTGCCCGGCGCTCTCGTCCGAGGCGTCCGCCAGCGCCCCGGCGCCGCTCACGGTGGCGCGCGCCAGGCGCATGGCGAGCTCGGGCGCCAGCCCGGCCGCGGCCCCGGCCTCGGCCATCGCCTCGATCATGTGGAAGACATAGGCCGGGCCCGAGCCCGAGAGCCCGGTGACCGCGTGCATCTCGTCCTCGTCGTCGAGGCGCACGGTCTCGCCCACCGCGGCGAGCAGCGCCTCGGCCATGCGCATCTGCGCCTCGCCGGCGCGCGCGTTGCCGATCAGCGCGGTGATGCCGCGGCCGACCGCGGCGGGGGTGTTGGGCATGGCGCGGACGACGGCCGCGTCGCCGCCGAACAGCCCCTCGAAGAAGGCGATCGGCGTGCCGGCGGCGATCGAGAGAAAGAGCGTGCCCGCCTCGGCAAGCGGCCGCAGCGCCGGCGCCGCCTCGGCCATCGCCTGCGGCTTGACCGCGAGCACCGCCACGGCGGCCGGACCGGGCGTCGCCGGGTTCAGCGCCACGCCCCGGCGCTTCAGCCAGTCCGAGGGGTTCGGCTCGATGACCTGGATGTTCGCCGGCTCGAGCCCGCCGCGCAGCCAGCCCTCGAGCAGCGCGCCGCCCATCTTGCCGCAGCCCAGCAGCACCAGCGACCCGATGCCCGCCTGCCTGAGATCCGTGTCCGCCATGGCGCGCCTCCCCTCCCGAATGGCAGGCCGCAGCCTAGTGCCGAATCCGGGCCATTGGAACCGGGCGCGCACCCCCGGCGGGGGATTCAGGCGGTTCCGTAGGCTTGCCCGATGGCGATTGCGGCGGCCTCCTCGGCGCTCTCCTCGCCCCAGCCGACCAGCTGGAAGGCCGGGTAGAACCGCTCGGAGAGCCCGATCGCGGTGAGCACCATCGCCTCGACCTGCTCGGGCGTGGCGTGCGCCCCGCCGGCCAGCGTCAGCCCCGAGCGGTAGGCGAGGATCTTCTCCTCGCGCCACAGCGTGAAGCTGCCGGCCCACACCTTGTCGTTGACGATGTTGAGCAGGTGGTGGAACTCCGCCACCCGCGCCTCGGGTGGGTTGAACTCGATGGTCGAGATCAGCCGCAACATGTCGTCGTGGCGCGACCAGATCAGCGACAGCGAGTAGGTGCGCCAGACCGCCTCGACGGCGACGGCGATCTGGTCCTCGCCGACGCGGTCGAACTCCCACGCGGCCTGCTCGGCCAGGGTCTCGGCGATGTCGATCGGATGAACGTCGGTCTCGGGAAGGAAGTGCTCGACGGCTGCCATGCCTCTGCCCCCATCTTGTGGTGGTCCCTGAGCTGGTGCCCACAGGATGCACCGAAGGCTGCCACGGGTCGTTATGAAACGCGTTATGACCCGCTAGATATCGTGGCACCATGCGCGCCTTGGGTAAAGCGAAAATACGGCCCGCGCGCGAGAATTCGCGCCGTACGGCGCACTCCGGGGATGCAGGGGGCGTTCGGCGCCGCGTCAGTGGGTCGAGCGCTTGGCCGCGGGTTTCGCGCCGCCGGAGGGCCCGGCCAGCTTCGCCTCGAGCGCGGCGAGGCGGGCCTCGAGGCGCTCGTTCTCCTCGCGCGCCTTCACGGCCATGTCGCGCACCGCGTCGAACTCCTCGCGGGTGACCAGGCTGGCCTCGTGCAGCCAGCGCTCGAACAGGCTCTTCATCGCCGTCTCGGCCTCGACGCGCACGCCCTGGGCCACGCCGGCGGCGTTGGTCATCAACTGGGCGAGATCGTCGAGCAGCTTGTTGCGGCTTTGCATGCATGCCTCCACCTGTGCGCGCGGACCACTATAGGGCGCCGCGTGCCCGGCCCGCAACCGGGGCCGCCTTGACAGCCCGGTGTGCCTCGCGCACACCACGCTGGGCTTTCTTGGCCCGGCTTTCCCACGCCCGGCTTTGCACGGAGCGCGCATGGCCCTCGCGATCCCTTATCCCGATATCGATCCGGATATCTTCAGCATCGCCGTCGGCGGGTTCGAGTTCAGCCTGCGCTGGTATGCGCTCGCCTACATCGCCGGGCTGGTGCTGGGCTGGCGCATGATGGTCTGGCTGGTGCGCCGGCCGCGGCTCTGGCCCGGCGCGAAGGCGCCCATGACGCCCGAGGCGCCCGAGGCGCTGCTCACCTGGATGGTGCTCGCGGTGATCCTCGGCGGCCGGCTCGGCTACGTGGTGTTCTACGACCCGGGGCACTTCCTCGCCAACCCCGCCGACATCCCCAAGATCTGGCAGGGCGGCATGTCGTTCCACGGCGGGTTCCTCGGCGTGATCGTGGCCGCCGTCCTGTTCGCCCGGGCGCGGCGCATCCCGCTCCTGCAACTGGCCGACGCGCTGGCGCTGGCCGCCCCCGCCGGCATCTTCTTCGGCCGCATCGCCAACTTCATCAACGGCGAGCTGTGGGGCCGCGTCACCGACGTGCCCTGGGCCATGGTGTTTCCCGGCGCCGGTCCCGAGCCGCGCCACCCGTCCCAGCTCTACGAGGCCGGGCTCGAGGGGCTGCTGCTCGGCGGCGTCCTGTGGTGGCTGGCGCTGCGCCGCCACTGGCTGCACCGGCCGGGAGCGCTCACGGGCGTCTTCTTCATCGGCTACGGGGCGGCGCGCAGCTTCGTCGAGAACTTCCGCCAATGGGACGCGCATGTCGGCTATGCCATCGAGTGGGGCTCGGGCGGGCTGACCACGGGCCAGCTCCTGTCGCTGCCGATGGTGCTGATCGGGCTCGGCTTCCTGTGGCACGCGCGCCGAAGGCCGGCGTGAGCCGGCTTGGCGACATCATCCGCGCCCGGATCCGCGCCGCCGGGCCGATGAGCGTCGCCGACTACATGGCGCTGTGCCTCACCCACCCTGAGCACGGCTATTACGCCACCCGCGACCCGCTCGGAGCGCGCGGCGACTTCATCACCGCGCCCGAAATCAGCCAGATGTTCGGCGAGCTGGTCGGCCTGTGGCTGGCGCAGGCCTGGATCGAGGCCGGCACCCCCGCCCCGTTCCGCCTGGTCGAGCTCGGCCCCGGCCGCGGCACCGCGATGGCCGACGCCCTGCGCGCCTCCCGCGCCGCGCCGGGGTTCGCGGAGGCCGCCGATCTGTGGCTGGTCGAGGTCTCGGGCCCGTTGCGCGCCGAGCAGGCGAAGCGGCTGCCGGGGCCGCGCTGGGCCGCCCGGCTCGAGGAGGTGCCCGAGGGGCCGCTGCTGCTGTTCGCCAACGAGTTCCTCGACGCCCTGCCCGTGCGCCAGTACCTCGCCACGCCCGAGGGCTGGCGCGAAAAGCGCGTCGGTCTGGAAGGCGACCGCCTCGCCTGGGGCCTCACCGCGCCGCTGCCCGGCGGCTGCGACGCCCCCGCCGGCGCCTGGCGCGAGGAGTCCCCCGCCGCCGAGGCCGTGCTGGGCGAGACCGCGCGGCGCATCGCGGCGCACGGCGGCGCGGCGCTGGTCGTCGACTACGGCCACCGGGCGGCCGAGCGCCCCTCCGGCTTCACGTTGCAGGCCGTGCGCGGCCACGCCCGCGCCGACCCGCTCGAGGCGCCGGGCGAGGCCGACCTCACCTGGCTGATCGACTTCGACCGGCTGGGCGGCGCGCTGGCCCCGCTCGCCACCGCCATCACCAGCCAGGGCGCCTTTCTCGCCCGGCTCGGCCTCGGCGCCCGGGCCGAGCAGCTCGCCCGCGCCCGGCCGGACCAGGCCGGCGCCATCGCCGGCGCGCTCGAGCGCTTGACCGGGACGGGCGAGATGGGGACGCTCTTCAAGGCGCTCGCCGCCTGGCCCGCCGGCCAGCCCGCGCCACCTGGCTTCGAGGAGAGTCCATGACCATGGCCCCGATCCTGGCCGAGCCCCTGCGCGGCGTGGCGCACGGCTTCTTCACCCGCGAGGGCGGGGTCTCGGCCGGCCTCTACGCCACGCTGAACGGCGGCCCCGGCTCGGGCGACGACCCGCAGGCGGTGGCCGAGAACCGCGCCCGCATCGCCGGGCATCTGGGCGCCGGCGCGCTGGTCTCGGTGCACCAGGTGCACGGCGATCGGGTCGCGCACGTCGTCGGGCCCTGGGACGGGCCGCGCCCGAAGGCCGACGCCATGGTGACCGACCATCCCGGCATCGGGCTCGCCGTGCTCACCGCCGATTGCGCCCCGGTGCTGCTGGCGGACGCCGCGGCCGGCGTCGTCGGTGCGGCCCATGCCGGCTGGAAGGGCGCGCTCGGCGGCGTGCTCGAGGCGGTGCTCGACGCCATGCTGGGGCTCGGCGCGACGCGCGGGCGAATCGCCGCCGCGATCGGCCCGACCATCTCGCAGCGCGCCTACGAGGTCGGCCCCGAGTTCGTCGAGCGGTTCGTCGACGAGGACCCCGCCTACGGCCGCTTCTTCGCCGGTGGCCGCAACGACCGGGCGATGTTCGACCTGCCCGGCTTCTGCTTGCACCGCCTGCGCGAGGCCGGCGCCGGCGAGGCCGCCTGGACCGGGCACTGCACATATTCGGACGCGGCGCGCTTTTTCAGCTACCGCCACGCCTGCCACGCCGGCGAGCCCGACTATGGCCGCCTCGTCGCCGCCATCGCGCTGCCATAGGGGACTTTGATGCTGCACTTCACCGCCGCCGAGTTCGACGACCGCCTCGCCCGCACCCGCGCCGAGATGGCGCGGCGCGGCCTCGACGCGCTGCTGCTGTTCGCGCCCGAGAGCCAGTTCTGGCTGACCGGCTACGACACCTTCGGATTCTGCTTCTTCCAGTGCCTGGTGGTGAGCGAGCGCGCGCCCGTGCTGCTCACCCGCTCGGCCGACCTGCGTCAGGCGCAGCTCACCTCGACGGTCGAGGACATCCGCATCTGGAAGGACCGCGCCGGGGCCGACCCCACCGCCGACCTCGCGGCGCTCATCGCCGAGCTCGGCCTCGCGGGCCGGCGAATCGGCTGGGAGACGCGCACGCAGGGCCTCGTGCACCAACACGGGGCCCGCCTCGCCGCGCGCCTCGACGGCGTGGCCGAGCTGGTCCAGGCCTCGGGGCTGATGGGCGAGCTGCGGCTGGTGAAAAGCCCCGCCGAGATCGGTTATGTGCGCCGCGCCGCCGAGCTCGCCGACCTCGCCTGGGACGCGGCCGTCGGCCTCGCCCGGCCGGGCGCCGGGGAGGCCGAGATCCTCGCCGCCATGCAGGGCGCGGTGCTGGCCGCCGGCGGCGACTACCCGGGCAACGAGTTCATCATCGGCTCGGGCGACCACGCGCTGCTGTGCCGCTACCAGTCGGGCCGGCGCACGCTCGGCGCCGAGGACCAGCTCACGCTCGAATGGGCCGGCGTGTGGCGGCGCTACCACGCCGCGCTGATGAAGACGATCCTGATCGGCCGGCCCCGCCCCGAGCACGCGGCCTTGCAAACCGCGGCCGAGCAGGCGCTGCTCGCCTGCGAGGAGGCGCTTCGCCCCGGCCGCCCGATGTCGGAGGTCTTCGCCGCCCACGCCGGCGTGCTCGACGCCGCCGGCCTCTCGGCCCACCGGCTCAACGCCTGCGGCTACTCGCTGGGGCCCCGCTTCTCGCCGTCGTGGATGGAGGACCAGATGTTCTACGAGGAGGCGCCGACGCCGATGGCCCCGGGCATGGTGTTCTTCCTGCACATGATCATCATGGATTCAGAGACCGGCACCGCCATGACCCTGGGCCGCACCTCGCTGGTCACCGAGCGCGGCGCCGAGCCCCTCAGCCGGATGCCGCTCGGGATGGTGGTGGGGTGAGGGCCGACGCGCCGCAGGGCGGGGTCCACCCGCCACGCCGGCGGCGCAAAAGGGGTGGCGGGCTGAAGCCCGCCCCGCGGCGACCGTGAGCGCGGGCCGTCCACGGCGCCGGTTTTCGGGAATTGCAACGAGATCAACGCCTTGACCCCCTGTTCACGCGTGAACACCCCCCGGACTCGAAGCGGACTCGAAGCGGATCGAAGCGGATCGAAGCGGACTCAAAGAGGGCCGCGTCGCCGCGGCCCTCCCGTGAGCTGGTGACGGTCGGCCGGGCCGGGGTCGCCCCCGCGGCCCGGGTCCGGCCGGAAAGAAGGCTGCTCCCTACCGGCCGGCCTCGCGCCTGGCCCGCACCACCATCTCCAAGGTCTCACTCGACATTGGACCACCTCCTTTCCGTTGTTGAACCCCAGGTTGAACCCGTTCCCCCAGCCTACCCGATCCGCGCCTCCGCGCAACGCCAAAGACGCAGCAGCCGATTTGGCTTGGCGCGCGGGGTATCGAGCGTCTACCAAGGCCCCGGCTGGCCGCCCGGGCGGTCGCGGCAAGCAGTGCGAGGGAGAGGAGCAGGACGTGCAACGCATCTGGTGGGGGCCCCTGCTGGCCCCGGTGGTCGGGGCCGCCGAGAGCCTCGCCCGACTCCGCCCGGCCAGCCTGCCGCTCGCC
Source organism: Thermohalobaculum sp. (assembly GCA_035513135.1). Classification (GTDB taxonomy): domain Bacteria; phylum Pseudomonadota; class Alphaproteobacteria; order Rhodobacterales; family Rhodobacteraceae; genus Thermohalobaculum. Next base: position 12,832 of record DATKCQ010000169.1, read on the forward strand.
CGGCTGGCGATCGACCTCGCCGGCGAGGCCGGCGACGCGCGCCGCGTCGGGCGCATCGCCCGGCGCACCCTCGAGGCACTCGCCCGCTCGCCCGAAACGCTCGCCCGCGTGCTGCAGGCCGCGCCCTCCGCGCCGCCGCGCCGCGTCATGGACCGCGACCGGGCACTCGAAGCGCTGGCGGAGGTCCAGACCAGCCTGGCGCCGCACGGCCTGACCCCCTTCCTCGCCTTCGGCTCGCTGCTCGGCGCCGTGCGCGGCGGAGACTTCATTCCGGGCGACAATGATATCGACCTCGGCGTGATCGGCGCCGCGGCGCTCGCGGCGATGCCCGCGGCGCTGGCCGGGCAGGGAGTTCGGTTCTCGCCGCTGCACCGCGTCGGCGGGCGGCCCTCCAAGCTGAAGATCCACCACCCGAACGGCGTGAAGATCGACGTCAAGGCGTTCGAGCCGGAGCCGGACGGCAACACCTCCTGGGACGCGAGATCGGCCAACCTCGTTCTGAGAAAGCGTTTCCCGCGCCATTTCGGCCTCGCACCGATGGAGATCAGGGGCCTCACCGTCATGGTGCCCGACTGCGCCGAGGCCTTCCTCGAGTGGCAGTACGGGCCCGGATGGCGCGTGCCCGACCCGGGCTATCACATGCACACCAGCGGCCCGGTGCACGGTCCCGAGCATCGTGCCTTCATCCATGCCGCCGGCGCGCGCAAGTTGCTGGGCGAGATCCGGCTCGGTCGGGCGCGCAGGGCGCTGACGATGGCGCGCAGCATGGCGGCGCAGTTCGCCGACGAGGACCTCTGGTCGCGCCTCGCCGCCGCGCTCCAGGCGGCGGCCGCGGCCGGCCCTAGCGCCCCGGCCCGCGAAGGTCGGGACGCGCCAGGACCCGGGCGATGATCTCGGTGGTGCTGACGCCCGGCGTGTAATCGATGCGGCGGAACCAGCCGGGGTCCATGTCCTTCCACAGCGTGCGGAAGTTGCGCGCCTCCTCGGCCTCGCTCGCCACGCCGTAGGCGCGGATGCCGAAGCCGTGGGCGCGCATGAAATCGTCGGTCACGTTCTCGTCGAGCTCGATCACCGCATTCACATGGCGGCAGGCTTCGACCACCGCGCGGCGCTCGGCGAAGGCCATCACCGGGGGGCGCTTGTAGCTGGCGGCACGCCGGTCCGAGACCAGGCCGACGGTCAGGTGGTCGCCCAGGGCCCGCGCGGCGCGCAGGAAGTTGACGTGGCCGTGATGAAACAGGTCTCCCACCATGGTGGTGAAGACCCGCACCGGCCTCCCTGCGCCCGGGGCCTTCGTGTCTTCGCTCATACGCCGATCTCCCGGTAGCCCGTGACGCCGCGGCGCAGCACCCGCGCCGGGTTGCCGGCGACCACCGTCCCGGCCTCGACGTCGCGCGTGACCACGGCGCCCGCGCCGACCACGGCGTTGCGGCCGATGACGACGTGCGGGCAGAGCACCGCCCCTGCGCCCAGATAGACGCCGTCCTCCAGCACGCAGCCGCCGCACAGCGTGGCGCCCGGCCCGATCGTGACATAGTCGCCCAGCCGGCAATCGTGGCCCACCGAGGCGGCGCGGTTGAGCATGAGCTGCTGGCCGGCGCGCACATTGGCGGCGATCACCGCCCCGGCGCCCAGCACCGCGCCGTCGCCCAGGGCGGCGCCGGGCGCCACCACCGCGGTGGCGTGCGCGATCGGCGGCGGCATGGCGAGGCCGATGGCCACCGCCTCGATCACCCGCAGCCGGCGCCGGCCCGGTGTCAGCAGCGGCACCACGAAGGCGAGCGCCGCCCCGCGCAGCCCGTCCTTCGGCGCGAGGCAGGGAAACGCGCTGGCGACCTCGCTGTCGTGGTCGGAACGAATGCAGGCGGCGAGCCCGATCCCGGCGCTGGAGAGAATGTCGATCACGTCATGGGCATAGCGGGACTCGAGCCCGAGCAGCACGACCCGCCATGATCCGTCCGTTGTCATGCCGAGCAGCCCCCAACGCTACGCCGATTCCCCGAAAACCCCGACAGTGCCCTGACGGCGCCCGGAGTGCGTCAGGAGCTCCCGGTTTCGCGAGGCAATGTGCCCGTGCGGCGTGCGCCGGGTCAAGCCCATACCGGAGACCCGCCATGCGCGGGACCGATGCGGGAGGCTTCTGCGCTCGTCTCGCCCGGGCTTCAAGGCCCCTTGCGCCGCTTGCCCTTGCCGCGGAAGCTGCGCGTCCCCGGCCGGCCGGCGCTCGACCGGCCAGTGGATGAGCGATCCTGCGCCGGCGCCGCGCGCGCGACCACCTCCGACTGCCGCGCCAGAGGGTCGTCGTGCACCGCGAGGTCGACCGCTTCGAGCCGGTGGATCTCGTCGCGCAGGCGCGCCGCCTCCTCGAACTCGAGGTTCTCGGCGGCCGTCAGCATCGCGCGCCTGAGCCCCTCGAGATGTGCCGCGAGGTTGGCGCCGACCATCGGCGCATCGACCCGTGCGGTGACCCGGGCGAGATCGGTATCGGCGGCATAGGTGCCCTCCAGCACGTCGGCGATGTTCTTGCGGATGGTGGCGGGCGTGATGCCGTGCCGCTCATTGTACTCGCGCTGCCGGGTGCGGCGCCGCTCGGTCTCGGAGATGGCGCGCTGCATCGAGCCGGTGACGCGGTCGGCATACATGATCACCCGGCCGTCCAGATTGCGCGCCGCCCGGCCGATGGTCTGGATCAGCGAGGTCTCCGAGCGCAGGAAGCCCTCCTTGTCGGCGTCGAGGATCGCCACCAGCGCGCATTCGGGGATGTCGAGCCCCTCGCGCAGGAGGTTGATCCCGACCAGCACGTCGAAGGCGCCCAGCCGCAGGTCGCGCAGGATCTCGATGCGCTCGACCGTGTCGATGTCGGAGTGCATGTAGCGCACGCGGATGCCCTGCTCGTGCAGGTATTCGGTGAGGTCCTCGGCCATGCGCTTGGTCAGCGTGGTCACCAGCACGCGGTTGCCGTCGCGGGCCACCCGGCAGCACTCGTCCACAAGGTCGTCGACCTGGGAGGCCACAGGCCGCACCTCGACGTCGGGGTCCACCAGCCCGGTGGGCCGGATCACCTGCTCGACGAACACGCCCCCTGTGCGCTCGAGCTCCCACGGCCCCGGCGTGGCCGAGACGAAAACCGAGAGCGGCCGCATGGCGTCCCACTCCTCGAACTTCAGCGGCCGGTTGTCCATGCACGAGGGCAGCCGGAAGCCGTGCTCGGCCAGCGTGAACTTCCTGCGGTAGTCGCCGCGGTACATGCCGCCGAGCTGGGGCACGGTGACGTGGCTCTCGTCGGCGAAGACGATGGCCTGATCGGGGATGTACTCGAACAGCGTCGGCGGCGGCTCGCCGGCGCGCCGCCCGGTGAGGTAGCGCGAGTAGTTCTCGATGCCGTGGCACGAGCCGGTGGTCTCGAGCATCTCCAGATCGTAGTTGGTGCGCTGCTCGAGCCGCTGCGCCTCGAGCAGGCGGCCCTCGCGCACCAGCTGGTCGAGCCGCTGGCGCAGCTCCTCCTTGATGCCCTTGATGGCCTGGGTGAGCGTGGGCCGCGGCGTGACGTAGTGCGAGTTGGCGTAGACCCGCACGCGCTCGAGCGTGCCGGTCCGCTCGCCGGTGAGCGGGTCGAACTCCTGGATGCTCTCGAGCTCGTCGCCGAAGAAGCTGAAGCGCCAGGCGCGGTCCTCGAGGTGGGCGGGCCACAGCTCCAGCGAATCGCCGCGCACCCGGAACGCGCCGCGGGCGAAGAACGCATCGTTGCGCTTGTACTGCTGGGCGACCAGCTCGCGCCGCACCGCCTGCTGGTCGTAGCTCTGCCCGGCGACGAGGTCCTGGGTCATGGCGCTGTAGGTCTCGGCCGCGCCGATGCCGTAGATGCACGAGACCGAGGCGACGATGATCACGTCGTCGCGCTCCAGAAGCGACCGGGTGGCCGAGTGGCGCATGCGGTCGATCTGCTCGTTGATCTGGGATTCCTTCTCGATATAGGTGTCCGTGCGCGGCACGTAGGCCTCGGGCTGGTAGTAGTCGTAGTAGCTCACGAAATACTCCACCGCGTTGTCCGGGAAGTAGGACCGGAACTCGCCGTAGAGCTGGGCCGCCAGAGTCTTGTTGGGGGCGAGGATGATCGCCGGGCGCTGGGTCTCCTCGATCACGCGGGCCATGGTGAAGGTCTTGCCGGTGCCAGTGGCGCCGAGCAGCACCTGGTCGCGCTCGCCGCGCTCGACGCCTTGCGAAAGCTCGCCGATCGCGCGGGGCTGATCGCCGGCGGCGTGGAACTCGGTCTGCATGACGAATCGGCGGCCGCCCTCGAGTTTCTCCCGGTCTGGGCGATTCGCGGTCAGCGTCTGCTCGGACATTTCGGCTCCCTTCGACTGGCCGAGATATGGCCCGCGCCGGCGCCGAGGACAATCCGGAAGCCATCGGCGCGCGCACATTAAGAGAACATTGACGATTCTCCGGCCAAATTGTGGCGCAACGGTAGAGTCCGATTGACCCGACTCGCCCTAAGGGTGTATTTACCATGGTGCAAGCAGCAGATCGCCGTCAGGATGGTGCAACATCCACCCCACCCTCGCTCCCTGCACCATCTTGGCGGCGTGACTCATCCCTCAGACCAGCATCAGGCGGAATTCCGCGTCTCCCGGCGGGGACGTTTCCGGTCGATGCGTGGAAGGCCGCGCCAGACCGGCAGGCGCAGGACCGCCCGGGGATGGTCATCGTTCTGGCCCCGCTCCTGGGCTTGGGAATCTGGGCGGCGATTTTCACCCTGCTGTTCTGAGAAGGGCAACGGCGGCGCCCCCTGCAGCGAATCCGAGCAAAGTGGACGCACTTCGCGGCTCGGAAATCGCGGTGTTCGGGGAGTCGGGGCGCGGAGTCGGGGCGCGGAGTCGGGGCGCGGAGTTGGGGCGGGGAGTCGGGGCGCCCCGCCCGCCCGGCTATGCCACGATCGGCTGTGACAGGATCCACAGGCTGAGCCCGGTCAGCCCGACCATGCACACCATCATCGGCAGCTGGCTGCGCACCGCCCGGCGCCCATCGCCATAGAGACTCAGCGCCTCGGCATGGGCGACGAAGACCGAGAGCGCGTGCCCCGTGACCAGCGCCGCCGCCGCGATCCACCAGACCGCCCGCGCGTCGATCACGCCCAGGTCGATGCGGCGGTTCGCCGTGCCGATCAGGTCCCAGCCCAGCCCCAGCGGGTCGCTGAGGATGGGCAGCATCAGTTGCCCGGCGAGCACCAGGTACGAGGCGTAATGCGCCAGGTGATAGGCCACCGCGATCGGCAGGAGCGAGGCGGCGAAGCGGGTGAAGACGCGCCCCGCACCCGGCGCATCTCCGGCCGCACCGGCCGACCTGGCCATCGCCAGCGACAGCGCCGCGTAACTCAGCACCGCCGCCGCGACCGTCGCGAGCAGCCCGCAGGTGCGCACCAGCTTGAGGATGTCGACGCCGCCGTCGCGCAAGGCGAGCAGCCACGGCCTCACCGCCTCCGAGCGCGTGACCCAGTCGAGCACCGCCGCCCAGAATGGCGTCTCGGAGAGGCCGTCGAACAGCACGGTCCCAATGAGCGCCAGGACGAAGACGGCGCCCGGCGCGCCCGGATCGAAGCCGATCAGCCCCGCCCCGGGCAGCCGGACCCGCAATACGCCGCCGCGCGCCTCGAGCGGCGCCAGCCGGCCGAGCAGGCCGAAGATCCGGGTCAGCGGGTCGGCCGCGGCGAACCAGCCCGCAGGTCCCATCAGCGCGGCACCCGCCACAAGCCCGGCGAAATAGACTGCCACCAGCGCCGCCAGCGCCCGCGGCTGCTCGGCCCAGTCCGAGACCAGCTCCAGCCAGGCGATTGCCAGCAGCCCCGCGACCGCCAGCCACCCGGCAGTCGCGGGCAGCGGACGCTCGCGCCGCCCGAGCCCGGCAACGCGCAGCATCCGCTCCACCAGCAGGCGGAATGGGTTGGCGGCGCTCCACAGGTCGACCACCAGCGCGGTGAACAGCACGAAGCCGACCCACCAGATCACCCAGACGAACACCGTGGCGAAGTTCCGCGTCGGCGAGGCCGGTCCGGCCAGCGCCGTCACGATCACCGCCGCGAGCAGCGCCAGCGCCACGGCGCGCAGCAGCCAGCGCGCCGCGCGTGCCGCACCGGGCGGAAGCGGCACCGCCAGCTCGCGCAGCGCCAGCCGGCCGGGCCGCATCAGCAGCGACGAGCCGAGGAACGACAGCGCCACCGCGGCCCCGGCCCCGGCCAGGTAGAACCCCAGCGGCAGCGGCAGGTCGTAGCGCTCGGCGAAGGCGTGCGCCGCGGCCGGCGTGGGCGCGGCGGCGGCGAGGGCGCCGGCGAGGGCCGCCCAAACCCTCAAGGCGCGCGCACCTCGACGTAAAGCACCGCCTTGTCGCGGCGGCCCAGGAGATCGTCCTCGACATGCGCCTCGAGCGGAAAGCGCCCCGCATGGGCCGCGTCGAACACAATGACGGCAGGCGCCTCCCCGCCCCCCTCGGCGAGAATGTCGTAGCCGTGCAGGTGCAGCTCCCCTGCGCCGGCGCCGATCACCGTCAGATGCACATGGGCGCCGAGCGGCACCTGAACCACCGCCGGCATGGCGGCGTCCGGGTGGAGCCGCACGGTCAGGCCGACCTGCACGCCGGAAGCCCCGGCGCCCTGCCCACCCGTGCCGGTGCCGGTCTCATGGGCGAGGGCCGCCGGCCCCGGCGCCAGCGCCAACACGGCCGCGGCCAGTGCGGCGTATCGCGTGAGCTGCATGCTCCCCTCGATCGAAAAGTCCCCGCGCCGGGTGTGCCCGGCGCGGCGGCTGGCGCGGCTTGGCTCAGTGCCCGGCCAGGTGGTTCCACTCGGGCAGCAGCACGATGGAGTTGGGGTTCAGCCCCATCTCCTTGAGCGTGTCGATCGAGCCGATCACCTCGCCCTTCTCGAGATCCACCACGGTGATCGAGCCGTCGCTCATTCCGGGCAGGTTCAAGAGCGCGTTCTGCACGAAGCCGTAACGCTCGTCCCTGGTGATGCCGACATGGTGCGCCCCCTCGCCGGCGGGCAACGACTTGACCAGCTTCGGCGCGAGCGGCCCCTGCGAGATATCGAAGACGTGCAGCTCGCCGGGCACCGCCGTGGTGACGTAGAGCGTATCGCCCGCCGTGTTGAAGTACATCTCGAGCGGCATCCCCGCCCCGACGGTCGAGAAGTCGAAGAGCTGTTCGGCCGTGAAGTCCTGGCTCGCCTCGTCCCAGATCACGCCCCAAAGGGTCGCGCCTAGCATGTTGGTGACGTAGAAGGCCGGCACGCCGCCCGGCACGGGCAGGATCTCGACCGGCGCCTCGCCGGCGGGCTCGTCCTTCATGGAAAGCCGGATCTGCCCCAGCGGCTCGCCCGTGCTGGCCCTGACCACCGAGACCACGTCGCCGGCCTGCTTCATGTCGGCGCTGACCGTGCTGGTGACCAGCACTCGGTCGATCGCCGTGTTCACGCCCAGCCCGTGCGGCCAGGTGCCGGGCAGGGCGATCTCGCGGACCACCGCGTCGTCGGCCACGCGGCCCTGCCAGACATTGGCCGAGTCCATGCAGGTCAGGTACCAGTGCTCGTTGGCCTCGTCGAAGATCACGTCCTCGGCCACCGAGCAGTTGGGGATGTCGACGGTGCGCAGCCGCCAGGGGAACTCGGTCAGCTCCATCACCTGCAAGGGCGGGCTGGCCAGCGAGGTGACATAGGCCTTGGTCATCGAGCGGTCGTAGAAGATGTGGTGCGCGACGCCGGAGGGATCGAGCGGCATGTCGAGGATGATCCTGCCGAAGTTCGGGCTCTCCGGGTCGACGTCGAGCACGGCGATGCCCTCGCGCCGCTCCTGCTCGCCGGTCAGCTTGAGCTGCTTGAGCTGGTCGGGCGTCTTGCTCTCGTAGTTCACCATCGCGAGGATCTCGGCCGAGGCCGCACCCCCGCTCGCCGTCATCGCGAGGGCGGCCAGAACAACCGAAAGCTTTTTCATGTGAGACTCCTTGGTTCACTCGCTCCCTGCGAGCAGCCCGAGCCTTAGATACCACGGTTTCCCAAATCCGTGACGTTAATCACAAAGCGCGAATTCCGTTACTCGGCGGCGCGTTGCGTGACCCGCCCGCCGGCCAGCGCCAGCCGTCGGCTGCCGAGCCGCCCGGCGTCGGTCGCGTCGTGCGAGACCACCAGCGTCGCCAGGCGGCGCTCGTCGGTCAGCCGGCGCACCAGGGCGGCGATCTCGTCGCGGGTCTCGTCGTCGAGCGCGCTGAACGGCTCGTCGAGCAGCATCACCGGCTTGTCGCGCACCAGCGCCCGGGCCAGCGCCACCCGCTGGCGCTGGCCGCCCGAGAGGTGGCCGGGCATGCGCCGCTCGAAGCCGGCGAGATCCATCTCGGCGAGCACCGCGCTGACCTGCTCGCGCTCGGCCTTGCCCGGCCGCCCGCGCGGGTCGAGCCCCAGCGCGATGTTCATACGAACGTCGAGGTGATCGAACAGGTCGCCCACCTGGAACAGCGCCGAGACCGGCCGCTTCGCCGGGGCGAGGCCGAGGATCGAGCGTCCCTCCCACTCGATGTCGCCCTCGGCGGGCTCGAGGAAGCCGCAGACGAGATCGACCAGCGTCGATTTGCCCGAGCCGCTGGCGCCCGAGAGCGTGACGATCTCGCCGCGCCGGATCGCCAGCGTGAACGCGAAGGACGGCCCCCCCGGATAGGCGAAGCGCACTTCCTCAACGGCCAGCATGGCGCCCCCCGACCAGCCGCTCGATGACGACGAAGAAGGCGAGACTCAGCGCCAGCAGCACCAGCGCGATGGCCGCCGCCTCGCCGCTCTGATAGCGCCCGCTTTTCAGGTAGAGCAGCCACGGCAGGGTGCGGAACTCGTCCGATCCGAACAGCGCGATCACCCCGAGGTCACCCACCGACAGCGCCGCCGCCAGCGCCGCCGCGAAACCCAGCTCGCGGCGGATCGCCGGGAACTCCACGAGGCGCAGCCGCGCCCAGCCCGCAACCCCGAGGCTCGCGCACAGCCGGTCGTAGCGCGCCCCGATCTCGGCCAGCCGCCCCTGGATCGCCCGCACCGCGAAGGGCAGCGCCAGGAGCACATTGGCCGCCAGCACCAGCAGCGGCGCCAGCGCGAAAGTGTCGGCCACGCCGCGCAGCATCAGGAACAAGCCGACCCCGAAGACGATCGCCGGCACCGCGAGGTAGATCGTCGAGGCGAGGTCGACGAGCCCGACGAGCCCCGGCCGCCCGCCCATGCGGGTCGGCAGCACCAGCGTCCGCCGCGCCTCGGCGATGGCCCAGGCCAGCGCGCAGGTGATGGCCGAGGAGGCCAGCCCCAGGACCACGCTCGCCGCCAGCGCGCCGCGGAACGCCGGGTCGGAGGGCAGCCCGAGAAGCTCGGCCCGGAGCCCGCCCAGCACGTTGGCGGCGAGCGGTGCCGCCACGACGCCCGCCGCGACCAGCCCCGTCAGGGCGTCGGTTACCTGTGCCGCGCGCGCCGTCCGGTCGGGCCGGATGCGCGCGCCGAGCCCCGCCGTGCCGCGCCCCGCCGACCAGTCGGCGGGGAAGCGCGCCAGCACCAGCAGCACCGCCGCGCAGCACAAAAGCTGGAGGATGCTGAGTGCCGCGGCACGGCCGAGGTCGAACTCGAGCCGCGCCGCCTCGTAGATCGCGACCTCGAGCGTGCTCGCGGCCGGCCCGCCGCCCAGCATCAGCACCAGCGCGAACGAGGTGAAGCACAGCAGGAACACCAGCCCGCAGGCGCCGGGCGCCACCCGCCGGATCGCCGGCCACTCGACGAAGCGCCAGACCTCGCGCTCGGCGAAGCCAAGCTGCGCCGCCAGCCGCCAGCGCCCGTCCGGGATGGCGGCGAGCGCCGCGTGGAAGATGCGCGCCATCAAGGGCGCGTTGAAGAACACGTGCGCCAGCAGCACTCCGGGCAGCCCGTAGAGCCCGCCCTCCGGCCCCGGCAGTCCCAGCGCGGCGGCCGCCTCGGCGACCCACCCGGCGCGGCCCCAGACCGCGACGATGCCGAGCGCCGCCACCGTGGTCGGCATCACCAGCGCCAGCGAGGCGAGGAGATTGAGCGCCCGCGCGCCCCGCGGCCCGGCCCTGCGGTGCACCGCGCGGGCCACCGCCAGCCCCAGCACGAGCGACAGCACGGTGGAGAGCGCCGCCTGCCTGAAGGTGAATGCCGTCACCCCGCGCACATACGGGTCGCGCATGAGCGCCGACAGGTCCACGCCGCCGGCCCAGATGCCCACCGCCCCGATCGCCGCCCCCGCCAGCCCCACCGCCAGGATCGCGGCGGCGAAGCCGGGGGCGAGGCGCGCCGCGGTCACTCGCCCATCACCTCCAGCCATTCCTGGATCCAGGCCTTGCGGTTGGCCGCCGCCTCGTCGGCCGCGAAGGCCAGGGTCCGCTCGGGCCGCACCAGGGTGGCGAAGGCGTCGGGCAGTTCGACCTGCCCGTTCACTGGGAACATCCAGTTGGTGGTCGGGATCGCCGCCTGCGCCTCCGGGCCGATCAGGTATTCGATGAACCGCCGCGCCAGCTCGGGCTGGTCCGAGGCCGCGGTCACCGCGGCGAGCTCCATCTGCAGGTAGTGCCCTTCCTCGAAGGCCGCCGCCCTGATGTTGTGCCGGTCCTCGGCCACCATGTGATAGGCCGGCGAGGTGGTGTAGCTCAGCGCCATGTCGGCCTCACCCTCGAGGAACAGCGCGTAGCTGTCCGACCAGCCCTTGGTCACCGTGAGGATGCGCGGCTTCAGCCGCCGCCAGTAGTCCGGCGCGGCGTCACCGTAGACCGCGCGCACCCACATCACCAGCCCCAGCCCCGGCGTCGACGACCGCGGGTCCTGGATGACGATCTCGAGGTCCGAGGCCGCCAACGCCTCGAGCGAGCCCGGCGGCTCGGCCAGCCGCTCGGTGTCGTGGACGAAGGCGAAGTGCCCCCAGTCGAAGGGTGCCAGCACCGGGTCGTCCCAGGCGATCGGCAGGTCGAGCCCGGCGAGGTCGGCGCCGTGCTCGACGAACACGCCCGACGCACGCGCGTCGCCCGCGAGGTTCACGTCGAGGCCCAGCAGCACGTCGGCCGCGGTCCCCTCGCCCTCCAGCCGGATGCGGCTGAAGGCGCCGATCGAGGTGTCGAGCCCGACGAACTTGACGTCGCAGGCGCAGACCGCCTCGAAGCCCTCCTCGATCACCGGGCCGGGGCCCCATTCGGAGGCGAAGCTGTCATAGGTATAGATCGTCAGCACCGGCTCGTCTGCCGCGGTCGCCGGGGCCGGCGCGGTCAACGCGGCGCCCAGCGCCACGGCGGCGATCAGCGTTCGGATACTCATTGCACGTCCCTTCCTGCGGAACGGCGAGGGGTGAGGAGATCGGGGCCGGCGGGTTCGCGGCCGGTGTCTCTTCCCTCCGCCAGTACAACCTGGGTCAGGTTCGACGGGTACATCTCAGCCCGGCGCAGTGCAGACCTGCCATCGGGCGCCCCGAGAGAACGGACATGAGCATATTGCCGCCCGGCGCGATTGCAAGCCCCGCTTCGGGTGGCAGGGTGATCGCTTGAAGGCGCAGGGGATTGAACGCACTTTAACGCGTCATCAATACATCATCGCTAAGGGTGCTCGGGTTTCTCGACCTGCCGGTGCCCATGCCGGCAAACTGTCGGTCGAGCCGCTCCCCGCCAGGCTTTTGCCACGGCGCCCCGAGGAAGCGCGCAATCGCTTCCGCCCCATCACCGAGTTTCACCCCACATGCGGTCCCGTCCAGGCGGGGCGCGCTCGTTGTAACCCCGACGGAGACCCATCATGGCAGGCACAGTGAAGATCTGGTGGCACGACGGAGCCACGCGGGACGTGCGCTATCACGAGCTACCGGTCGTCAACGAACCCGAGCTCGGCTACGAGACGGTGGGCGTCGGCGCCACCCCGGCGAGCAGCGGCCCGGCGCCGCACAACGCCGTCGTCGCCATCGTCGAGAGCGACGTGAACCTGCGCTACACCGTGCGCCGGCCGGGCGACACCGCCGAGGCCGACACGGTGGCGAGCAAGCCCCTCGCCGCCACCGGCTTCGGCATCAACTCCATCGGCGTCGCCCGGGACTACACCATTTCCTTCGTGGAGGCCTGACATGAAGCTGAGCGAACAGATCGAGCGCCGGCCGCTGCGCGTGGCCTTCGGCTCCTCGCAGCAGACGGGCGGGCTGACCAGCGTGGACCTCGAGGCAACACGCGACTCCTCCCAGGTGATCCTGAGCGCCTCGGACGGGAGCGCCGCGCCGGTGGCGGGCGCCGACGCCACCACCGCCGGGATGATGACCGCGGCGGACAAGGTCAGCCTCGACGGCCTTCCCCCCACCACGATGCGCGAATTCCCGGCCCGCGCCGAGGTCGCCGGAGCGACCGTCTCGGCCGCGATCACCCACCTGCGCACAGCCGGCTACGCGGTGGCTGGCGATGGTGGCGGTGCCCTCTACAAGCGCGCCGCCTCCGAGCCCACGCACGCGCTCAAGGTGCAGTCCGCCGACCTCGCGTGGTGGGAACTGGTGCCCGATCTGGTCGGCATCAGCGTGCGTCAGGCCGGTGCCAAGGGCGACGGTGTGACCAATGACGGTCAGGCGTTCAAGGATGCGCTGGCCGGGGCCGGGGATTTCAACACAGCCCCGGATGCGCCGAACGTGTCCGTGCATCGGGTCCTGGTGCCGCCGGGCAAATACTATCTCGGTGCCACCGTGCTGGAACTGAAGAAGGTGGTGCATCTCCTCGGCTCGGGCGCGGGCATGACGTATGACTCGCACCCGGTCATTCTGCGCTGGGACGCCAACGTCACCGGCATCATCGTGCATCGGCGCAACACGCTGGGCGCGGGGGTGGAAGTCACTCCGACCGGCGGCGCGGACGGCAGCACCATCGAGGGACTGAAACTGGTGAGCGCCGGGGGCACCCTCGCGGGGGTCACGGACGGCACCAAGGGTCACGGCATCTGGCTTCGCGCCCGCGCGGTCCTTCGCAACCTGTTCATCCAGAAATTCCCCGGCAACGGCTTCAACATCGTGGCGACCACGGGGGGTGCCGCTGACGAGGAGGGCAACGCGAACGGTTGGTCGCTCGAAATCGCGGTTGCCGAAGGTTGCCACAAGAACGGTCTCTATGTGGCCGGTGGCGATACCAATTCGGGGCGGTGCGCACTCTTTGACGCCACTGGGTGCGGGCGCTGGGGCATCCACGACCATTCCCTCCTTGGCAACACCTATACCGCTGTTCACTCCTCGCTGAACGGTTTGGCGACGATTGCAGGGAACGGTGCCGGGACAACCTCGTTCGTCACGGACGGCACCCGGCGCTACTCGGCCAGCGTGAACGCCACCGAGGCGCAACTGGTGGCGACCCAGCCGGGCACGGATGAGAACGTGTGGATCGACACCGACGCCGGGGGAGCGACCGGGGGCATCCTGCTGTGGGAGGCCGGCAAGCCCGAAGGCACCTACTTCCACGGTGGCTCGTTCCGCACCGAGAACATCAACGCGAAGAACACCTTCGTAGGGGCCTATGGCGAAGGCGGTCACGGTGCTGCCCAACTCGTCTACCCGACGCTGTGGTTCGCGGGCGATGGATACGACCCGAAGGGCACCTACGGTGGCCTCATCGGCGGCTCCGAAGGCATTGCGATGGCGGGGAGGATGGACCTCCAAAATCACCGCCACTATGCCCCTGCCCGCGACCTGACTTTCCGGCTTAACGGGGCGGTAGATCAGGCGTTCGAGGTTCTGGCCGAGGGCGACGGCACCGCCGGGTGGGCGCTGCAATGGAGCGAGGGGCACGGAAGCTGGGTGTTCCAGCACGCGAACCTCGACCGCAAGCCGATCCAGCTCACCACCGCCCTGAGCATTCGCACCTATGGCCGGTCGGCAGTTGTGGGCGGCGGCAAGGTGTCGTTCGAGCAGGGTCTGTGGCTGGGCGACAACAACAATGCGCGGTTCCGCTCGACTGCCCTTGCTCCGCCCGGCGCCGGGGCGCACGGACGCGGGGATGTCTACTGGAACTACGATGCCTCTGCGGGTGCGCCGCTTGGCTGGGTGTGCGTCGTCTCCGGAACCCCCGGCACCTGGGCAGAAATACGCGGAGTGGGCACGCAAACCTTGGGTCCGAACCAGGCGGCGCTGACCAACAACACAGCGGGCACACGGGACGGCACGCTGGCGGCGGTTTCGGGCTCGGGCGCCGATGCGGTGATCAACGACAACTTCACCGACCTGTACACGCTGCTGAACGAGGTTCGCACGACGCTGGTGAACTTCGGACTGATGAAGGGCGGGGCCTGAGGAGAGGCGCGCGGCGGGCGCGGCGGCCCGCCGGCGCGCCGCCCTGAGCCGGCCGCACCCCCGAACCGCGGCGCGCCGCCTCGCGGTCGACCACCGGCTCGCCGCGCTGGCGCCAGGCCCTGGCGGAGGCGGTCGAGCTGTGCCGCCTCGTCGCCGGCGGGAAAGGCCAGGCCGCGCGTGCGCTCCACCACCCAACGCATGGGCAGCACGGCGAAGCCCTTTTGTCCCGCCACGCGGTGGACGATGTCGAGCGTCCAGGAGCCTGCCCGGGCGACCGCGCGCGCCGCCTTGGGTCCTTGATAGCCCTGATCGGCGAACACGACCTTGAGGAAGGGAAAGCGGCGCCGCGTGCGCCGGTCGAGCACGCGTGCGACGCCGTCGCGATTCTGCACGGAGGCGGGGTGAACCGCCGCCCGCAACATCAGCCCGAGCGTGTCGACTCAGTGCAATCGCGCATTATTTTCCTAAGTCATTCATTCACACTCAATATTTTAAAATCATAGATCTACCAAAACATACTCATGATAAAATCATTCCGGATCTTGTAATCGACTTGATCTGTTCTCATATGCACTTCATCGGAAGTTCATCTTCGTAATGGCCGAAAGAATCGGCCGCGAAATGATAGCGGGTCGACGACCGTCGCGGTTGGCGGACGCGGCCAGGCATGACCGCCAGGAGACAGAACATGAATCGCATCACCTTCGCGACCGCCGCGTCCCTCTCCCTCCTGATACTGGGCGCCTGCGGCCACAACACGACCGATCGCGCCCTCAGCGGCGGCGCGATCGGCGCCGGGACGGGCGCCGTCGGCGGCACGCTTCTCGGCGGCGACCCGGTCACCGGCGCGCTGATCGGCGGCGCCGTCGGCGCCGCTGCCGGGGCGCTCACCGATTCGGACGTGATCGATCTCGGCCGGCCGATCTGGCGTTAGAGCGATTTCGAGCGAAGTGGACTCACTTTGCGGCTTGGAAATCGCGGTGACGACCCAACATGCTGGAGCCGTCTCGGTGAGTCAGGAACCTCCGAAACGGCTCTAGGCTCGGGACCCATAAAAGGGATTCCCATTGTTGCGGAGATCTGATTCAAATTCCGAAAAGGAGTTTGGGATGGGATCTGCGGAATTCTGGCTCTCTGAGGAGCAGTACGCGCGGCTCGCGCCGCTGTTGCCGAATGA